>JBKDUW010000255.1:0-17838 GCA_046339235.1 Erythrobacteraceae bacterium | reverse complement strand
CACCGTGCCCGATGTCGCCGCGCTCAACGCAGCGCTTGCCAAGGGTACCCGCGATGCCGAGACCGCGCAGATCGGATTCCAGCGCATCGGAACCGTGGGCGGCGATGCCGTGCTCGGCGTTGCGCTGAGCGACTTGCGCGCGGCCAACCATCGGTTCTTCGACGAATGGATGGAAGGTTAGGCGTGGCGGTGTCCGGCTATTCCGGCACACCGCTCGTCAAGAAGCTCACCCTGCGTGACGGGATGCGGGTGTGGTTCGATGCCATGCCCGAGCATGTGATTGACGAGATCGACGAATATGCGCTCGAACTGCTGTTTGTCGCCGATCCAGCCGAGGGAATCGATGCCGCCCACATCTTCGTGACCGAGCGCGCGGTGCTCGAACAACACCTTGCCGCGCTGCGTAACCAGATTTCGCCCGAAGGTCAGATCTGGGTCAGCTGGCCGAAGAAGGCCGCCAAACTTCCAACCGACATCACCGAAGATACGATCCGCGAGGTCTGCCTGCCGCTCGGGCTGGTCGATACCAAGGTGTGCGCAATCGACGAGACCTGGTCGGGCCTCAAACTGGTGATCCGCAAGGAATTGCGCTGAGCGCTTAGGCGGCCTGCGGCTGCGCTTGCGGCGGCGTGCTGCCTAGCGTCAGGTCCTCGCTGAGGAACCCTTCACTGCCAAGGATCGTAAGGCACTGGCGGTAGACGTCGGGCTTGCCGATATTCAGCCGCGCCCGCGCTTCGCCGATATCCTCGCGCATCAGCGCGGCGATATCCTGATGCGAGATCTTCGCCGCCGCCCGGCCGAGCTTGCGCCCTTCCTTGATCGCGGCAAAAATCGGTGCCTTGGTGCCGGTCACCTTCTTGATCTGACGCGCGCCGGCATAGGTGATGAACAGGATGCCGCGGTTGTGGTTCTGCTCGTAGGTGAAGCCGAGCAGGCATGCCTCGCCCAGCGCGTCGCGGCCATAGCCGGTGAGCACGTGGAACAGATCATGCGTGTCGCGCTGGCGATCGAAATACCACTGGGTGAGATCGCGCGGGCGGCTTTCGGGCGGCGCCCACTTGTGGCTTTCCGCCACCAGTCCGGCGGCCGAGAGCCCCTCGCGCTTCATGAAAGCAATGTAATGCGCCGCGACGCTGTTCGGCCCGCAATCGGCCCAGCGTACGTGATCATCGAGCATCGCCGGGATATTCACCTCATCGCGCAGGAACCCCTGGCCCTGCTCCGAACCGATGAAATCCCACGCCTGCTGGTGGCTGCGCTTGCCCTTGGCAGCTTCGATGATGTGGAACACCTGCTCGGTGTCTTCCTTGTCCTCGACCAGCTTGCCGAAGTGATGCAGCACCTTGATCGGACGGATGCCCGACACCTTGCGATCGGGGGCAACCAACGGAAGATCGAGCAGCGCCATCGCCATGCTTTCCTTACGCCGCAACCAGATCGCCGGCGAGCTTCTCGCTCGCGAGCAGGTCATAGGGATTGATCCCTTGAGCCTTCCAGACCCGGTGACATTCGCGATAGGCCTGCGGTTCGGGAATGCGCAGTTCGGCGCGGACGTCCTCCAGCGGGCGCTCGAGCAGCTGGCCGATTGGCTGTGCCATCAGCGAGGGCGCGCCCTTGCCGGTGCGGTGCGCCTCGCGCACGGCGCCGAAGATGGGAGCGCGGCTGCCCTTGGCCAGCTTCTTGATGTTGGCCGCCCCAGCATAACCGATCAGCAGGTGACCCTGGCTGGGCGACTGGCCATGGGTGAACAGCAGCACGCACTGCTCGCCCAGCGCATCGCGGCCATAGCCGGTGAGCACGTGGAACAGATCATGCGTGTCGCGCGAGCGGTTGACGAACCACTCCACAAGGTCGGGATATTTGGGCCGGCCAACACGGTCGAATTCGGCCACGAGGCCGGCGGCGGAAAGGCCTTCGGCTTCCATGAAGTCGCAATAGGCGTGCGCAAGGCTACCCTTGGGGGTGCGGCGCAGGGTAGCGTGATCATCGAGGATTTCGGGAAGCGTCGGCTCGCTCTGACGCAGCAAGGTGCCGCGCTTGGAGAGCGTCAGGTCGCGCACGCGCTCCATGAAGTTTGCAGACGGGAGCGATTCGAAGATCTTGAAAACAAGGCTGGTGTCTTCCTTGTCCTTCATCAGCTTCTGGAAATTGTGCACCGCGCGCAGCGGACGATAGCGCGCAGCCGTACGATCGGGGTGCAGCAGCACCGTGCCGTCGTCGGCGAACATCTGGGTGTAGGCATCACGGGCTGATCGGGTCATTCGACTGCATCCTTCAAGATGGGCGACTTTTAGCCCGACTTGCTTACATGCATGTCAATAGCCGATTCGGTTCACCAAACAAAACCCTTTTTGCGATGCATTGTGCTCCGCTTGCGATCAACCTGCGCGCCAATCCGCCTTCGGGATGCCGAGCAGGCTGAGCACCGCGGTCAAATCGCCGCGATCGATCCGGCCATTGGCAGCGCCTCGCGCCTTGGGCTTGGCGCGATAGGCAAAGCCATAGGTCGCCGCTTCGATCATCGGGATGTCGTTCGCCCCGTCGCCGGTCGCGAGGCTGACGCGCCCGCCCGAGGCCTCCTCGCACAGCACCGCCGCTTTGGCCGCGCTGTCGGTGATTGTGCCCAGCAGTCCGCCGGTGAGCTTGCCGCCGGTGACTTCGAGCCGGTTGCCCACCACCCGGTCAAACCCGAGCATCGCGCCGACCGGATCGGCAAAATGGTGAAAGCCGCCCGTCACCAGCACTGTTCGCGCACCCAGCCCCGACAGCGTCGCCACCAGCGTGCGCGCACCGGGGGTGGCGGTGATCCGGTCATTGAGGCAATAGCTAATCGCGCTTTCCTCGAGCCCTTCGAGAAGCGCGACGCGCTCGCGCAGGGCCGCGACAAAATCGAGCTCGCCCTGCATCGCGCGTTCGGTGATTTCGGCGATCTGCGGCTTGAGGCCCGCGTAATCGGCCAGTTCATCGATGCATTCCTGCCCGATCATGGTCGAATCCATGTCCGAGACGAACACCTGCGGCACGTCGATCGCCCCGCGACTCACCAGCATGTCGGCAGGCGCAAAAATGCGGTCAATCGCGGCGAGCACGGTGTGCGGATCGCTTTCGGCAAAGCGCAGTTCGAGCACCTCGTTGTCGGCCAGCACATCGGCTGTGGCCAGCGCTACGCCCTCAGCCCGCAATGCGACAGCCAGCGCATCAAGGCGTGTTTCCCTTGTCGCTGTGTCTGCTATCAGCCGGGCAATGAGCATCGTGTCTTCTCCAGCATCCCCCGTCGCGCTCATTGCAGGGCCGACCGCCAGCGGCAAGAGCGCGTTTGCGCTCGCCCTCGCCCACGAACTGGCCGAGGCCGGCCAGCGCGGCGTGATTGTCAATGCCGACAGCGCGCAGGTCTATGCCGACCTGTCCGTGCTATCCGCGCGCCCCTCCGAGGACGAGATGGAGGGGATCGAGCACCGCCTGTTCGGCGCCTGGGACGGCGCCGAGCCCTGCTCGGCCGCCGCCTGGGCCAACCGCGCCAAAGCCGAGATCGCCGATATCCATGAAAGCGGCGCGGTGCCGATCCTTGTCGGCGGGACGGGACTCTATCACAAGGTGCTGCTCGAAGGGATCGCGCCGATCCCGGCAATCGATCCCGATGTGCGCACCATGGTGCGCGCGCTGGACGATGATGCGGCCTACACGCAGCTCCAGCTGGAAGATCCGCCGCGCGCCGCCGAGCTTGACCCGGGTGATACCCAGAGGATCGCCCGCGCGCTCGAGGTCAAGCGCTCGACCGGGGTGACGCTGGGCGACTGGCAGATGGCCAAGACGGGCGGTATTGGCGAGGAAATCGTGCTCCACCCCTTGGTGCTGCTGCCCTATCGCCAATGGGTCTATGATCGCTGCGATGCGCGCTTTGAAGCCATGCTCGATGCAGGCGCAGTGGCCGAGGTCGAGGCGTTGCTGGCGCGCGAGCTCGATCCCAATCTTCCGGTGATGCGCGCCATCGGCGTGTCCGAGATCACCGCCTTCCTCGCTGGCACCTTCGACGAGGCCACTATGCTGGCCGCCGCCCAGCAGGCCACCCGCAACTATGCCAAGCGCCAGTTCACCTGGTTTCGGCGCCAGACACCCGAGGAATGGCCGCGGTTCAGCTTCGGGCCTGAATCCGAAAATATCGATATTGGCGTTTGTTTTGCATCATTATTACGCAGTTAAGGCTTGACCTATCAGAATCTAACCGATAGCGGCGTGATCACTCGGTCCGATGCAAGTCCCCCCTGCATCGGGCCGGTTTTTGTTGTCAGGCATCGGCGAGGCCTTGTCGCGCCGCGCTGCCGCCCAACCCAATGGAGTTCCCCGTGCTCGGCAAGCCGGCCCAAGCAGAAAGTCCCAGCGCCCCCAGCAGCGGTGCGGCGATCCTTGTGCAATGCCTTATCGAGCAGGGCGTCGAATTCGTGTTCGGCTATCCCGGCGGCGCGGTGCTGCCGATCTATGACGAATTGTTCGGGGATGAGCGCATCCGCCACATCCTCGTCCGCCACGAAGCGGGCGCGGCCCACGCAGCCGAGGGCTATGCCCGCGCCACCGGCAAGCCGGGGGTGGTGCTGGTCACCTCCGGCCCGGGCGCAACAAATGCGATCACCGGCATTGCCGACGCATGGATGGATTCGATCCCGCTGGTGGTGATCACCGGGCAGGTACCCACCGCGCTGATCGGCACCGACGCGTTTCAGGAAGCCGATACCATCGGCATCACCCGCCACTGCACCAAGCACAATTATCTGGTGAAGGACCCGGCTGACCTTGCCGCGACCATTCAGGAGGCGTTCCGGATCGCCACGACGGGTCGCCCCGGCCCAGTGGTGATCGACATTCCTAAGGACGTGCAGATCGCGATCCCGTCCGAGCGCCGCGCCTTCGTGCGGCCCGGATCGCACCGTTACGCCCCCCAGATGGTCGCGCCGCCCGAGCAGATAATCGAGGCGATCGAACTGATCGCCAAGGCCGAGCGGCCGATCTTCTACACCGGCGGCGGGGTGATCAATTCCGGCCCCGAGGCGAGCACCTTGTTACGCCGGTTGCAGGATCTCACCGGCGCGCCGGTCACCTCGACGCTGATGGGCCTCGGCGCCTTTCCTTCCGTCCATCCCGACTGGCTCGGGATGCTAGGGATGCACGGCACCTTCGAAGCCAATATGGCGATGAACAAGTGCGATGTTATGGTCTGCATCGGCGCGCGCTTCGATGACCGCGTCACCGGCAGGCTCGATGCCTTCTCGCCGGATTCGACGAAGATCCACATCGATATCGATCGTTCTTCGATCAACAAGACGGTGCCGGTGGACATGGGCATTGTTGGCGATTGCGGCACGGTGCTCGGCCAGCTGATCGAAGCCTGGGGAACCCGCACTCCGCGCGATCTGGGCGAATGGAAGGCGCGGATCGCCGGCTGGCGCACCCGCGAATGTCTCGCCTATCCTGATCGTTCAGCCAAGCATCCAAACATGATCATGCCGCAAAAGGCGGTCGAGCGGCTCTACGCCCATACTCGCGCGAAGAAGCCGATCATCTCGACCGAAGTCGGCCAGCACCAGATGTGGGCGGCGCAATATTTCGGCTTTGATGATCCCAACAAGTGGCTCACCTCGGGCGGGCTTGGCACGATGGGTTACGGCCTCCCCGCCGCGATCGGCGCGCAATTGGGCCACCCCGATGCGCTGGTGATCGACATCGCGGGCGAGGCATCAATCCAGATGAACATCCAGGAACTGGGCACCGCGAGCCAGTATCGCCTGCCGGTCAAGGTGTTCATCCTCAACAACGAATATATGGGCATGGTCCGCCAGTGGCAGGAACTGACCTATGAGAGCCGCTATTCGAATTCTTATTCCGACAGCCTGCCCGATTTCGTGCGGCTGGCCGAAGCTTACGGCTGGAAGGGTATCCGCATCCATGACGAGAGCGAGCTTGATGCAGGCATCGCCGCCATGCTCGCCCATCACGGGCCTGTGATGGTCGATTGTCTCGTCGCACAGGATGCCAATTGCCTGCCGATGATCCCCTCGGGCGCGGCGCATACCGACATGATCCTCTACGGCGACAAGGTCGACGGGACGATGGACGACGAAGCCAAGGCGCTGGTCTGAGAGCGCGCGCGAGGACACAATGCCGTTGAAAATTTCCGAAGCCGCCTCCGAGCGCCACGTGCTTGCCGTTACGGTCGACAACGAACCGGGGATCCTCGCCAAGATCACCGGGTTGTTCACCGCGCGCGGTTACAACATCGATAGCCTCACAGTGGCCGACATCACCGAGGACCACGCGGTCAGCCGCATCACCATCGTCACCAACGGGCCGCCGTCGGTGATCGACCAGATCGAGGCGCAGCTCGAACGGCTGGTGCCGGTCCACAAGGTCACCGATCTCACTACGGCGGGGCCGCATGTCGAGCGCGAACTGGCGCTGATCAAGGTCACCGGCACGGGCGAGAAACGGGTCGAGGCGCTGCGGCTGGCCGATATCTTCCGCGCGCGCCCGGTCGATACCACCACCGAAAGCTTCATCTTCGAGCTCACCGGCCCGCCCGACAAGATCGACAGCTTCATCGCCTTGATGCGCGAACTGGGGCTGGTCGAGGTCGGCCGCACCGGGGTCGTCGGCATGCTGCGCGGGCCGCAAGGCGCCTGAACAAATACAACGAATACAATCTGCAAGAGAGAACCAAGATGAAAGTCTATTACGACGCCGACGCCGATCTCAATCTGATCAAGCCCAAGAAGGTCGCGATTGTCGGCTACGGCTCGCAAGGGCACGCCCACGCCCAGAACCTGCGCGATTCTGGCGTCGCCGAGGTCGCAATCGCGCTGCGCGAAGGTTCGGCCACGGCCAAGAAGGTCGAGGCTGCCGGGTTCAAGGTGCTCTCGAACACCGAAGCCGCCAAGTGGGCCGATCTCATCATGATCCTCGCGCCCGATGAACATCAGGCGGCGATCTGGGAGAACGACATCAAGGGCCACATGAAGCCCGGCTCCGCGCTCGCCTTCGCGCATGGTCTCAACATCCACTTCGGCCTGATCGAAGCGCCCGCTGACATCGACGTCATCATGATCGCGCCCAAGGGCCCGGGCCACACCGTCCGCTCCGAATATGTCCGCGGCGGCGGCGTGCCCTGCCTCATCGCGATCCATCAGGACGCGAGCGGCGCCGCGCATGATGTCGCGCTCGCCTATGCCAGCGCGGTTGGCGGCGGGCGCTCGGGCATTATCGAGACCAATTTCAAGGAAGAGTGCGAAACCGATCTGTTCGGAGAGCAGGCGGTGCTGTGCGGCGGGATCACCCACCTGATCCAGGCCGGGTTCGAAACGCTAGTCGAGGCCGGTTACGCGCCCGAGATGGCCTATTTCGAGTGCCTGCACGAAACCAAGCTGATCGTCGATCTGCTCTACGAAGGCGGCATCGCCAACATGCGCTACTCGATCAGCAACACCGCCGAATATGGCGACATCACTACCGGCCCGCGCATCATCACTGCCGAGACCAAGGCCGAAATGAAGCGCGTGCTGGCCGACATCCAGTCGGGCCGCTTCGTCAAGAACTTCGTGCTCGACAACCGCGCCGGCCAGCCCGAGCTGAAGGCCGCGCGCAAGGCGGCCGAAGCCCACCCGATCGAGAAGACCGGCGCCGAGCTGCGCGCAATGATGCCCTGGATCAGCGCCAACAAGCTGGTCGACAAGTCGAAGAACTGACCGGACGACGCTCGCGCCAAGCGGGGTGGAACCATCGCGGCGCATCGGGTAATGGTCTCCAGCACCGACAGGAGACCACCCCGATGAACCGCAAAACCCTTGCCGCCGCCGCCACCGCTGTCACCCTCGCGGTCGGTACCACCGCGCTCGCCCCCGCACTCACCGCGCAAGGCGCGCCCGAAGTGCCCGGTGCGATGGACCCCTCACGGGTCACTGCCGGAACCTATACGACAGACCCCAACCACTCGTTGATAGCTTTCGAGGTCAACCACTTCGGCTTCAACGATTACTACGGTCTGTTCGGCGATGTTGCGGGAACGCTGGTGATCGATCCGGCCAATCTTGCGGCAGCAAAGGTGGACGTGACGATCCCGGTCGCCAATGTCACCACAGCGAGCAAGAGCCTCACAGATCACCTGCTGCGGGCAGGTAAGGACGGCGGCAAGCCCGACTTCTTCGGCCCCGCCCCCGCGCCCGCCCGCTTCGTCTCCACGAGTGTGAAGGTCGATGCCAAGGACAAGACCAAGGCGACGATCACCGGCGATCTTACCCTGAACGGCGTTACCAAGCCGGTCACCTTCGAGGCCGAATTCACTGGCGCCGGAGCCAATCCCTTCAACAAGAAGGCGACCGTCGGCTTCGAGGCCGAAACCAGCATCAAGCGGTCGGACTTCGGGGTCAATGCCTTCATCCCATTCGTCAGCGACGTGGTGGAACTCGACATCAGCGTCGCCTTCGAAAAGCAGTAACGCCCCCTCGACTCTGTCCCGGCAATCGGGCAGGCCGCGAGCGTCATGCGCCTGTCCGATTGCCACAATATCGATGATTTCCGCCAGCTGGCGAAGGCGCGCCTGCCTTTCCCCGTGTTCGACTATATCGACGGGGCGGCCGATGACGAACTGACCAAGGCGCGCAACACCGCCGCCTTTTCCGGTGTTGATCTGGTGCCTGACGTGCTCGCTGGCGTGGCGACCATCGACACATCCTGCACCATCCTCGGGCGCAAGTCGGCGCTGCCGCTGATGCTCTCGCCCACCGCGGTGCAGCGCGCCTTTCATTGGCAGGGCGAAACGGCCGTGGCCAAGGCTGCTGAGAAATTCGGGCTGTGGTTCGGCATTTCCAGCCTTGCCACCCGCTCGATCGAGGAGATCGCGGCGCTAACCAGCGGGCCCAAGCTGTTCCAGCTCTATGTCCACAAGGACAAGGGGCTGAACACCCACATGATCGAGCGCTGTCAGGCAGCCAAGTTCGATGCGCTGGCGCTGACAGTCGACACGATCGTTTCGGGCAAGCGCGAACGCTGCCTGCGGAGCGGTTTCACCACCCCGCCGCGCTTCACGCCCGCCAGCATCTGGAGCTATGGCACCCGCCCGCGCTGGACGATGGATTATGTGCTGCGCGAGAAATTCCGCCTGCCCAATCTCGACACCCATGTCAGCGAGGGGACCAACAAGGCGGTCAGCATCGCGGAATATTTCAACACCATGCTCGATACCTCGATGACGTGGGACACCGCGGCGGCGATCCGCCAGCAATGGAGCGGCACCTTTGTATTGAAGGGCGTGATGAGCGCCGCCGACGCGCGCCGCGCGGTCGACATCGGGGCCGACGCGATCATGATCTCGAACCATGGCGGCCGGCAATTGGACGGCAGCCGCGCGCCGTTCGACCAGCTGCCCGAGATCGTCGATGCGGTCGGCGGCGAGATCGAGATCATCTGCGATGGCGGCATCCGGCGTGGCACACATGTGCTTAAGGCGCTGTGCAGCGGCGCCACCGCAGCTTCGGGCGGGCGGCTCTACCTCTATGCGCTGGCAGCGGCCGGGCAGGACGGGGTCGAACGCGCGCTCGGCATTCTCAAGGACGAGATCGAGCGCGGAATGCGGCTGATGGGGGTGACGCGGGTGGATCAACTAACAGGGGATCGGCTCAGACATCGCTAACCGCCCTCAACCAGCAAAGCGTTAGGGCAGACAAGAATGTCATAATCCGATAACGCAAAGCGCGCTTGAGACGGCGCAACTCATCCGCAACGGACAGCTACCATGATCGCTCGCACCAAGTTTTTTGTCGCCCTGCCCCTCGCCTTCGCCGCATTGACGCTCGCAGCCTGTGGCTCCGAGCCGGATAAGACCGCCAATGATGCCGACCGCTTTGCTGCGCGCATCAACCAGAACGCAACCCCCGGCGCGACCCCCGCGCCCGAGGCGACCGCCACGCCCAAGATCGCCGAGCCGCTCCCAGGTGCCGCACCCGGCGCCTTTGCTGCCGGCACCCAGACCGATCCCGCCGCAAAAACCTGCGGCGCCAACCTGATGGGCCCGTTCATCGGCAAGCCCGCCGATCAGGCCACCCGCGCCGCGATCGCTGCCGCGCTTGGCCGCACCGACAACCTGCGCTTTGTCGCCTATGGCAGCGCCGGCTTCATCAACCCCGATCCCACCAACCCGCGCCTCAGCCTGATGCTCGATGATCAGAACGTGATCCGCGACGCGCGTTGCGGGTAATCAGTCGAGTAACGGCGCGGCAGGCGGGCACATTCCCCGCTTGCGCGCTCAGGGATAATCGGCAAAGACTGGAGCCCATGACGCGGACCGGACTCCTGCTGCTTCGACTTATGCGCCCTTGGGCGTAGGCTCGCGCGCGCGACGGTCAGCGCGGCGCCGCTCCCAAGGGTAACCCGCCGCAGCTTCCCATCCCTTACCGCGACGAGCCTCAATCCATGCCCATGCTCAAGCATCCTGCCGCCAAATACCGCCCGTTCGGCCAGATCAACCTGCCCGACCGCCAATGGCCTTCGCGCCTGATCGAAACCGCGCCGCGCTGGCTTTCGACCGATCTGCGCGATGGCAACCAGTCGATCATCGATCCGATGGATGCGGTGAAAAAGCGCCGCTTCTTCGATCTGCTGGTGGAAATCGGGGTCAAGGAAATCGAAGTCGGCTTTCCCAGCGCAGGCGCAACCGAATTTGATTTCATCTCGGGCTTGGTGCGTTCGGGCGACATTCCTGACGACGTCACCGTGCAGGTGCTGACCCAGAGCCGCGAGGATCTGATCCGCACCAGCTTCGACAGTCTCGAAGGCGCGCGCGCAGCCATCGTCCACCTCTACAACGCGGTCAGCCCGGCGTGGCGCGACATCGTGTTCCGCATGAGCAAGGACGAGGTCAAAGCCATCGCGGTCGCGGGCGCCAAGGTGATGCGCGACGAGGCCGCCAAGCGCCCCGGCACCGACTGGCACTTCCAGTATTCGCCCGAGACCTTCTCCACCGCCGAGCTCGATTTCTCGATCGAGGTCTGCGCGGCGGTAATGGAGGTGCTCGCCCCCACGCCCGAACATCCGATCATCCTCAATCTGCCCGCCACGGTCGAGGCGGCAACGCCCAATATCTATGCCGACCAGATCGAGTATTTCACCCGCCACCTGCCGAACCGGACAAGCGCAGTGATCAGCTTGCACACCCACAATGATCGCGGCACCGGCGTGGCGGCGGCGGAACTGGGGCTGATGGCGGGCGCGGACCGGGTCGAAGGCTGCCTGTTCGGCAATGGCGAGCGCACCGGCAATTGCTGCCTCGTGACGATGGCGCTCAATCTCTACACGCAGGGCGTCGATCCTGAGCTGGATTTCTCCGACATCGACCGAGTGATCGAGACGGTCGAATATTGCAACGACATCCCCGTCCACCAGCGCCATCCTTATGGCGGCGAGCTGGTCTACACGGCGTTCTCCGGCAGCCATCAGGACGCGATTAAGAAGGGCTTCGAAGCGCGCGAGACGCAGAATGACGAAGCCTGGCGCGTGCCCTATCTGCCGATCGATCCCGCTGACCTTGGGCGCAGCTATGAAGCCGTGATCCGCGTCAATTCGCAATCCGGCAAAGGCGGGTTCGCCTGGGTGCTGGAGAAGGATCAGGGCCTCAAGCTGCCCAAGCGGATGCAGGCCGATTTCTCGCGCCATGTGCAGCACCTTGCCGACGCGCTGGGCCGCGAATTGAACGCCGCCGATATCTGGGAGGCATTCAAGGGCGCCTATCATGTCCAGACCTATCCCAAGCATTTCCAGCTGGTGCGCTACGAGGAAAGCCGTGCGTCCGATGGCACCCGCATCTTTGCCGGCACCATCGCGGTGCAGGGGCAGGAACAGAGCGTCTCGGGCCGCGGCAATGGCCTGATCTCGAGCGTGATGGGCACGCTGCGCGGCGCCTTCGGGGTAGAACTCGAGGTGATCGACTATTCCGAACACGCGCTCGGCCAAGGCACCGATGCCCGTGCGGCGGCCTATCTCGAATGCCGCGCGCCTGAGGGCAGCACCGTGTGGGGCTGCGGGATCGACGAGGACATCGCCACCGCCAGCGTGCGCGCTGTGCTCTCGGCGGCCAATGTCGCGGTCGGGAAAAGCGCAGGGTAAGCCCCCTTCCCGCGCTTGCCTGACGCAGGATTTCGGCGCAGTCTCGCGGCGGAGAGAGATGTGTCACCAATGAGCGTGCTCGAACATGATCCCGTGCTGCCGCAGCCGCCGCTGCCCCCGCCGCTGCCAACCCCGCAGGTTGCCGACGACCTCACCTTCGCCGATCTCGGCGCGGCGCTGAAGGCGGGCTGGCGCGACTTTCGCAGCGTCCCGCAATTCGGGATCTTCTTCGGCGGCTTCTATGTGCTGGCGGGCCTGGCGATCGGCTGGGCGGCCATTTACGCCAGCGAGCCGACCTGGCTGATCCCGGCGATGGCAGGTTTCCCGCTGGTCGCACCCTTCGTCGCCGTCGGGCTCTACGAGGCCAGCCGCCGCCGCGAGGCGGGCGAGGCGCCATCATGGCGCGCAGTGCTGGGCGCCTTGAAGGGCCACGGCGATGACCAGATCCTGTCGATGGGCGTGATCGTGTTCGTCGCTTTCTCGTTCTGGATGATCGTCGCCCACGCGATTTTTGCAATCTTCATGGCCGAAAGCGGCATGGGCGGCGATTCCCTTGCTGCGCTGCTCACGCCAGCCGGACTTGCGATGCTGGCGGTCGGCAGCGCGGTCGGCGCGGTGATGGCCTTTGCCTTCTTCGCCATGACGGTGATCAGCCTGCCGATGCTGGTCGAGCGCAAGGTCGATTTCCTCACCGCGATCATCGCCAGTTTCAAGGTGGTGCGCCGCAATCTCGCGGTCATGCTCGGCTGGGCGGTGATCATCGCGGCACTGCTGTTTGTCGCGATGCTGCCGGGCTTTCTCGGCCTGATGGTTGCGCTGCCGGTGCTCGGCCATGCGACCTGGCATCTGTATCGACGGGCGGCGGGCTGAGGCCGCCATTTGCCTGCCGCACAAGCCGCAATCCCGTCTGGCACCGGAACGCCATAATGCTATGGTGGCTGCGGGATGCATCACTTTTGCATGGGCTCGCCAGCCGGCGCAGTGACCGGGCGGGGCCTTAGGGGGAACCTTATGCGTTGGATGATTACCGCCGCTCTGCTGCTGGCAGGCTCGCCGCTGGCAGCGCAGATTGCGACGCCCGAGCGGCCGGTGACCGATCCGCAAAGCCTGAATTCGCCGGTCAACCCCGAAGCGCGCGCGGTGCCGCTCGAAGACATCGGCAATTCCCGCAATGTAGGCAGCGTCACATGGAGCGCGGACAACAAATATGTGTTCCTCTCCACCAATCTGACCGGGCGCTACAACATCTGGCGCACCGATGCGGATGGCAGCTGGCCGCTGCAGATGACGCAATCGGACGATGCCCAAGGCGGCCTCGCTGCCTCGCGTGACGGCAAATGGCTCTACTTCATGCAGGATAATGGCGGCGACGAGTATTACGATCTCTACCGTGTGCCCACCAGCGGCGGCGCGGTCGAGCGGGTGACCAATACCCCCGATCTCAGCGAGCGGGGCTTGGTGCCGGGCGGCATGAATGGTCTCATCGCCCTGTCGGTGAAAAAGCAGAGCGAGGCGCAGTCGAACCTCGCCGTGCTGGGCGTGGATGGAACGATCCGCGTGCTGACGGCCGAGACCGATCCCGAGTTCGATTGGTCTCCCAGGGTCTGGGCCGATGGCGGCAAGACGCTCTACGCCAATCGCGAAAAAATCGATTCAACCGCAACCGAGATCTGGCGCGTCGATGTCGCCAGCGGCGCGGCCACCAAGGTGCTTGGCGCCAAGGACACGATCTACCGGGTGGCGGACCTCAGCCCTGATGGCGCGTGGCTCGCCGTTACCAGCGATGTCGAGATCGGCCGCCCGCGTGCCGGGCTCTACAATCTTGGCACGCAGCGGTGGAAATGGCTCAAGCCGATCATCTGGGACCAGTCCGCGATCCGCTTCACCCGCGATGGCAAGTCGCTGCTGGTCGAAAGCAGCGACGACTTGCGCACCACGCTGGTGCGCTACGACATTGCCACGGGCACAGAAACGCCGTTGAAAATGCCCGCCGGTCTGAACTACACCACGGGCAACGATGCGCGCTCCCCGGACGGGCGCTCGCTGCTGGTGGTGAACATGGCGGCCAATGTCGCGGGCGAACTCACGCGCTATGATCTGGCCGACGACAGCGTCACGCCGATTACCCGGCTTGCGCTTGCCAGCCTGCGGCCCGAGGCGCTCGCTGCCTCGCAGATGGTGACCTACACCAGCTTCGATGGCACCCGCATCAGCGCGCTGGTGACGATGCCCGCCAATCTCAAGCGTGACGGCTCCAACCCCGCGATCGTGCTGCCCCACGGCGGGCCGACCGGAAAGACCGACGACTACTTCGACGACATCGCCGCCGCGCTCGCCAGCCGGGGCTATATCATCATCGCCCCCAACTTCCGCGGCTCGACCGGATACGGCAAGGACTTCCAGGCCGCGAATTACAACGACATGGGTGGCGGCGATCTCAAGGATGTCATCGCCGCCAAGCAGTTTCTGGTCCGGAGCGGCTATGCCGATCCCAAGCGGGTGGGCATCTTCGGCGGCTCCTACGGCGGGTTCATGTCGCTGATGGCGATCGGCAAGGCGCCCGACGAATTCGCCGCCGCGGTGCAGCTGTTCGGGATCATCAACTGGCGCTCCATGTACCGCGACATGGACGAGGTGCTCAAAGCCTATCTGCGCAGCCTGATGGGCACGCCCGAGGACAACCCCGAAGGCTATGACCGCGCCTCGCCGCTGACCTATATCGCCAATGCCAAGGCGCCGCTGCTATCGCTCCAGGGCGAGAACGACATCCGCGTGCCGCGCGGACAGGCGCAGGAGGTGAACGACATCCTCAAGGCCAAGGGCAATATCGTCGAGACGGTCTTCTACCCGGCCGAGGGGCATGGCTTCAGGAAGCGCGAGAACCAGCTCGATTCATTGAAGCGCACGGTCGAATGGTTCGACCGCTATCTCAAGCCGAAGCAAGCGCGGTAAGGATCACCGCAAGGCCGTCATGGGCGCCTTGTCAAAGCCGGTAACCTCTGCCCGCGCTCAGTCGCCGGTTGACAGGCTGCGCAGCCGCTCTTCTGCCTCGGGCATGCCGACCGCCCGGCGCCGCGCATAGATCGTGTGTCCACCGATGCCCGAGACCGAGAAGCCTGCCGGCTCGGCACCCACGACGGGTGACCCGCGCCGCGCATCCCGGGCCGCCATGCGGTACCAGCGCCGTGCCATAGCGTAATCCTGCTGTACGCCGCGCCCCTCCTCGAAGCGCTTGGCAAGTTCGAACTGGGCATGCTTGTTTAAGACATTGCCCGCCATGTCGGCGAGAACCGGCAAGGGGACGACTTCGCACGGTATCCGGGTCGGTCCCTCGGTCACAGGGTGAACCCAGTCACACCGGCCTGAGCCCAGATCGCCGCGGGCATAGGCATTCGCAAGTTCGCGCAATTCGGAATCGCTCTCAGGCCGGTCAAGATCGCTGTCGGTGGCCTGAGCGGCGGATGCGACCCCGGCCGACAACATCACAGCAGCGACAATTCCAAAACTCTTGCCGACAAACGCCATCACCTCACTCTCCCGATGAAGCATTGTTATCACAAAGGAATTATAGCTCAATCCTCGCTTAGCCGGCGATGAATGGAGCCGCCCAGGAAAGCCGGAAGGCGACGTGACCGGCATGCTTCGGAGCCTACCTGCCTTTCCCGGGGCCACTCCCCCAAATTGACGATGACGACCGGCATCCGCGCCATTACACCAGCTCCCGAGACGAGGGGAAAAGGCTATGACCGAAGACATCATCGAACCCGATCTGCCGATCATCGATCCGCATCATCACCTGTGGGATCTGCGCCCACTGATGCCGATGTTCCCCGAGCCGCGGCACCACTTCATGGCCGGGCTGGTCGACAATGCCTATTACACCTTCGACCAGCTCCACGCCCATCTGACCAGCGGCCACAACATCATCGGCACGGTCTTCATGGAATGCGGCGCGTTCTACAACGGCGCGCTTGGTGACGCGCTGAAGCCGGTCGGCGAGGTAGAATATGTCAATGGCGTCGCGGCGCAATCGGCGAGCGGGCTCTATGGAGCAGGCCGCGCCTGTGCGGGGATCATCGGCCACGCCAATCTGATGCTGGGGAGCGGTGCGGGCGCGGTACTTGATGCGCTCCACGCCGCTTCGCCGCGCCGGTTCAAGGGCATCCGCCATGCCGGCGCATGGGATGCCGATCCGGAGGTGCTCGGCCCGGCTTTCCACCATCCCGAAGGCCTCTATCGCAACGCGACCTTCCGCGCCGGCTTCGCCGAACTCGGCAAGCGCGGGCTGACCTTCGATGCGTGGATCCTCCAGCCGCAATTGCCCGACGTGATCGATCTGGCGCGCGCTTTCCCCGATCAGCCGATCTGCCTAGATCACTGCGGCACCCCGGTGGGTGTCGCTGCCTACAAGGGACGCTTGCACGAACGCTTCGATGTGTGGCGCCGCAACATCCACGAACTGGCGGCTTGCGAGAACGTGGTGGTGAAGCTGGGCGGCCTTGCCATGGCGTTCTGTGCCCTGCCCGAGGATGGCCCCGCCGCCGGACACGGATCGGAGCATCTTGCCGCGCTGTGGCGGCCCTATATCGAAACCTGCATCGAAGCTTTCGGGCCGGAGCGCGCGATGTTCGAGAGCAATTACCCGGTCGATTACTGGGGCGCGGATTACGCGGTGCTGTGGAACGCCTTCAAGCGCCTCACCCGCGCCGCAAGTGCGGACGAGAAAGCCGCGCTCTATGCCGGCACTGCGGCGCGCTTCTACGGGATCGAGCACCTGCTCACCTAACGCAGCGGCACTCGCAAAATCGCGCTTGGCACATCAGGAACCTGCGTTAGAGACACCCGTTCAAGCCGAATACGTTTTGAGGAGAAACCGATGCCCCTTCCCGCCCCGTTCGATCGTCTGCGCCTGCCGCTGATCGGATCGCCGCTGTTCATCGTCTCGGGCCCCGAGCTGGTGATCGCGCAGTGCAAGGCTGGGATCATCGGCAGCTTTCCGGCGCTCAATGCGCGTCCGCAATCACAGCTCGACGAATGGCTCCACCAGATCACCGAGGAACTGGCCGCGCATAACCGCGCGCATCCCGATCGTCCGGCCGCGCCCTATGCGGTCAACCAGATCGTCCACAAGACCAACGACCGCGTCGATGCCGACATGGCAACCTGCGCCAAGTGGCAGGTGCCGATGGTGATCACGTCTCTGGGCGCGCGCGAGGATATCTACACGGCGGTGCGCGATTGGGGCGGGGTCACGATGCATGACGTGATCAACAACCGCTTCGCCCACAAGGCGATCGAAAAGGGCGCGACCGGCCTCATTCCGGTGGCAGCAGGGGCTGGCGGGCATGCCGGCGCGCTGTCGCCCTTCGCGCTGATGCAGGAAATCCGCGAGTGGTTTGACGGGCTCGTCGCGCTGTCGGGCTCGGTCGGCCACGGCGCGACTATCCTCGCCGCTCAGGCCCTGCGAGCCGACTTTGCCTATGCCGGCAGCGCCTTCATCGCCACCAAGGAGGCCAACGCCACCGATGGCTACAAGAACGGGATCGTCGAAGGCTCGTCGGAAGGCATCGTCTACACCAACCTGTTTACCGGCGTGCACGGCAATTATCTGCGCTCCTCGATCGAAGCGGCGGGGCTTGATCCCGAAGACCTGCCGGTCAGCGATCCCAGCAAGATGAACTTCGGCAGCGGCGGCAA
>JBKDUW010000254.1:0-2626 GCA_046339235.1 Erythrobacteraceae bacterium | reverse complement strand
CCACGGCCGCCGCGTCAGCCGCCTTTTCATCGCCCCGCCCGATCAGTTGCGCCGCCGCAATCGCGGCCGCTTCGGTAACGCGCACCATCTCCAGCACCAGCACGCGCTGGATGGCGTTATCGGCAGCGGCTTGTGCGGTGGCGGCGAGATCGGTATCGGTTGCGGAGTTCATGTGCAATTCAGCCCTTTGTCGTTCTGGTATCCGCGCGGTGCGGGGCCAGACCTTGGATTGACACGGCGCATAAGCGGATGGAGACGGGTTTGTCGAGCAATGCCACGCGTATCGTGCCGGGTTTTCTTGGAGTGTTTTGGTCTTTTGCGCTGCTGACCGGTGCGCCGGTGGCCGCGCAGGATGACAGCGCCGCGACAAAGGCGGAGGCGCCTCCTCCCGCTGCTGCACCTGCCCCCGCGCCTGTCATCAACCTGATGGTCACCGTGCCGCGCGGTGAGGTCAACCAGGCGCAGGCCAAGGAATGTATCGACCGCGCTGATGCAGGCGCGATCAGCGGCGAGATCGTGGTGTGCCGCGAGACCGGCGATGACGGCTCCAACGCGCTCTCGAGCAGCCGCGCCGAAGCTCAGAAGCGTTACGCGCAGGAAACCGCCTTCAAGGGCGCGCCGCCCCCGCCCGACCTGTTCGGCATCCCGGACAATGGCAAGGGTATCGGCATTGGCGGTGTGCCCCCGCCAGCGGTATTCATCGATGTCGAGGCGCTGCCCAAGGCCCCGGCCGGTACCGACGCCGACCGCATCGCGCGCGGCCTGCCGCCCTTGAACGAGGACGCCGACCTGACCGAGGAAGAGGAAAAGGCGCGGCGCGAGGCTGAGGGGATCAAGACCACCGTGCCGCCGCGGGCGACTTCCAAGAACAAGAAGAAGGGCGCTTAGCCACTTGGAGCCACCTGCCAAACCCCCGCATGACGCCAAGCTAGGCTTCGGAGGCGTCGCGCTCACAACGGCGCGCGTGCCAAAGGCACTTTTTGAGGCGTTTGCGACAGCAAGGGCGGAGCTGGAGCCGATATTGGTCGCGTCTGACTATCTCAAAGATGCGCCATTTTCTTGGGTCACTCTCGTGATGCGATACGGCCTCAAGAACGAGGAGAACCCTCACTACGGCCGGATTTCTAAGAAGTATGGAGATCTACCCCTTTCGATTGAAGATGATGTTCACGAGATGTTCGGGACGTTCATGGATGAGCTAAGGATTGTCTTTCGCCGGGCAACGCTTCGCGCATTGATCCATGCTGGCAAGAAGTATCGCTGCCCTGTCGATGCCTTGCACGATCTGGCTGACTAGGCCTCTAGTCGGGGCAACTCGCCCAGCTAAAGCGGCAGGATCGGCAGCACCAGCGGCTCGCCGGTCAGGCTCTCCGAGCCTTCAAGCAAGGCGAGTGCGCGGGTGACGTTGGCTTCCTGGCCTTCATGCGTCACCATCGCCACCATCACCTCGCCCTCGGCCTGGCCGCGGCCCTGCTGGATCAGGCTCTCGATCGAGACATTGCCGTCACGCATCGCGGCGGTGATTTCGGCGAGCACGCCGGGGCGGTCCTTGACCATGAATCGGATATAGGTGCGCTCGGTGCGGTGGCCGGGTTCGGCGGGCGGCAGCGCGGCGAGCTGCGCCACGGGGATCGAGAAGGGCGCGCCCACTTCGTCGCGGGCAATGTCGATCAGGTCCGCCGCGACCGCGCTCGCGGTCGGCCCGTCGCCTGCGCCGGCGCCCTGGAACAGCAGGCGTCCTGAGAAATTGCCCTCGGCCACCACCGCATTGGTCGGCCCGTCGACCGCGCTCAGGGGATGGCCCTTGGCGACCAGACACGGCCGCACGCGCTGGAGCAGGCGCGCGCCCTGCGGGGTCTCCTCGACATCGGCTTCGCCGATCAGCCGGATCACGAATCCCAGCGCATTGGCCTGCGCAATGTCAGCCGCACGCACCTGCGTGATTCCGCTCACCCGCACGCCCGCGAAATCGACCCGCGTGCCGAAGCCGATCGCGGCGAGGATCGCCAGCTTGTGCGCCGCATCGACGCCCTCGATATCGAACGCCGGATCAGCCTCGGCAAAGCCCAGCCGCTGCGCATCAGCCAGCACCGCTTCGAAATCGGCGCCGGTGCGCTCCATCGTCGAGAGGATGTAATTGCAGGTGCCGTTGAGGATGCCGTAGACCTTGGTGAGCGCATTGGCGCTGGTGCCCTCCCGGAGTCCCTTGATCACCGGAATCCCGCCCGCCACCGCCGCTTCGAACTTCAATGCGGCATTGTTGGCTTCGGCCATTTCAGCGAGCTCCAGCCCGTGATGCGCGATCATCGCCTTATTGGCGGTGACGAGGCCCTTGCCTCTCCCCAGCGCCGCGCGCGAGAGCGCCAGCGCCGGGCCGTCCGACCCGCCGACCAGCTCCACCACCACATCGACATCTGCGCGGCGGGCCAGCGCGGACATATCGTCTTCCCAGGCGAAGCGGGCAATATCGACGCCGCGGTCCTTGCCCCGGTCGCGCGCGCTCACCGCCACCACTTCGATGGGCCGGCCGGCGCGCGCGGCGATCAGCTTGGCATTGGTGTCGAGCAGCCGGATAACGCCCGCGCCCACCGTGCCGAGACCGGCGATGGCGATACGCAAGGGGGCG
>JBKDUW010000253.1:0-14390 GCA_046339235.1 Erythrobacteraceae bacterium | reverse complement strand
GCATCGCCATTCTCATTTCCGGAGCGGGCACCAATATGGCCGCGCTGCTCTATGCCAGCCGGATCGATAATGCGCCCTTCGAGGTCGTTCTGGTCGCCATGTGCGTCAACGACCTCATCGTGCAGGGCGCCGAACCTTTGTTCTTCCTCGACTATTTCGCCACCGGGAAGCTCGAGAACGGCGTCGCCGAGCGCGTGATCGCGGGCATTGCGGAAGGCTGCAAGATCGCCGGTTGCGCGCTGATCGGCGGGGAGACGGCGGAAATGCCGGGGATGTATGCGCCGGGCGATTATGACCTTGCCGGCTTCTGCGTCGGCGCGGTCGAGCGCGGCGAGCAGCTCACAGGCGACAAGGTCGCACCGGGCGATGTGCTGCTGGGGCTGGCGTCGAGCGGCGTCCACTCCAACGGCTATTCGCTGGTGCGCCGGTTGGCGGCAGACAAGGGCTGGAAACTCAATCGCCCTGCCCTGTTCGATCAGGAGCAATTGTTGATCGACGCGCTGATCGCGCCCACCCGCATCTATGTTGCAAGCCTCTTGCCGCTGATCCGGGCAGGCCAGATCAACGCGCTCGCCCACATCACCGGCGGCGGTCTGCTTGAGAACATCCCGCGCATCCTGCCCGATGGCGCGCACGCGCACGTCGATGCCGACGGCGTCGTGCCGGTCATGCTCGATCGCGAGCTTCAGCTTGGTGCCGACACCATCATTGGCGGCGACCAGCAGCGGATCGCTATATCCGGCCGCTTTGGGATCGAAGAAGCCGCCGAAACCGCCGAGCTCGCTGGTCGCGCCCGGGCGCGCGGTGGCCTTCGCCAGCGGGGCGATGGCCCTGACCAGCGCATTGCCCGCAGCAATCGACACGCCGGCATCGGCATAGGTGTAGCCCGCGCTTTGCGGCGGGCTGCTCTCGTTTGTCCCCGAAGTCATGCGCAGTCCCATAGCCTTTCGCGCTTGGAATTCCACTCGCCTTTGGGCAAAAGGCGCGCGATTTCCCCGATGAGCGCGTCTCTTTCCCTCCCCGGCCGCGGTGCCGCCCTTTCTCGCCCGCTGCTGCGCGGTGTGGGCGGGGCTGCGCTGACACTGGCGCTGCTCGGCGGCGGCTATGCGCTGGTGGCGCAGGTCGCAGGCGAGCGCGGGATCGCGCCAACGGCGGCGAGCGCGGATATCGAGGTCAAGGGCATCAGTGTCGATGTTACCGCCGACAGCGCCGAGAAGGCCCGCGCCAAGGGCTGGCGCGAGGCGCAGCGCAAGGCGTGGGAGAAGATCAAGGGGCCCAAGCTTGCCGAAGGGCAGCTCGATGGCCTCGTCTCAGCGATCGTGATCGAGCGCGAGCGGCTGGGTCCGCGGCGCTATATCGCCACGCTTGGCGTGGTGTTCGATCGCCAGCGTGCGAGCGGCTATCTCGGCGGCGGCGAGCAGGCGGCGCGCTCGGCACCGATGCTGCTGATCCCGGTCGAGGCGAGCGGCGGGACCTATACCACCTTTGAACAGCGTAACGCCTGGCAGCGCGCCTGGGCCGAGTTCAACCCGGGAACGAGCCGGATCAACTATGTCCGCCTGAGCGGGGCAGGGGACGATTCGCTGATGATCAATTTCGGTCAGGCCGGGCGCCGCAGCCGCACATGGTGGCGCAGCACGCTCGACCAATATGACGCCTCGGGCGCGCTGATGGCTTTTGCGCGGCTCGATCACCAGTTTCCCGGCGGGCCGGTGAACGGCACCTTCACCGCGCGCTACGGCCCAGACAGCCGCCCGCTTGAAAGCTTCAGCCTGAAAGCCGCCGGGCCCGACGAGCTTCCGGCGATGCTGGCCAAGGCGGTCGACCGGATGGACGCAATCTTTGCGAGCGCGCTTGCCGGCGGCAAGCTGCAGCCTGATCCGACTTTGCGGGTCGGCGGGACCGGCGAGATCGACCCGGCGATTGCGCGCCTGATCGAGATCGGCCGTGCGGCGCGGTCGCGTGTCGCAGCGCAAGCGGCTGCCGCCGCCGGCATTGCGCCCGAGGTCGAAGCGCAGCCGGTCGCGGGTGCCGAACCGGGCGAAGTGGCGGTGCGTTCCATTGTCGTGCAGTTCGCCACCCCCGATGCGGCCGCCTTTGACGGTGCCTTGAGCGCGGTGCGCGGCGCTGGCGGGGTGCGCGGCGTGGCTGTTACCAGCACCGCGATCGGCGGCACCTCGGTGATGAGCGTGAGCTTTGCAGGCTCGCTCGAGGAACTCGCCGCCGCGCTCGAAGCCCGCGGATTTACAGTGCGGCGGGGGGCAAACGCGCTCGCCGTCAGCCGCTGACCGGCATGGCAGGCCAGCGCGCATGAGCCCCTCCTTACCCTCCCAGATCGCGCTGCCGCTCTCGTCTGGCGCTCCGGCCGAGCCGCGGCGCATCGTCGTCGGCCGAGCCCAAGCGCCGGTGATTGAGGCGCTTCAGGCCCCAGCACGCTGGCCCTTTCACGTCGCGGCGCTGACCGGTCCGCCGCGTTCGGGCAAGACGCTGCTGGCGCGTTGGGCACAGGGGTTGGTTGGCCCCGAGCAGCTCGATCTGATCGACAATGCCGAGACCTGCGACGAGACCGACCTGTTCCATCGCTGGAACGCGGTGCAGCAAGGCGGCCCGCGCGAAGGCTCGGCGCTGCTGATCGTCGCCAATGCCGATCCCGAGCAAGGCGGCTGGCGCATCGCGCTGCCCGATCTCGCCTCGCGCATCGGCAGTTCGCTGCAACTGTCGATTGGCGCGCCCGATGATGCGATGATGGCCGATCTGATCCATGCGCTCGCCGAGCAGCGCGGCCTTAGCCTGCCCGAGGGCGCGGCCGAATATCTCGTCCCGCGCACCACCCGCAGCTTTGCCGCGATCGAGGCATTGGTGGCGACAATTGACCGGATTTCCCTTGAACGTCAGTTGCCTGCCACCATGTCGGTGTGGCGCGCCGCGCTCGAAGCCCTGCATGGCCCCGAGCAGCAGCGCTTGTTCTAGGCGGGCGAGTTGCATCGTGCGCGGTTTGGTGGGAATGATGGTGCCATGTTCGAGCCATTGATCAGCTATCTGGACTCGGTCCGCGCGCGTGATCCTGCACCGCGTTCACGCTGGGAGATCCTGCTCTACCCCGGTGTCTTGGCGCTGGGACTTCACCGCATCGCGCATTGGCTGTTCGAGGCGAAGCTCTATTTCCTCGCGCGCTTCGTGAACCATTTCTCGCGGCTCTTGACCGCGATCGACATTCACCCCGGCGCCACCATCGGGAAGAATTTCTTCATCGACCACGGCTTTACAGTGATCGGCGAGACGGCGGAGATCGGCGACAATGTCACGATTTATCAATGCGTCACGCTGGGCGGGACCAACCCCGCCAATGGCAAGGGCGGCAAGCGCCATCCGACGCTGCGCGACAATGTCATCATCGGTTCGGGCGCGCAGATTATCGGCCCGATCGTGGTCGGCGAGCGTGCGCGGGTCGGGGCCAATGCGGTCGTCACTGAGGATGTGCCCGCCGGCGCGACCATGATCGGTCTCAAGGCCCGCTCGACGCTGGTGCCGGCCGAGGAGTGGATCAAGGAATTCATCCCCTATGGCACGCCTTGCGATGATCCGCCCTGCGATGACGAGGGCCGCCCGCGCCGCGATTGCATCGAAAAGCTCGAGTCCGAAGTGAGTGTTCTGCGCGCGGAACTGGTAGCGGTGAAGGCGCTCATGGCCGAGCGCGAAGCGCCGGTCGCCGCAGTGCGCGCGCGCAAGAGCGGCACCAAGGATTGAGCGGGGCGGCGCGTTGAAGTCAGGCGTGCCCACACCCGGCCTTGCCGCCGGACAGGTGTTGGCCTTTCCCAGCCGCGGCGCCGAGCAGGTCGGTTTCGAACGCGCCGAATTGCAGCGGATACTCGATCTTTACGGGCGGATGGTCGCGGCTGGCGAATGACGCGACTACGCGATGGATTTCGATCGCCAAGCCGCCACCTTCGCCGCTTTCCGCCGCACGGCCGAGAAGCCGCAGGCGCGGGTGGAGAAGCGCCCGGCGCTCAGATCAAAACAGGGAATGTGGACGCTGTTCGGCGAACACGGCCAGGTGCTCAAGCGCGGCCATGACCTCGCAGGCGTCCTCGCTCCGATGGAACGGCGGCTGGTGAAGGCGGTCGACTGAACGCGCGCCAAAGCAAAGGCCCGCCCCCTTGCGGAGACGGGCCCTGTTGCATTGCGTTAAAGCAGATCAGCCGCGCGCGCTGGCAGGCCCGGTGCCGGTGTCCTTCTGCATCGCCTTGAGGATATTGCCCGATTGCTCGCTGCCCGATTGCGGGGCGGTGAGGTTGGTGAAGGCGTTGATCTCCTCCCAGTGTGCGGCAAAGCCTTCGACTGTGCGCTCGCCTTCCGGCAGCCACACGGCGTCGTTCATCACCGTCCACGAGGAGTGGAAGCCGCCCGCGCCCGCGCCAACGATGACGTTGGTCGGCGCGTCTTCGCTGACGAGGAACAGCGCGGCCGGGACCACGTTTTCCGGCGCGAACAGCTTGAAGGCCTCTTCGGGGAACAGGTCTTCGGTCATGCGGGTGCCCGCGACCGGCGACAGCGTGTTGCAGCGAATATTGTACTTGGCGCCTTCAAGCTGGAGCGTCTTGGTGAGCCCGGCAAGGCCGAGCTTGGCCGCGCCGTAATTGGCCTGGCCGAAATTGCCGAACAGGCCGGTCGAGGACGCGGTCATCAGGATGCGGCCGTAGCCCTGCTCGCGCATGGTTTCCCAGCACGCCTTGGTGGCGAAGGCCGAGCCGGTGAGGTGCACCTTGACCACGAATTCGAAGTCGGCCGGCTCCATCTTGATGAAGGTCTTGTCGCGCAGCACCCCTGCGTTGTTGATCAGCACATGGACGCCGCCCCACTTCTGCTTGGCGTCGGCGACCATCTTTTCCATCTGCTCGTATTCGGTGACTCTGGCGCCGTTGGCGATAGCCTCGCCGCCCATGGCTTCGATTTCGGCGACGACCTGCGCGGCGGCGTCCGAGGTGCCGGTGCCATCGCGCGAGCCGCCGAGGTCATTGACGACGACCTTGGCGCCGCGGCGGGCGAGTTCGAGCGCATAGGCCCTGCCGAGCCCGCCGCCGGCACCGGTGACGATGGCGACCTTGTCCTTGAAGCTGATGGTCATGGGTGTTCTCCTGTCGTTGGCTCGCGGCGCGGTTTACGCCTGCGTAAAGCGATTTTGCGGGCGTTGCGTGGCACTTTCGTGAGCACCTTGCAACAGCCTAACTGCGAGGGGAGCGTTGCCGTAGGGTCAGGCGGCGCGCCCGAGGCCGACCAGCGCCGGAATCAAGCCTTCAAACGAATCGATCACTGCGTCTGCGCCCAGATGATGCGGGGGCATATCGCAATAGCCATAGGCCGCTGCGACCACCGGAACGCCCGCGGATTTGGCGGCGCGTACGTCATAGGTCGAATCGCCGATGAACACGAACCGGCCGCCGCCGGTGGCCGCGCGTGCGGCGATGACAGGTGCGGGGTGGGGCTTGGCGAGGAACTGGCCGTCCTCGCCCTTACCCATCGAATCGCCGCCGATCCCGGTTTCGAAGGCGCCGAACAGATCGAGCTGGGTGAGGACATTGCGGGCAAAGGCCTCGAACTTGTTGGTAACCACCGCCATCCGCACGCCCCTGGCGGCCAATTCGGCCAGCACCTCGCGCACACCGGGATAGAGCGCGGTGTGGACCGCATTGTGGTCCTCGTAATAGCCCAGCATCGCCTTGTAGAGCCGCTTGAAGTCGTCCTCGGGCAATCCGCCCTGTGCCTCGACCGCACGGGCAAGCATGATCTTGGCCCCGCCGCCGATCAGGTCTTTCGAGCTTTCGACCGAGACCTCGGCAAACCCGCCGAGCACCAGCGCATGGTTCACCGCCGCGCCCAGATCGCGGAAGGTATCGAGCAGCGTGCCGTCGAGATCGAAGCCGATCGCGTCAAAGGGGATGTCGTTCATGCGCGCGGCGTGGCGGATGCTTCTTCAAACCGCAAGTATTTGCTGGCAAGCGATGCTTAACTTACAGGGGCTTTGATGACCGATACGACCACTCCCTTCGCCGCCATCATCCTTGCCGCCGGCAGGGGCACGCGCATGAAGAGCGATCTGCACAAGGTGCTGCACCTGATTGCGGGCAGGCCGATGCTCGAACACCTGATGGCGAGCGTGGCAGAACTCGGGCCGGAGCGGACGGCAGTTGTGGTCGGCGCAGGGCGCGAGCAGATCGAAGCGGCGGTGGGCACGCGTGCGGCGACCTGTCTGCAGGAGCCCCAACTCGGCACCGGCCATGCCGTAGCGCAGGCCGAGGGCGCGCTGGCAGGCTTCGCGGGCGATGTGCTCGTGCTCTATGGTGATGTGCCCTTCGTGAAAGCGGCGACGATGCGTGCCATGCTCGAACGGCTGCATGGACCGGATGCGCCCGCCGCAGTCGTGCTCGGGTTCGAGCCGGAAGATCCGCTCGCCTATGGCCGGGTGATCGCGGATGATGCGGGGGCCATCATCAAGATGGTCGAATACAAGGACGCCGACGAAGGCGAGCGGGCCACGCGGCTGTGCAATTCCGGCCTCGTCGCCGCGCGCGCCGCCGATCTGTTCGCGCTGCTGGCGCGGGTCGGCAATGACAATGCGCAGGGCGAGTATTACCTCCCCGACATCGTCAATATCGCCATCGCAGACGGGCGCGCTTGCGCGGTGATCGTAGCCGAGACGGCGGACGAGGTCGCCGGGATCAACTCCCGCGCCGAACTCGCTGCGGCTGAGGCCCGCTGGCAGGCCGCGCGCCGGCTCAGGGCGATGGACGAAGGCGCCACGCTGATCGCGCCCGAGACGGTGTTCTTCGCTTACGACACTGTGATGGGCCGCGACGTCACGATCGAGCCCAACGTGTTCTTCGGCCCCAGCGTCGAGATCGCGGATAAGGTGCTGATCCGCGCCAATTCGCACATCGAAGGCGCAAAGCTAGCAAGCGGCGTGAAGGTCGGACCCTTCGCGCGCCTGCGTCCCGGCGCGGTGCTCGAAACAGGCAGCTTTGTCGGCAATTTCGTCGAGGTGAAAAACGCCGTGCTGGGCGAGGGCGCCAAGGCCAGCCACCTCACCTATCTCGGCGATGCCACCATCGGTGCGGGCGCGAATATCGGCGCGGGCACGATCACCTGCAATTATGACGGGTACTTCAAATACAGGACCGTGATCGGCCCGGGCGCCTTCATCGGCTCGAACTCGTCGCTGATTGCGCCGGTCACCATCGGGGCCGATGCGATCGTCGCGGCAGGATCAGCCGTCAGCCGCGATGTTGCTCCCGGAGAGCTGCGGATGGTGCGCGCCGAACAGCTGGTGAAAGACGGCTGGGCCGACCGTTTTCACGATGCGATGAAGAAGAAGAAGGCGGCGGAGAAGAAGGGGTGAGCGAGGACAGCAACCTCGCCTGCTGGCTGTGCGACCGCCCGCTGGGCGATATCGAGCAGTGGCATCACCCCGTGCCCAAGGCCAAGAAGGGCAAGATCAAGGTTCCAGTTCACCCGATCTGCCACAAGACGATCCACGCCAACTTCACCAATAGCGCACTCGCCCGGATCGGCGACGATGCTCAGAAGATCCGCGACAATGCCGCGATCGCAAAGTTTATCGCGTGGATCGCAAACAAGCCGGCGGACTTCGACGCGCCCACGCGATAGCCCGTCGCATCGCCGGGAACTTTTAGCCTCGCCAAGGGCTGCGTGTCTGAGGCGTCACATAAGGGAACCTGCTTATGCGCATCGGACGATGGATCGCCGCCGGAATTGGCATTGCCGCAATCGGAGCTGCCGCCGTGTACGCCCAGTATCGCAACACCGAGGAACCCGAGTTTGCGCTGGTCCGCGCAGAAGGCGAGTTTGAACTGCGCGATTATCCGGCGCTGGTGGTGGCCGAAGTCACCTCGTCAGGGGATCGCCAGCGCGCCAGCGGGGCGAGTTTCCGCCGCCTTGCCGCCTATATCTTTGCGCAGGATCGCCCCCAGGGCGGCGAGAGCATAGCCATGACCGCGCCGGTGTTGCAGCAGGAAACCGAGGCCGGGCGCTGGCAGATGCGATTCGTGATGCCGGCCAAATATTCGCTGGAGACTCTGCCACCTGCGCCGGCCGATATTGCGCTTGCCGAAGTGCCCGCGCGGCGGATGGCGGCGGTGCGGTTTGCGGGTAATGGCGGAGCGGCCGATCTGGCGACCCGCGAGGCGCAATTGCGCGCCTGGCTGTTAGGGCAGGGCATTGTGCCTGAAGGCGAGGCCGAGTTTGCCTTCTACGATGCGCCGATGGTGCCCGGCCCCCTGCGCCGCAACGAGGTGCTGATCCCGGTCGCTGCGGCGCCCTGATCAAGCGTCCTGCATCCGCGCGCGTTCTCCCAGGGCATCGCCGCCGCTGGCGACATAATCGGCTTCCCATTGCTCGAACTCGCTGCGGCTGAGCAGATAGCGGCTGCGCGCTTCGTGAAAGCTGATCGCGCGTTCATGCACGGCGCGCACGACATCGTCCTTGCGGTCCTTGGACCAGTGGACCCTGTGGTTGCGCGGCAGGCCATAGCGCTTGATCGCATCGGCAATCGAAAAATCCCTAGGGTAGGCCATTGGCCAGCTCCTTTCCCGTGCTGTCATCGCCCCCGTTGGCCCGAGTGTTGACGGGCAGACTTAACGAGTGGTTGCCGAGTATAGTTAATCGGGCGTTGAGGGCCCCTTGCGTGCCCCATTAGCGACGAGCCGAGGGCAAATTGTCGGGCTGGTTTACACGCCGGCGATGTTATCCTTGTTATCTAACGAAAATAGGGCGGCTCCATCGCTGGAGCCGCCCTCTTTGCGAGCCCGGGAATCGCGGGGTCTATTCTCCGCTGGAAGCGTCCATCAGCCGCTTCATCAGGTAAACAAACTGCAGCGCTTGCAGCTTGGCGCGCTGGTCATTGTCGACCCCGCCCGAATGGCCGCCGGTGGTGTCCTCGAAGTAGTAATAGGGCTGGCCAAGCTCCTTGAGACGCGCGGCCCCCTTGCGTGCGTGCGCCGGGTGCGTGCGGTCATCCGCGGTCGAGGCCCACAGGAAGGGCGCGGGGTAATTCACGCCCGCCACGATCTTCTGGTAGGGCGAGTAGCCCTCGATCCACTTGCGCTGTTCGGGAATGCGCGGATCGCCATATTCGCCGATCCACGAAGCCCCGCGCCCGATCACGTGATAGCGAAGCATGTCGAACAGCGGGATCTGCACGATCGCCGCGTTCAGCAGGTCGGGGCGCTGGGTGAAGAAGGTGCCGACCAGCAGACCGCCCTGAGAGCCGCCCTGGATGCCGAGATGCTGCGGCGAAGTGAATCCGCGTTTCACCAGATCCTCGCCCACCGCGATGAAATCATCCCAGGTGCGCTGCTTGTTCTCGCGGATCGCGGTCTGGTGCCAGTTCGGCCCGAACTCGCCCCCGCCGCGCAGGTTAGCGAGCACATAGGCACCGCCCTTTTCCACCCACAGCTTGCCGGTGCTGCCGAGGTAGCCGGGCAGGCGCGGCACCTGGAAGCCCCCGTAACCGGTCAACAGCGTCGCGGTGGAGCCATCGAGTGTCATGCCCTTGGGCTTGACGATGAAATAGGGGATTTTGGTCCCGTCATTGCTGGTCGCCTCGTGCTGTTCGACCGCCATGCCCTCGGGCGCAAAATAGGCCGGGCTGGTCTTGAGCACGGCGGGCGGGGTGGTGCCATCGGTGTAGTAGAGCGTGGTCGGATTGAGGAAATCGCTGACCGTGTACATGATCTGGTCGGTCTCGTCCGAGGATGCCGCGATGCCGAGCGTGGCATTGTCGGGCAGGGCGACCTGCTGGCTCACCCACGATCCACCGTTCGGGCCGCTCTCAAAGTTGAACTGCAGCACCTTGCCGACCACGTTGTCGAGCAGCGTCACGAACAGCGACGAGCCTGTGACCGCGGCGCCCTGCTTGGTCTGGCGCGGGCCGGGCGCCCAGACGAGCGTCTTCTTGGCGCCGTTGGGGTTGGCCTTCCATTCCTCCAGATCCATCGCGATCAGGCTGTCGGCCGGGAATGTCTGGCCGCCCACCGTCCAGTCGACATCGGTCGAGACCAGCATGTGGCCGTCGACAATGCCGTAAGGCGAGGCCTTTGTCGGCATATCGAGTTGCAGCCAAGTCCCGTCCTTTTCGACGTAGAACAGGCGCTCGTGGAAGCTGATGCCGCGATAGGCGGTGCGGGCGTGGATCGTGCCGGTGTTGTCGCGCAGCAGGCTGGCGCCGGAGGAGACATCGGTCCGATCGCCGCGGAAGATCTCGGGCGCATCCGCGATGGCCGTGCCGCGCTTCCATACGCGGGTGGTGAAGGGGTATTCGCTTTCGGTCAGCGTGCCTTCGCCGAAGTTGCGGCTGACCAGCAGGGTGTTTTCGTCGATCCATTCGACCCCGCCCTGGCTCTTCTCCGAGAGCACGAAGCCGCCTGCGACGAACTTCTTCGTCGCAGTGTCGAACTCGCGCATGATGGCGGCATCCTCGCCGCCATCGGAGAGCGCGATCATGCACTTGGTGTCGGCGGGCGGCAGGCAGCTCGAGCCCTGATAGACCCACTCCTTGCCCTCCGCCTTGGCGAGCGCATCGACATCGAGAATGACCTCCCAATCGGGCGTGACGGTGCGGTAGCTTTCGAGCGTGGTGCGGCGCAGAATGCCCTTGGGGTTCGCCTTGTCCTGCCAGAAATTATAGAGGCCATCGGGGCGGAAGCTGACGAAGGGGATGCGGTCGTTGCTGTCGAAGATCGCCAGCGCCTCGGTCTTCAACTGGGCAAAGCGCGGATCGGCTTCAAAGGCGGCCAGCGTGAGCTCGTTCTCCTTGGCGACCCAGTCCAATGCTTCGGGACTTCGGGCTTCCTCGAGCCAGATATAGGGATCCTGCTCGGGGCCGGGAACGCCGGTGTCAGCGGGGACGTCCTGCGCGGCAGCGCCAGTGGTTGCGGCAGCGGTCATGGCCAGTGCCAGTGCGAAAGTGGAGACAAGTTTCAAGCGTCCTCTCCTCAAGGAAATGCTGGGCGCATTTGTGACGGGAGAGCGACGCAAAGGGAAGGGGATACAAACAAAAAGGGCGAGCCAACGGACCGCCCTTTTGCGTTGCTTCGGGTGGAGAGACTTATCCCTCGACGTGCTCGGCCAGAACCGTGAGACCCTTCTCGTTGACCTCGGCAAAGCCGCCGCGCACCTGAATGATTTCAGGCGCGGCATTCGCCGTGGCATAGACCTGCATCGCGCCGTCGCGGATGGTGCTCATGAAGGGAGCGTGGCCTTCGAGCACGCCGAATTCGCCCTCAGTGCCGGGGACGACCACCATGTGGACGTCTTCCGAGCGGACGAGCTTGGCGGGGGTGACGAGTTCGAAGTGGAGGGGCACCGGTCTTACGCCTCTTCCGCCATCTTCTTGGCCTTCTCGACCGCCTGTTCGATCCCGCCGACCATGTAGAAGGCCTGCTCGGGCAGGTGGTCATATTCGCCGTCGACCACTGCCTTGAAGCTCTTCACGGTGTCTTCGAGCTGCACGAACACGCCCGGGATGTTGGTGAACACCTCGGCGACGTGGAACGGCTGGCTGAGGAAGCGCTGCAGCTTGCGTGCGCGGGCGACGGTCAGCTTGTCGTCTTCCGACAGCTCGTCCATCCCGAGGATCGCGATGATGTCCTGCAGGCTCTTGTACTTCTGCAGCGTCTGCTGGACACGGCGGGCGTCGTCGTAATGCTCCTGGCCGACGACCTGCGGGCTGAGCACGCGGCTGGTCGAATCCAACGGGTCGACCGCCGGGAAGATCGCCATTTCGGAAATCGCACGGCTCAGCGTGGTGGTCGCGTCAAGGTGCGCGAACGAGGCAGCAGGCGCCGGGTCGGTCAAGTCGTCCGCGGGAACGTAGATCGCCTGCACCGAGGTGATCGAGCCCTTGGTGGTCGAGGTGATGCGCTCCTGCAGCTTGCCCATGTCGGTGGCCAGCGTCGGCTGGTAGCCCACCGCCGAGGGAATGCGGCCGAGCAGCGCCGACACTTCCGAACCCGCCTGAGTGAAGCGGAAGATGTTGTCGACGAAGAACAGCACGTCCTGGCCTTCGACGTCGCGGAAATATTCCGCCATCGTCAGGCCCGACAGCGCCACACGGGCACGCGCGCCCGGGGGCTCGTTCATCTGGCCGAACACCAGCGCCACCTTGGAGCCTTCGGTGATTGCCACGCCGTTTTCGTCGGACTTGATCACGCCGGCGTCGAGGAATTCATGGTAGAGGTCGTTGCCCTCGCGCGTGCGTTCACCCACGCCGGCGAACACCGACACGCCGCCGTGGCCCTTGGCGATGTTGTTGATCAGCTCCTGGATCAGCACGGTCTTGCCCACGCCCGCGCCGCCGAACAGGCCGATCTTGCCGCCGCGCGCATAGGGCGCGAGCAGGTCGATCACCTTGATCCCGGTGACGAGGATCGCGGCTTCGGTCGACTGGTCGATGAAGGCCGGGGCCTCGGCATGGATCGGCATGGTGCTGTCCGCGCCAATCGGGCCGAGTTCGTCGATCGGCTGGCCGATGACGTTCATGATCCGGCCGAGAACCTTGGGGCCCACAGGCACGGAAATCTGCGCGCCGGTGTTGACCACTTCGCTGCCGCGGGTGAGACCTTCGGTCGCGTCCATCGCGATGGTGCGCACGGTGTTCTCGCCAAGGTGCTGGGCGACTTCGAGCACCAGCGTCTTGTCGCCGTTACGGGTTTCGAGCGCGGTAAGGATCGCGGGCAGTTCACCGGGGAACTGCACGTCTACGACAGCGCCGATGACCTGGCTGATGGTGCCGTTGGTGGTCTGGTTGAGAGCGGGGGCGGTGGCCATTTCTAACTTCCTATGGCTTCACTGCACTTGGCAGCTGTTGGGTAGGTCAATCAGGACGAATGTATCAGCGTCCTTGGCGATAATCGTTTCAGATGTGGTTCCGGCATCCTGCCCCTCTCGGGCGTAGGCGCACTTGAATTCGGTCGGATCGCCGAGCGCGGTGCAGCTGGCGGAAGCGATCTTCGGCTGACCTGGGCAGGACGTGTCGAATGCCGCCCGAAGCTCGGCGACGCCGGGAAGCGCTGCCTCGGACGACGCAACCCCTGCCGCAGCAGGCGTTTCCTCGCCAGCCTCGGGCGCAGTCGGAGCGCAAGCCGCAAGCGACATGGCAAGCAAGGCGATCGGGGTTCTCAAAGCGCCTCAGCCCCGGCGATGATTTCGATCAGCTCGGTGGTGATCGCCGCCTGACGGCTGCGGTTGTACTGGATCGTAAGCTTGCTGATCAGATCGCCGGCGTTGCGGGTTGCGTTGTCCATCGCGTTCATCGAGGCGCCTTGCTCCGACGCTTCGCGCTCAAGCAGCGCGCCGAACAGCTGGGTGCGCACGTAGCGCGGCAGCAGTTCTTCGAGGATTTCCTCTTCGGTCGGCTCGTAATCGACCACCGCGCCGGTGTCCCCGGCGATGGTCGGTGCGGGGACGGGGATCAGCTGGTTGATCGTCGGGTCCTGCGCCAGCGCCGACTTGAAGGTCGGGTAGATCAGGTGCGCAACATCGAACTTGCCTTCGCCGAACATCGCGATCAGCTCGTTGGCGATGGTTTCGGCCTCGTTGAAGCCCGGGGTCTTGACTGTGCTGGTGTCGAAGCCTGTGCCGATCAGCGTCGGGAATTCGCGCTTCAGCGGCGCGCGGCCCTTCTTGCCGATGAGGTAGAATTCGACCGCCTTGCCCTGCGCCTGCAATTCGCGCGCCTTTAGCTTGGTGGCTTTCACGAGGTTTGAGTTCAAACCGCCGCACAGCCCCTTGTCGGTGTTGACCACGACAAGGAGGTTGCGCTGGTCCGAACCCGTGCCGCCGAGCAGCTTGGGCGCAGAATCGCCAGCGACCTTGCCCGCCAGCGATGCCATCACCGCAGCAAGGCGCGTGGCATAGGGCCGGCCGGCCTCGGCCGCAGCCTGGGCACGGCGCAGCTTGGCCGCCGCGACCATCTGCTTGGCCTTCGTGATCTTCTGGGTCGATTTGACCGAGTTGATCCGACCTTTCAGTTCCTTGAGTGAGGGCACTGGGCTGCGTCCTTACGCGAACTGCTTGGCGAAGGCTTCGAGCGCGGCCTTGGTCTTGTCCGCAACCTCGCCTTCGAACTTCTTGCTGGTGCGGATCTCGGTCAGCACGGCACCATGTTCGCGGCGCATGTAATCGAGCATCTGGCTCTCGTACTCGTTCACGCGGTTCACCGGGATCGCGTCGAGGAAGCCGTTGGTGCCGGCATAGATCGACACGGTCTGCTCCTCGAACGGCATCGGCGAGAACTGCGCCTGCTTGAGCAGCTCGGTCAGACGCGCGCCGCGGTTGAGCAGCTTCTGGGTCGAGGCATCGAGGTCCGAGCCGAACTG
>JBKDUW010000252.1:0-5223 GCA_046339235.1 Erythrobacteraceae bacterium | reverse complement strand
GGTGATGGTGTTGACCTTGCCGGTCACGAAGCTGAGCGTGGCTGAATAGGCCACCGCATTCTCGGCAAAGGCGACCTGTTCGCGGTTCAACTCGACCGTGTTGCCATCCATCGAAGGCATGCTCGGCGTGCGCCACACCTGGCCGGCCTGCGCACCGGCGGTGATGTCGCCGCGCTGGTCCGCCAGCCGGGCATCGAGCGCGGCGTTGAAATCGATGTCGCGCGCCTTGTAGCCGGGGGTCGCGGCATTGGCGATGTTGGAGGCGATCACGCCCATGCGTTCCGAACGCAAGGTCAGCGCCGCGCCGTGGATGCCGAAAAGTCTCTCGTTCATGAGGATCTCCCCTTGGTGGTGCAGCGGGCCGCAATCCGGTCCGCCGGCCTGTGCGAGAGGGGTTAAGCACGAAGCGTGCCAGTTTGCGCGGCAGTGCGTGGCCAGGCGGGGAGTGACGTTGGGGCGGCAAGCGCTTGCCGCACCCCCTGCCGCCCCGGCGGCAAAGCCCTGCCGACCGATCGCAGGCTTAATCTGCCCCGGCCGCAGCCGTTCTCTCCAGCGATGGTTACAATGCGCGGTGCATGAACGGCGGCCAGCAAGGGGGGATCTTCAATGCCGAATAGTGTCAGCGCCCTGATCGATCCGGGCGCCTTCATGATCGTGATGGCGGGCACCGTGCTGGCCTGCGCCGCGCGATGCGGCTGGCACAATTTCGGCGCGGCGCTGCGCGAGGCGGGCGCGCTGCTCAAGCCGGGGTTTGGCGATGATGCCAACCGCAAGGCGCTGGCGCAGGCGATCACCGCGATCCGGCGCGACGGCCCGCACCGCGCCGACCCCGCGCTGCCGCCCGACCGCGCGCTCGGGATGATGCTCGAAACCTATCTACGCCACGGCTCGCTCGAAGTGGTGCGCCACACCCGCCGTTCGGAGCGCGCGCTCGACGAGGCGCGGCGGGTATCGGCGGCGCAGGTGTTTGTGTGGGCGGGCGAGCTCGCACCGGTGTTCGGGCTGATCGGCACGCTCTACGGCTTTACCCAGCTGACCCCCGATGCTGCGGCGACGACCACGGTGACGATCATGGCCGCGATCTCGACCGCAGTGCTGACCTCGCTCTACGGCGCGTTGCTGGCGCATCTGCTGTGCTTTCCGCTGGCAAGCGCGATCGAGCGGCGCGGGCTGGCGCGCGAGCAGAGCCGCGAGGCGCTGGCCGAATGGTTCGCCGACCAGATCTCCGCTCCGCCAATCCCGCCGCGCGATGGCCGTTCGCACCTGCAGGGCGTGGCATGAGCACCACAAGTGTCGCGATAAATGGTAGCGGCCACGGCTGGCAACTGATCTTGGCCGATCTTGCGCTGATCCTGTTCCTGCTGACCCTGTCCGCCCTGCCCGCTGCCAAGCCCGAGAGCGGGGACAAGCTGGCGGATCGCGGGGCGCGCGGCGAGGAGGCCCGAGCTGTGCCCGCGCGCACCGAAATTGCTGCGGCGCAGGCGCTTTACCGCCCGGTGTCGGACGGGCCGAGCCTGTCCGAATGGCTCGCCAGCCAGACGCGTGATCCGCGCACCACCCTGACGGTGTTCGCGCGCTATCGCCCGGGCGGCGAGGCGGCGGCATGGGAGGCGGCGCGCGATCTGGCGGCAGGCGCAGCGGGCAGCGGGGTGCCGGTGCGCACCATCATCACCGCCGGGCCCGAGAACGATCTCTACGCCAGCCTCGCCTATGACGAGATCACCCAGCAAGCAGGGCCTTAGACGCGCCGCCTCAGCCCACCATCACGCGGTTGCGGCCGGCTTCCTTGGCGCGATAAAGCGCCGTGTCTGCCCGCCCCAGCGCGCTGCGGGTGTCGGCGTCGTCGGTCACTTCGGCCACCCCGCCCGAGAAAGTCACCTTCCCGAACGGCCGGCCGGTGTCGCGATTCATCAGCTGGCGGGCGGCCTGGGCGCGGCGGATCATATCGAGCTTCGCGCGCGCTTCCTCCTTGTCCATGCCGTAGAACAGCAGCACGAAGTCCTCGCCCCCGTGGCGCGCGACGAAGCAGGCGTCCCCAGCGGTTTCGTTGAGCGTCGCGGCGACCGCGCATAGCACCCGGTCGCCCGCCTCGTGGCCGTGGCGATCATTGATCAACTTGAAGCGGTCGACATCGCAAAAGGCGATGGACAGCCGCTCGCCCTTGGCCCGCGCCTCGAGCGAGGCCGACACCAGCCGCCGTTCAAAGGCGCGGCGGTTGGGCAGGCCGGTGAGGTGATCGACATCGGCCTCCATCCGCGCCTTGGCGAGGTTCTCGCGCAGACGGTCGGTCTCTTCCTGCCCGCGCGCCATCGCGGTCTCAACCTGTTCGATCCGCGCCAGCATCGCGCGAGACAGATCGATCACCCGCGCCAACTCGCCCGCCGCAGCCGGAGCCAGCTCGACCTCGGCCATCGCCTCGATCTGCGCGCCCAAAGCCCCGCGGTGGTCGCTGGTCTCGCTCTGGGCCGAGCGCGCGGTCTGGGCAAAGCGCACCAGCGAAGATTCGAGCTTGTCCAGCAGCGCCTCCAGTCCGACGATGCGCGAATGGCTGTCGGGATCGAGCCGCGCGAGCGTATCGAGCCAGCGCTGGTCGATCGGCTCGCCCGCAATCTCGCGCGCGGTGAAGGCCTGCGCCAGTTCGGGGTGCGAGCCCGACAGCCCGCCGCAGATGGTGGCGAGATTGCTGGCGGTGACGGCAAGATCATGGAGCTCGACGAATTCGGCGATCCGCACCAGCAGCGCGCGGCGCGCCTCCTCGGCGCGGCTGGCTGCAGGCGACGCGTCAGAGGCAGCCTCGGCTAAGCGGGCGGGGCGGGGGAGGAAGCGGGAGGCAAACGACATGGCGAAACCCTGAAGGCTAGCGGTTATATTTGCCGCAGTCTTTAGGCGCGCTCGTGCTTAAATCGCGCCGCGCCTGCCCCCCGCAGAAACCCTTAGGTCAGCGCCGGGCGGGCTTGGCACGGCCCTTGCTCGGTACCTGCCTGATGGCGCGCGGGATTGCGCGCTCTCGTAGGAGTTTTCGCGATGGAGCTTTCCAACCCCTGGCCCGATGGCTGGCGGCTCGCCCCGCTGGCGCTGACGATGCTGCTGCCACTGTGCGACGGCCCGGCCAGCGCCAATGCGAATGCCGGCGGCTTGACCGATCCCGCCGCGATCGACCGTGCGGTGGTGGCCTTCACCGGCGCCGATATCGGCGCGCCCGGCGGCCCGCGTTTGCCGGCTGACCGGAGGCTGCGGCTCGCCGCCTGCGCCGCGCCGCTGGCGGTGGCGTGGTATGGCACGGCGCGGAACGCGGTGCAGGTCGAATGCCCTGGCCCACAAAGCTGGCGGGTCTTCGTGGCAGTGACAGACGGCGGCGGGACGCCATCTGCGCGCGGCGCTCCAGCGATCAAGCGCGGCGATGCGCTCACCATCATGGTGCGCGGGCGCGGCTTTTCGGTGCAGCAGGCGGGCGAGGCGATGGAAGGCGGCGCGGTGGGCGACTGGATCTTCGTGCGCACCGCGCGCAAGGCCGAACCCCTGCGCGCCCGTATCGAACGCCCCGGCCTTGCTGTCATCCCGGCCGGCTGAGAAATTCCTTACGCGCTCCTTAAAGCCTTCCCCGTGCCGCCGTTCTGCGACTCAGAATACCCACCCAAGGATTGATGCCATGCCCTCTGTCGAACTGAGCAAATTGCAAGGGATTGCCGCGGCCCGTGCGGTTACCACCAGCGAGCGCGCGCAGATCGAGACCCGTGCCGCCGCACCGCGCAGCAGCGCCGCGCCCCCGCCCGGTGTCAGCGTCGAGATCGGCGATGCCGCCAGCGCCGCGAGCGCGCCGGTCGATGCCGAGCGGGTGCGGGAAATCCGCGCCGCGCTGAAGGATGGAACCTATCCATTGGTGCCGGCCAAGATCGTCGATGCCATGATCGCCGCGCAGGTCAGCTTCGCGCTGCCGGCCAAGGAGTAAGCCGATGGCCGCCAATACCATGAGCGAGGCTCCGATGGCCGCCAGCCTGCGGCAGATGATTGCCGTGCTGCAGGCCGAGCGGCAAGCGCTTGCCGCGCTTGATGCCGACGGGCTGATCGGCTCGGCTCGCGAAAAAGAGGCGCTGTGCGATAGGCTCGCCGGCTTGGGGCCGGACGTGCTCGACGGCGAGACCCGCGTGCTGGCCGAAACCGCGCGCCAGTGGAACGAAGTCAATCGCCGGGTGCGCAACCTGCTCGCCGCCAATGTCGCGGCACGGATCGAAGCGCTGGGCGGCCCGCACCGGATGCCCCGAGCCACTTACAGCACGGCGCGCATCTAGGTATTGACCCTAGCCTGCACTCTCGCGCCCATTCTGGCACACACCTTGCTTATTTCCGCCTGAAAGCGTTGCACCCCCTTGCGGCGCTGCCCGATCAGGCGGAGCTTGCGTGAGCCCATCATCATCGTCCTTCCTGCCCACAGGCTCGATCCGCGCCGGTTTCGAGGCCGCCGCGCGCGCGCATGAGGCGGCGCGCTCCGGCGGCGGTGGTGCGGCGCGCCAGATCAGCGCGCCTATCCCCGATACCCCGGTTGAAGCCGCCATCGCCCGCGCCGCCGAGGCCACCACGGTCGATTTCGGCTACCTGCTAGCGCAGGCCGAGGTGGAATCCTCGATGAACCCCGAGGCCCGCGCCAGCACTTCGAGCGCGACCGGGCTGTACCAGTTCATCGACAGCACCTGGCTCGACACCGTGAAAAGGCACGGCCACCGCTTCGGCCTCGGCGCGCTGGTCGCGCAGATCGACGTCTCCGCATCGGGCAATAGCTATGTCGCCGATCCGGCGCAGCGCGAGGCGATCCTTGCTTTGCGGTCCGACCCGCAGGTCGCCTCGCTGATGGCGGCGGGCCTGGCGGAGGATAACCGCGCGCACCTTTCCCCGATCCTTGGCCGCCAGCCCGAACATGCCGAGCTTTACCTTGCGCATTTCCTCGGCGCAGGCGGCGCGGGGCGGTTTCTGTCAGCGATGCAGGAGGATCCCTCGCAAAGCGCCGCCGCGCTGTTTGCCCGTCCGGCGGCGGCCAACCGCGCGATCTTCTACGGCCCTGATGGCAGCCCGCGCAGCCTTGCGGGCGTGATGGAAGTGCTGGCGGGCAAGCTCGAACGCGCGCTCGACCGGGCGGGGAGCAGCCCGCCTATGCGCTTTGCCCGCGCCGACTACGCCGCCCCCGCCGCGTCCTCGCGCGCGGCCTCGCCCTATCTTGTCGCCGACGAG
>JBKDUW010000251.1:0-4659 GCA_046339235.1 Erythrobacteraceae bacterium | reverse complement strand
CTGAAATGGATCCGGTCCGCGAACTCCCATACTGGCCCGCAGCTATGGCGCTGCTCATCGAGGCCGGACAGATGACAGCATCCGACTACGTGCCAATATGCCCGAAATTACCGCTTGCATCCGAAGGGGCGTCCACAGATGCCATGTTCGGCCACCGCAATGAAGATGCGCAGCTGATCGAGGGTCGGTTCGCCGAGCTGCATAGGACATAAGTTCAGATAATCCGAATATTTTGGTAAGTTTTATCGTACTTATCCGTTCGAGATTGATGGCCTATCTCCGCTTCACCAAGACAGGAGAGACGACATGATCGAACTTCGTCCCTTCAACACGCTCGGCGCCGCCAACCACGGCTGGCTCGGCGCGCATCACCACTTTTCCTTCGCCAATTACCACGATCCGGCCCGCGTCCATTAGGGCGCGCTCAGGGTCTGGAATGACGATGCGATTGCGGCGGGCACCGGCTTTCCAACCCATCCGCGCAGCAACATGGAGATGATCACCTATGTCCGCAGAGGCGCGATCACCCACCGCGACAGCATGGCCACCAAGGGCCGCACCGCAGCAGGCGACGTGCAGGTGATAAGCGCAGGAAGCGGCGTGCGCCACTCTGAATACAATCTCAAGGATGAATAAACACGGATCTTCCAGATCTGGATCATCCCCGGCGCGCGCGGCGGGACCACAAGCTGGCGCGCGCGCCAGTTCCCCAAGGATGACCGCAACGGGGCTTTCATCCCGCTGGCAAGCGGCGCGGCGAATGATGATGACGCGCTCCCGATCCGGGTCGATGCACGGGTTCTGGGCGCCACCATCAAGGCCGGCGAAAGCGTTACCTACACGCCGCATTCGGCCGATCGCCACCTCTACCTCGTCCCCGCCACCGGCAAGGTGCGGATCGGCGAAGTCGAAGCCAATGCCCGCGACGGTGTGGCGATCACGCAGCTCGCCAGCATCACCATCACCGCGCTCGAAGACAGCGAGGTCCTGCTTGTCGACGCAGCGTAACCTTCCCCCCGAAGCCGGCCGCCCCCTCTCCCTCGCAGGCCGGCTCCACCCCCTTCTCTTGATCGAAGGATCGTAGCCATGAGCAACATTCTCTACCTCACCGCCAGCATCCGTTCGGACGCCGACAGCATCTCGCGCGGGCTCGGCCAGAGCATCGTCGATGGCCTCGCCGCCAAGACCGGCGCGAGCGTCACCACCCGCGACATTGCCGCCGGGACTCTCCCCTTCGTGAGCGCCGAACGTTTCGCCGCCAACCTCACCCCGGCGGACGAGCGCACGCCCGAGCAGGCCGGGCTCGCCGCCATCGCCGACACCCTGATTGCCGAACTGCAGGCGGCTGACACCATCGTCTCCGCCTCGCCGGTGTACAATTTCGGCCCGCCCGCCAGCCTCAAGGCGTGGGCCGATCTGGTCGCGCGCGCCGGCACCACCTTCCGCTACACCGCGACCGGCCCCGAAGGCCTGCTGACCGGCAAGAAGGCCTACCTCGCCATCGCCAGCGGCGGCAACCCTATGGGCAGCATTATCGAATTCATGAGCCGCTGGCTGATCTTCTTCCTCGGCAGCCTCGGCGTCACCGATGTCGAAATGGTCGCCGCCGACGGCATCATGGGCGCAGACGGCGAAGCCAAGATCGCCGCTGCCCACGAGAAGGCCGCACAGCTGACAGCCTGAGGGGCCGCACACCAATTGCAACAGGAGAACCGACATGACCACCACTACTCTCGAAAACCCCGCCGCGGCGATCCTGCCCAAAAATGCCACTGCTCTCGTTGGGCGCGTGCTGCTGGCCGTGATCTTCGTGCTCGCGGGCCTCGGCAAGCTCGCCGCAATCGAGGCCACCACCGGCTATACCGCCAGCGTCGGCCTGCCTTTTGCGCAAGCCCTGTGCTTTGCCACCATCGCCTTTGAAGTGATCGGCGGCGTGCTACTGATCGCCGGTTACAAGACCCGCTCCGTGGCCATCGCGCTGGGGCTGTTCAGCATCCTGGCGGGCGCGATCTTCAATTCGGATTTCGCCGACCAGATGCAGCTGACGAGCTTCCTCAAGAACCTCGCGATTGCAGGCGGGATGTTCCAGCTCGCCGCCTTCGGCCCGGGGCGCTTCCCGCTCGACCGCGGCTGACCGGCCAGCGTGCGATCACGCCGCAGGGGCGCCGGGGGTCACCTTTGACACCCCGGCGCCTTCGAGCACCAGCGCCATTTCGGCCTGTTTCGCGTAATATTCCGGGCGGCGCGGAAACTTCACCGTCAGCATCAGGCCCAGCGCCACAGCGTAGCCCGCGCCGACGACGAGAAAGATCGAGGGCAACCCGCCCATCGCATCGGTCTTGCCGAGCATGAAGGCGCCGAAGGAAATCCCGAAATTCGAGACCGCCATATAGATCGTGAACTGGGTCGCGGCGACCTTGGCGTCGCACAAACGCATCGGGATCGGCAGGATTGCGACCGTCAGCAGCATGTCGAGCGCGACCCACCCGAAGACAAAGGCCGCCACCAGCCGCGGGTCGCTCCAATAGGGCTCGCCCCAAAACATGCCCGAAAGCATGCCAAGGCCGACGCACAGCCACATGATCGCAATGCGCTTGGCCCCGAAGCGATCACCCAGCCAGCCGCCCAGCGTCATGCACAAGATGCCTGCGACAAGGCCCGCCGATGCGGTGAGCGAGGCGATCTCGGCCGTGCCCATACCGGCGTAATTGGCCCCGATCAGCGGGGTTGCGCCGGCGAAGGCGCCGTAGAGCGTGCCCCGCCCCAGCGCCACGGGCAGGAAGAGCAGGCTGACCGGGCGGGTGAGCGCCAGAAAGGTGGCCTTGAGCAGCGGCCACCACGCCTCCAGCTGGATGCCAAGATTACGCGGATTGGCATGCCCTGCGCTCCAGGGCAGACGCCGCTCGCCCGCGCGCTCGCGGATCGCGGCGAGATAGAGCGAGAGCGCGAGAATGAGCGCGGCGACGATCAGGAAGGCCCTAGGCGCGCCGTAACCCCCGATCACGACGCCGCATAACGCAGTCGCAGTCGCGACGCCGATCGATTGCCCGCCGAACATCATGCCGCTGCCGCGCGCGCGCTCGTCCTCGGTCATGATGTCGACCGCAAGGCCATCGACCGCGACATCCTGGAAGGTGGTGGCAAGGTTCACGGTAAAGCCGATCGCGCCGAGGATCGCGACATCGCTGACCGCAGGGCTCAGCAGCGCGGCGATGATGAGGCAGGCGATCATCACGCTCTGCGCACCGATGATCCACGCGCGCCTGCGGCCCATCGGCAGGAAAGTGTAGCGGTCCATGATGAAGCCGTTCACCAGCTTCAATGACCATGGCAGGGCGGTGAGCGCCGCGACCGAGCCGACCTCGGCCGCGCTTGCGCCATTGGCTGCCATCCATGCCGGAACGGCAAAGAAGAACAGCCCGATCGGCATGCCCTGCCCGACATAGAGGATGAACAGGGTGAACAGCCGCAGTCTGCGGCTGGCCTCGAGCACGAGGCCGTCCGGCGCTGCCGTGAATGGATCAGTCTGCATGCGTCCCCCTGCGATGCTATGAGGACGAAAGGCATAGCAAGCGCGACAGATTTCTCCAAACGGGCGGGAGATCTAGAGCTTGGGCCGCATCAACTGCCACTTGAAGATCGTGCGGCTCGGGCGGATAACGATGATCGCCACCCCGATCAGCGCCATTGTCCCGCCGATGATCAGCGACCAGCCGATCTCGTCCTCCGTCAGCCATGTTCCGAAGGCGATCGTCAGCAGCGGGGTAAGGAGCGTCAGCGGCACGATCAGGTTGGCATCATGCGCCTGAAACAGCCGGAAATAGGCCGAATGCGCGCCGACCGAGACGACCATGCCAGCATAGGCGACGCAGGCCCCCACAGCGAGCGGCGCGGCCCTCACAGCTTCGATCTGGCCGCTCTCCAGCGCCAGCGTGGCAGGCAGCATCACCAACAGCGAGGCGAGCGCCGCCCAGGCCTGCAAGGCTACCGCGCCGATCGTCAGCCGCTTGACGAAGACCGAGGCGAAGGCCCCGATCAGCACCCCGGCAAAAGCGAAGCCGAGGCCCGCCGGATCATTCGTGCCCGAAGGCGCGCCGATCGCGAGGCCCACCCCGCCCAGCGCCAGCGCCATGCCCAGCCCGCGCCGCCAGCGCACTTCCTCGCCGAGGAAAATGATCGCGAACAGCACCGTGAGCGGTGCGCCCGAAAGATTGACGATCCCGACGGCGGAAGGGCTCGCGGTCTGCAACCCGACGAATTGCAGCCCGAAGCTGCCCCCGGTGATGGCAAAGCCGATCGCGAGCACCAGCCCGAGGCGCTGCGGCACCTGGCGCAGCAAGGGGAACAGCACCATCAGCACCATCGCTGATCGCAGCACGGTGTAGAACAGCGGCGGTAGCCCGAGCGTCGACACCGCGATCTTGCTGACCACGACATTCATCGCCCAGGCGACATTGCAGAACAGCATGATGCCGAGCGCTGAGAGAGGCAGGCTCTTGGGCATCAGCTGGAAGCGTTGCCAAACACCTCGTCCACGACTTCGTCAGGCAGGTTTTCGCGCAGTTCCTCGCGCCACACGGTGGCGACCGAATCGGACGGCGCACGCCAGTCGCCGCGCGGAGAGAGGGCGCCCGCCGAGGACACCTTGGGGCCATTGGG
>JBKDUW010000250.1:0-11442 GCA_046339235.1 Erythrobacteraceae bacterium | reverse complement strand
GAGGCCGCGCCGGGCTTTGCGATGGTCGAAGGCAGCACGCTGGGCGAGGAATTCGCGCTGGGCGAGGCGGTCGGCGGGTTCATCAAGACCGACAAGGTCGAGATGCTCTACGCCGGAACCCAGTGCTTCTTCCGCTGAGCGGGCCTATTCCGCTAGCACCACCGGCCCGGCACGTCCCTTGCTTCCGTGCATCAGGAAGGCGAGCGGCGCCGCGGCGAGCGTGATCCACATCATCAGCCAGAAATCATCGACATATGCGATCATCGCCGCCTGTCGGTTCACTTCGGCATCGAGCAGCGTCATCGCTGTATCGCCGACGGCTTGAAACCGGTCGATGGTAGAGAAATCCACCACGCTCCCTGTCGCCGCTTTCACATGGCTGCCGAGGTCCGCATGAGCGGTCTGGATGTTGCGGGCGAGCAGCACTGTCATCCACGAAATCCCAGCCGAAGCGCCGAGCGAGCGGAACAGGTTCAAGAGGCTCGATCCATCGGTGCGCAGCGCCGGGCTCAGGGTCGCAAAGGCGCTCACCTGCAAGGGGATGAAGACAAGGCCCATGCCAAGCCCTTGCAGCAACCCGCTGACGATCACGTGCATCTCGTCAACGGCGAGCGACCAATGCGCCATCTGCCACAGCGAGAAGGCGCAGATCACGAAGCCGCTCGCCACCACGGCGCGCGCGTCGATCCCGCGGCGCATCATCAGGCCTGACAGCTGCATCGAGATCAGGATTCCGACTCCGCGCGGCATCAAAACGATCCCGGTGTCGATCACGCCGTAACCGAACAGGGTCTGCAGCATCGGCGGCAGGAGCGCCATCACCGCGAACATCACGATCCCGATCACCACCATGAAGCCCAGCGCGATCGTGAAATTGCGGTCGGCGAACAGCTTGCGCTCGAACATCGGGGCCTTGGAAGTGGCAAAGTGGATCACCACCATCCACGTCGCCGAGAGGGTGAGCAGCAGATAGGCCCAGATCTCGGCCGAGGCGAGCCAGTCGGCCTGCGCCCCGCGATCAAGCAGCAGCTGGAAGGCTGCCAGCGCCACCGCCAGCAGCAGGAAGCCGGTGATATCGAACCGCCGCTCGCGACGGGGACGGGCGGGGAGAAAGGCGAGCAGCAAGGCCAGCGAGGCAATACCCACCGGCAGGTTGACGAAGAACACCCAGCGCCAGTTGGCGGTTTCGGTCAGCCAGCCGCCAAGGATCGGGCCAAGGATCGGGCCGATCATGATCCCCATGCCCCAGATCGCCATGATCTGCGGATGGCGACTGGGGCGCGTGGCATCGAGCATGAAGGCCTGGCTCAAAGGCGCGATGAAGGCACCCACCACCCCTTGCAAGGCGCGGAAGGCGACCATTTCCTCGAGATTCTGGGCCAGCCCGCACAGCATCGAGGCGAGGATGAACCCCGTGACCGAGCCGATGAACAGCCGCCGCGCCCCGACCCTGTCGGCCAGCCAGCCGGTGATCGGCAGCGCGACCGCCGAGGCGATGATGTAGCTGGTCAGCACCCAGGTGACAGTATCCACCGTCGCCCCCAGCGAGCTCTGCATATGCGGCAGCGCTACATTGGCGATGGTGGTGTCGAGGATCTGCAGCAGCGATGCCGCCATCACCCCGATGATCATCAAGGGGTAATTGCCGGTTACGAGTTCGGGCACATCGGCCGCCGGCACAGGCGGCGTGGCAGCGGCAGCGGCCCGGCTGGCCATCTCAGCGCTTGCCGCGGGTGTCGGTAAAAACGGTGACGTCGCTCGAAAGCCCTGCGATCAGCCGGCGCGAGCTGGTGCCTTCGATGGCGATGCGCACCGGCACGCGCTGCGTGACCTTGACCCAGTTGCCGGTCGCGTTCTGGGCCGGTAGCACGGCAAATTCCGCGCCCGTCCCCGCACCGATCGAGGCAACGCGGCCCTTCAGCATCAGATCGGGATAGGCGTCAAAGCGCACTTCCGCTCGCTGGCCGACCGCCATGTCGGCAAGATCGGTCTCCTTGAAATTGGCCTCCACATAGGTCGATCCGTCGCGCACCAGGGTCAGCACGGGCAGGTTGGGGACAACCTGCTGGCCCAGCTGCAAGCGCTCGGCCTGCGCGATGCGGCCGGCGGCGGGGCTGCGCACCTCGGTGCGGCGCAGGGCAAGTTCGGCGCTGGCGCGGCGGGCTTCGGCGGCAGCGACCTCGGGGTTGACGCCGGGCACGGCTGCGCCATTGGCGAGCCTTGCGCGCGCCTCGCGCTGGCGGTCCTCGGCCTGCCGCACCGCCTCGCGCGCCTGTGCCAGTGCCTGTTCGGCCGCCTCGTAATCGGCCTTGGTGGAAAAGCCCTTCTCGCGCAGCGCCCGCACTCGCTCGAACCGCGCGGCAGCAAAGCCGACATCGGTCCGGGCGGCGGAAATATCGGTGCCGGTAAGGTCCGCCGAATTGCTCAGCGCGATGACATTGGCCTGCGCGCCGGCAATCGCGGCATCGGCCTCGGCGATCTGCAGGCGGAAGGGCTCGGGATCGATCCGGAACAAGAGCGCGCCTGCGGCCACTTGCGAGCCATCAGCCACCAGCACCTCGACGATCCGCCCGCCCACCTCGGCGCTGACAGAGACCATGTCCTGTTTGATATAGGCATTATCGGTCGTGACCTTGCCGGCAAGGCTCTGCCAATAGATCAGCGCGCCCACGGCCAGCGCCAGCGGCACCGCCAGCATCAGTGCCCAACGGCCCCACGGCGTGCGGGCGGGCGCGCCTGATACCGTTTCGCGGGTGATGGCGGGATCGGCCTCAGCCATTGACCACCTCGGGCAGTCGTGCGGCGGCGAGATTGGCGGCGATCCGGTCGAGCATCTGGGCAAAGCTGGCGCGCTCGGCGGCGTCAAAACCCTCGAGCATGTCGTCGAACAGCGCCTCGACACTCGCGCGAAGGGCGATGACGATGCCGCGGCTCTTGTCGGTGAGGTGGAGAATACGTGCGCGCCGGTCCGCCGGATCGCTCTGCCGTTCGACCCAGCCGGCATCCTCGAGCCGGTCGATGATGCGGGTGAGGGTGATCGGCTCGATCTCCAGCCGCTCGGCATAGAACACCTGGTTTTCGCCCGGATTGCGTTCCAGCGCGAGCAGCAGCCGCGCCTGCGGGCCAGTGAGCCCGAGATTGCGCACCCGCGCATCGAACAGGCGGCGCAGCTGGCGCGAATTGTCAGCGAGTCGATAACCGGTGGCGATACTCATGCGCCCCCTTATAATAAGCAGGCTTAGTATTTTCAAGCACGCGCTGGCCCCGTGCCGCGAACCGCGCTAGCACGCAAGCCATGATGACCCTTCATGCCGACCTGTTCTTCAGCTTCCGCTCGCCCTATTCCTATCTCGCCGTGGGGCGCTACCGGGCGCTGGCGGCGGAGCATGATCTCGCCATTTCCCTAAGAACCGTGCTGCCGATCGCAATCCGTGATCCGGGCATCCTGTTTACCGGCAATCTCAATGTCGGGCGCTATATTTTCATTGATGCGGCCCGCAGCGCCCAGATGATGGGGATCCCCTATCGCTGGCCGCGACCCGATCCGGTGGTGCAGAACCTTGCGACCCGCGAAATCGCCGCCGAGCAGCCCTATATCCAGCGCCTGTGCCGGCTTGGGCAGGCGGCCGAGCGGCGCGGAGCAGGGCTAGACTTTGCCGACGAGGTGTCCCGGGTGATCTGGTCGGGCGCGTTCGATGACTGGCACGAAGGCGATCATCTCGCCGGAGCGGCGGCGCGCGCGGGGCTCGATCTTGCCGAGCTCGATGCCGAGGTGGGGAGCGATGCTGCGACGCTCGACGCCGAGATTGACGCCAACCAGACCGCGCTGGAGGCGGCGGGACACTGGGGCGTCCCGACACTGGTGTTCAATGGCGAGCCGTTCTTCGGGCAGGACCGGATCGCCATGGCGCAGTGGCGGATGGAGCAAAAGGGACTTGTGCGCCGTGATGCTTGACCATTTCCCCTCGTTCGACAGCACAAGCTTAGCAGTCCACACAGAGGGCGAGGGTCGCCCCGTGATCCTGCTGCACGGGCTGTTTTCCAGCGCGCATATGAACTGGATCAAATGGGGCCATGCCAAGCGGCTCGCTGCGGCCGGCTTCCGCGCGATCATTCCCGATTTCCGCGTTCACGGCGCGAGTGCCGCGCCGCGGAACGCCGCCGCCTATCCGCCCGGCGTGCTGGTGCGGGACGTTGCCGAGTTGATCGATCATCTGGGGCTGGCCGAGGGCGAGTATGACCTCGTCGGCTTCTCCTTGGGCGCGCGCACCGCGGTGCATGGCTGCGCTACCGGCGTCTTCGCTCCGCGCCGTCTGGTGCTGGCGGGCATGGGTGTTTCGGGTCTCGCCGACTGGAAACGCCGCGCGGGCTTCTTCACCCGTGTGATCGACGAATTCGACACGATCACGCGCGATGATCCCGCATGGCTCTCGCGCCAGTTCCTCAAGTCGCAAGGCGTCGACCGGGTCGCGGCCAAGCTGCTGCTCGGGGCGTTCGAGGATTTCGATCTGGCCGGCCTCGCCAATATCACCTGTCCCACGATGGTGATCTGCGGCGAGAAGGATCAGGACAACGGCTCGGCCCGCGATCTGGCCGCGCTCCTGCCCGATGCGACGTATGAGGAAGTCCCCGGCGGCCACCTCGACAGCGCGACCAAGCCCGAACTCGGCGAAGGGATCGTGCGCTTCCTCGCGGCTTGATTCGTACGGCGTGGCGGTTCAAACGCTTGGCAGATGATGGACTTGGGGGATGAGCGATGACATTCAGGCTGATGGTTCTGGCATCGTTGGTGATGCTGGCCGCCTGCGCGCCGATGGCCGGGCCTGAGAGCGCGGGCGCCGAGACTATGGCGCCGACGCTGTTCGTCGCGGCCAAGCGCGGCAACACGCTGTCCAAGGTCGATCTGGCCACCGGCAAGGAAGTCCTGCGCCTGCCGAGCTGCACCAATCCGCACGAGTTGGCGACGTCACCCGACGGGCAGCACGTTGCGCTGGCCTGCTATGGCGGGACGAGCGTGGACATCTTCCGCACCGACAGCCTCGAGCGGGTCGCCAGCATCGATCTTGGCGCCAACGCGCGCCCGCACGGGATCGTGTGGCACGCCAGCGGCGATCTCTATGCGACGGCCGAGGGTCGGCGTTCGATCTTCTGGCTCCGCAATCCGCTGGGTGAGACGCGCGAGGTGTTCGAATTCGGCACCGGCAAGGACGGCAGCCATATGCTCGCCGTCAGCCCGGATGCGCGCACCGCGTGGACCACCGATCTCGGCTCGCGCACTGTGACGCGGATTGACTTGCGCACCCGCCGCGCACCGCTGTCGGTGACCGTGGGCGAAGAGCCTGAAGGTATCTCGCTCTCACCCGATGGCAGCACCCTGTGGGTCTCGGCGCGCGGCTCCAATCAGGCATTCGCGCTCGATCCGCAGATGATGGAGGTGCGCCAGGCCGTCGCCACCGGCCGCTTCCCCTTGCGCATCGCGGTTCGGCCGCAGGGCGATGTCGCGGTCACCTCCGATCTTCAGGACGGCAGTCTCAGCGTAATCGACACCGCTACGGCCAAAGTGATCCGCACCATTGCCGTCTCCGGCCCGGCGGAGGCGCAGACGCGCTTTCAGGTGACGATCCTGTGGTCGGACGACGGCAAGCGCATCTATGTCGCCGAAACCGCCAGCGATACCGTGGCGGAGGTCGATTACGCCAGCGGCACCGTGCTGCGCCGCTTGCACGGGGGCGATGGCGGGGACGGCATGGCGATCCTGCCTTGAAGCAGGTGAAGCCCGTCCAGATCGTCGGCTGGCGCGAGCTTGTCAGCCTGCCCGAGCTTGGCCTTGTGGGCATCCCCGCCAAGATCGATACCGGCGCGCGCACCTCCTCGCTCCATGCGATCGTGCTCGATGATTTCATGCGCGATGGCGAACGCTTCGTCCGCTTCGCGGTCGACTGGGACGGGATGCGCCACGCCTGCGAGGCCGTGCATGTCGATGTGCGCGGCATCACCAGCTCCAACGGCAAGTGCCAGGAGCGGTTTGTCATAAAGACGCCGCTCTCTATCGGTAATCTCACCTTCAGGGCGGAAATCAGCCTGGCGGATCGTTCCCAGATGCAATTCCCGATGCTGGTGGGGCGCACCGCGCTCAGGCGCCGGATGGTGGTTGATAGTGGTCATTCGTGGCTGCAATCTCCGCTGAATGCGGATATGGCGCGCACCCGCCGGTAGAACGCCGGTATTGAAAGGCCTCCCATGAAGATCGCGATGCTGGCGCGCAATCCCAATCTCTATTCGCACCGGCGCCTCAAGGAGGCGGCCGAGGCGCGCGGCCATACGCTCGACATCCTCAACACTTTGCGCTGCACTGTGCATATCGCCAGCCACCGGCCCGAGGTCTATTACAACGGCGCGGCGGTGGATGAATATGACGCGGTGATCCCGCGCATCGGGGCCTCGATCACCAATTATGGCCTCGCGATCCTGCGGCAGTTCGAGATGCGCGGCTGCTGGCCGCTGAACGAGAGCGTCGCCATCGGTCGCAGCCGCGACAAGCTGCGCAGCTTGCAGATCCTCGCCAAGCACGGCCTCGGCCTGCCGCTGACGGCCTATGCCAATGATCCCAAGGCCGCCGAGGAGATTATCAAGGCGGTCAAGGGCCCGCCGGTCGTCATCAAGCTGATCGAGGGCACGCAGGGCATCGGCGTGGTGCTCGCCGAAACGATGAGCAGCGCCAAGTCGGTGATCGAGGCGTTCCGCGGGGCCAACGTCAACATTCTGGTGCAGGAATTCATCAAGGAAGCCGGCGGCACCGACATCCGCGCGCTGGTGGTGGACGGCAAGGTAGTCGCGGCGATGAAGCGCACCGGCGCGCCTGACGAGTTCCGCTCGAACCTCCACCGCGGCGGCTCGGCGCAGGTGATCAAGATCACCCCGGAGGAACGCTCCACCGCGGTGCGCGCGGCCAAGCGCATGGGGCTGAACGTTTGCGGCGTGGATATGCTGCGGAGCAACCACGGCCCGGTGATCATGGAGGTCAATTCCTCCCCCGGCCTCGAAGGCATCGAAAGCGCGACCGGCAAGGACATCGCCGGCCAGATCATCGACTTCATCGCCGCCAATGCCAAGGACGGGCAGACCAAGACCAAGGGGCGGGGTTAGGCGTTCCTTGCCATCAGCCCGCCATCGACCGGGATCGCCGCGCCGGTGATATAGCTCGCCGCAGGGAGCACCAGCGACAGTGTGATGTGCGCGACCTCCTCGGGCTCGCCATAGCGCTTGAGCGCGGTGCGGCGCTTGGCGAAAATCACCTTGTGCTCTTCGACGACGGCGTCGGTCATCGCGGTGCGGATCGGGCCGGGGCAGATGCAGTTGACTGTGATGCCCTCGGGGCCGAGATCGACCGCGAGGCCGCGGGTGAGGCCGATCACGCCGGTCTTGGCCGCGACATAGGGCGTATCGCCCGGGGTTGCGCCAAGCCCTTCGGTGCTGGCGATGTTGACGATCCGCGCTGCATCGCTCTGCCGCAGCCATGGCAGCGCGGCGCGCACCATACGCTGATGCGCGGTCAGCATCACGGCGAGCGCGCGGTGCCAAATCTCTTCATAAGCTGGATCATCGAGCGCGCAGAAGCTCGTCACACCGGCATTGTTCACCAGAATGTCGATCCCGCCGAAATCCGCCCCAATCTGCTGCACTACCTGCGCAATCGCATCCCCATCGGCCACATCAAGCGCGTAAGCACGGGCATTGGCGCCGCATTCGGCGGCAACCGCCACGCAGGCTTCAAGATCAAGGTCGATGATGGCCACGTGGGCGCCCTCGGTCGCGAACAACTTCGCGGTCGCACGTCCCATGCCGCTGGCCGCGCCGGTGATGATGGCAACGCAGCCGGCGATCGAGCGGGAGCGGTTGGGGCTGGGCATTTTCGGCTCTTTCGCTGTTTGGAAGCACGAAGGCTAACCCACCCTGCGGCGCGCGTCACCCTCTGGCGCACTATTCCAAGGTTGGCGCGCCGATCTCGGCTATCACGGCTGCGCTTTGCGCCATCCGGAGCCAAGGCGCTCGAACCGCTCGAGGCTTCGGGCAAGACCAAATTCGGCAGCTGGGAAATCCGCAGCGGCGTAGTCCATTATGTCTCCAAGGTGTTCGATAGTATCAATGCCAACGACCTCGATACCGTGATCAACATCGTCTCCGAAAGCGCCGACGACAAGGAAATCGAGCTGACCGGCGGCAAGGACGACCTCTAGGCCGCACGCGCCCGCCGTTCCTTAGCGGAACGGCGGTTCCTTACCGTCGCCTTTCACCTGAAAGGCGGTTCGTTAAACGCGCGCAGCTTGCGGCTGTGCAGCCGGTCGCCCTCGTCACGCAGCCGGGCGATGGCGACAATGCCGATCTGCAAGTGCGCCGCGATGGCTTCCTCGTAGAACTTGTTGGCCTGCCCCGGCAGCTTGATCTCGCCGTGGAGCGGCTTGTCCGAGACGCACAGCAGCGTGCCGTAGGGCACCCGGAAGCGGTAGCCCTGGGTTGCGATGGTCGCGCTTTCCATGTCGATCGCGATCGCGCGGCTCTGCGAGAAGCGCTTGGCCGAGGAGGAATACCGCAGTTCCCAGTTGCGATCATCGGTGGTGACGACCGTTCCGGTCCGCATCCGCTGCTTGAGGTTCGCGCCCTGCACGCCCGAGACTTCCTCGGCCGCGAGCGCGAGCGCCTGCTGCACTTCGGCAATCGGCGGGATCGGCACTTCGGGCGGAAGCACGCAATCGAGCACGTGATCATCGCGCAGATAGGCGTGGGCGAGCACGAAATCGCCGATCTTCTGGGTCGAGCGCAGCCCGCCGCAGTGGCCGATCATCATCCACGTATGCGGGCGCAGCACCGCCAAGTGATCGCAGATCGTCTTGGCGTTCGATGGGCCGACGCCGATATTGACCAGCGTGATCCCGCGCCCGTCATCGCGGATCAGGTGATAGGCAGGCATCTGGTGCCGGCGCCACGCGGTGTCGTTCAACTGGTCCTGCGCGTGCGGGGTCTGCTCGCGGATGTCGAGGCCCGCCGCACCGGTCAGCGCGACATAGCCGTTCGCGCCGATCTGGGTCGCGCCCCAGTTGACGAATTCATCGACATAGCGGTGGTAGTTGGTAAACAGGATGAAGTCCTGGAAGTCGCTCACTTCGCTCCCGGTGTAGTGCTTCAGGCGGGCGAGCGAGTAATCGGTTCGCAACCCGTCGAACAGCGACAGCGGCATGTCGTGATCGCCATTGATCTCGATCCCGTCAGCCAGCTCGTCGCCGATCAGCGCAAGGTCGGTCGAGGGGAAGTGCGCAGCGATTTCCATCGGCGCAATGCCGACCATCGCCGCGCCCGCCTCGCCATCGAGCACATAGGGGAAGGGGATTTCCTGGCGCGACCGCTCGACCGTGACCTCGATCTCGTATTCGGTGGCGATCAGTTGCAGCTGCTCGGTTAGGTAATGCGCGAAAAGATCGGGCCGGGTGACGGTGGTTGCATAGGTGCCGGGCATCTCGAGCCGTCCGAAAGCGCGGCTGCGATCGCGCGGCGCGCCAAGCCCCGCATAGCGCAGTATGATCTGGGGATAGGCATAGCTGCCATCTTCGCGCTTATGCGGCTGCGGGATGGTGCCGTCGCGCCCGAAGGCGATCACATCGTCGCGAAGGCTGCGCACCGCATCATCATAATGCTGCTGCAACTGGGCGAGGATGGCGGGAATGTCGATCATGGCAGTTGCTTCTGCTCCCTTGTTGTTATCGTTCTGTGTCGGCATCTTCGTGCGTGCGGGCGCTGTTTACAAGAAGGGCGCGGGAATCGCATTCGATCCCCGCGCCCCCCGTTGCGCTTGCTGCATGATCGCAAGGATCAGGCGTCGTCGCTATCGTCGAGCAGTTCGGCCGGAATCTCGCCCGGCTCGAGGCTGGTGTCGATGCGGGTGGCATCGGCCTGTTCCTCGATCGCGCGCTGTTCGTCTTCGAACATCGCCGACAGTACATCCACGCCTTCGCTCTGAAGCTTGGCTTCGTCATCCGAACGGGCGACATTGGCCTTCACCGTCACGCGGACTTCGGGGTGCAGGGCAACAGTGACGTTGTGCATCCCAATGTTCTTGATCGGCGCGCCGAGGATGACCATGCGCTTGTCGACGTCATGGCCCTGATCGGCGAGGCCCGACACGATGTCGCGCACGCTGACCGAACCATAAAGCTGACCGGCGTTCGAAGCGGCGCGGATCAGCACCACTTCTGCGCCTGCCACCTTTTCGCCCTGCGCTTCGGCAGCGACGCGGCGTTCGGCATTGTCCTTTTCCAGCCGCTCGCGGTTGGCTTCGAACACCTTGCGGTTAGCGTCGTTGGCGCGCAGGGCCTTCTTCTGCGGAAGCAGGAAGTTGCGCGCATAGCCGTCCTTTACAGTGACAACGTCACCGATCGAACCGAGCTTCTCGATACGTTCGAGGAGAATGATTTGCATGATGTCCTCCTCCTACTTCACAATGAACGGCAGCAGGCCGATCTGGCGCGCACGCTTTATCGCCTGGGCCAGTTCACGCTGCTTCTTCGCCGAAACGGCGGTGATGCGCGACGGCACGATCTTGCCACGCTCGGACATGAAGCCCTGCAGCAGGCGCACGTCCTTATAATCGATCTTGGGTGCATCCTTGGCCGCGAACGGGCAGGACTTGCGGCGGCGGAAAAACGGGCGGGCCATCAGTCGCGCTCCTCACGGGCATCGCGGCGCTTACGCTCGCGTTCGTTCTTGCGCATCATCACGCTGGGGCCTTCCTCGTGCTCTTCCACGCGGATGGTCATGTAACGGATGACGTCTTCGTTGATACGGGTCTGACGCTCGAGCTCAGCCACCACCGAGCCGGGGGCTTCGATGTTGAGCAGCACAAAATGCGCCTTGCGGTTACGCTCGATCTTGTAGGCGAGCGACTTCAGGCCCCAGGTTTCGGTCTTGGTGACCTTGCCGCTGCCTGCTTCGATGATTTCGGTGGCTTGCGCCGCCAACGCGTCAACCTGAGCCTGGCTCAGATCCTGACGCGCAAGAAAGATGTGCTCGTAGAGCGCCATCTCGCGTCCTTTCACTACCATGCCGACCGCTGGCTGTTCCGTCCGATGAGAACGGGGCCCCTCCGGCTTTCTTCTATATTTCGCCGGGCGGTTCCCATGCGAAGCGCGGGCCCTTACAGCAACAGCGTGCAATTGCAAGTCTTGTCCGGCGGGAACCGGACGGGCAAGCGAAAGGTTCGAAGAGGGCGATTCGCAAGATCTGCGACAAGTGGGGGGCTATTCCGTGCCATCAGGACTGGTTGCGCTGCTCGATGATATTTCGGTGATCGCCAAGGCAGCAGCGGCCTCGATCGACGATGTCGCGGTCGCCGCAGGACGGGCAGGCACCAAGACGGCGGGCGTGGTGATCGACGATGCGGCGGTGACGCCG
>JBKDUW010000249.1:0-16476 GCA_046339235.1 Erythrobacteraceae bacterium | reverse complement strand
GCCGCCGCCGAAGCGATCACCGCCACCGCCGAAACGCTCTCCGCCGCCACCGAAATCGCGCGGAGGCGAAAATCCGTCATTCCCGCCGCCAAACGGATCGAAGCCTTCTTCGCCGAAACCGTCGCGCTTGTCGCGGCCGCGCCGGCGTCCCCTATCGTAACCCATATATCAGAACGTACCTTGCCACACTGCCCGTCCTCCAATGTACCGGTGGCGAGGACAGTGAGCCGCACCGGACACAGACGCGCCGAACTTGTGGACCGGAGCGCACTAATCCTTCGACTCATAGCGCACAAAGAGTTGCTTTGCGAACGATTTTACCGTGACAGTGGCGCAACCCGGGCAAGCCACGGCGCGCCGTCGCCGCGGATGCTTGTGCGATGGGCCCGTCTTGGGCATGACGAGGCGCTTCAGGCTCTCGGATGGCAGGATTTGACATGAGCGAATTTCGTAAGCTTACCGAAAATGTGTTGGTCAGCCCGCAACTTGCGCTCGCAGATGTCGCTGCCGCGGCGGCTTCGGGCGTAGCGATAATCATCAATAATCGCCCCGACGGCGAGGACCCGGATGCGCCGCAGAGCGCAGATATTGCCGCCGCTGCTGCAGCTGCAGGGCTCAACTATGTCGAAATTCCGGTCAGCCATGCCGGCTTCAGCGAGCCCCAGGTCGACGCGATGATCGCCGCGCTCGAACAGGCCGAAGGGCCGATTCTCGCCTATTGCCGCTCGGGCACCCGCTCGACTCTGCTGTGGGCGCTGGCGCAGGCCAAGCAGGGCGAAAACCCCGATGCGATAGCCCGTGCGGCGATGCAGGCCGGATATGACATCAGCCCGGTCCGGGCGATGGTCGACATGCTCGCCGCACGCTGAGACGCTCTGCGATGGATGTGCCGCAACTGCTGCTCCAGACCGCCGGATCGCTGGTTGCGATTCTCGCGCTGGCGGGGCTTGCATGGTGGCTGAAGCTGGGCGGCGCGCCGCTGCTGGCCGATGACGAGGCCGTGCGGCGTGCAGCCGGCGAAGTGGAGGACGGCTTTGTCCCGTTCGCCATCGCCTGCGACGAAGAAGGGGCTGGCGCATTGACGCGCGATGCGCAGGGGAGGATCATGTTGATCAGATCGCACGGAAACCGCTTTGTCGGCCGGGTACTGACGGCGCAGGCCACCGCTTTGCTCAAAGACCATCCGGGCGAATTCAACATCATTATCGACTGCGGCGAGGCCCGCTTTGGCAAGGCCTTCCTCACCATCGCCGATCCTGCCACTTGGGCAGATGCCATTAATCGGCTAGACGCGGTCCACGATGCCTGATTTCAACCCCACCCAATATGCCGTGCCGCTGTTCGTGGTGGCGGTGCTGGCCGAGATGATCTGGGCCAAATTCCGCGCGCCCGAAGCCTACGAGCCCAAGGACACGCTGGTCAGCCTGTCGTTCGGGCTCGGCTCGACCGTTGCAGGGGCATTGCTGGGCGGCTTTGCGCTGTGGCTGATGTTCATCGCCTACGATTATCGCGTGATCGATTTCGGCCCCGAATGGTGGGCGGTGTGGTGGGCCTGGCCGCTGTGCTTCGTGCTCGACGATTTCGCCTATTACTGGTCGCATCGCGCCGGGCACCGCATCCGCTGGATGTGGGCGGCGCACGTGAACCACCACTCGAGCCAGCACTACAATCTCTCGACCGCGCTGCGGCAGACATGGACCGGCAATCTCACCTTCGGCATCCTGTTCACCCTGCCGGTGGTGGTGCTCGGCTTTCATCCGGTGATGATCGCGATCTGCGGGGGGTTCAATCTGATCTACCAGTTCTGGATCCACACCGAGGCGATCAAGCGGACGCCCGCATGGTTCGAGGCGGTGATGAACACCCCCAGCCACCACCGCGTCCACCACGCCACCAACCCGCGTTATCTCGATCGCAATTATGCCGGCGTGTTCATCATCTGGGACCGGATGTTCGGCACCTTCGAACCCGAAGTCGATGACGAACCCATCCGCTACGGCATCGTCAAGCAGCTCGGCAGCTTCAACCTGCTGTGGTCGGTGTTTCACGAATGGGCAGGCATGCTCACCGACATCGGGCGCGCGCCGTGGCGGCACAAGCTCAGCTACCTGCTGCGCGAGCCCGGCTGGAGCCATCACGGCAGCCGCGAGACCTCCGACATGATCCGCGCAAGATGGCAGGCCCGCGTGGAAGGCGAAGGTGCATCGCCCGCATCATCGGTTGCGACTCGAAACCCGATTGCAGGCGCGCAAGAAGCTGCCTAATCTCTCCTGCGATAAGGGAGAGATCATGGAAAGTTTCGACTACATTGTCATCGGCGGTGGCAGTGCGGGGAGCGCCGTTGCGGGCCGCCTTGCCGTGGACGGCACGCGCCGGGTGTGCCTGCTTGAAGCGGGCGGGCGCAACGACAATGTCTGGATCAAGACGCCGGGCTTCATGCCCTTCATTCCCGAAAAATCGAACTACCGCTATGAAACGGTGCCGCAGAAGGGGCTGAACGGGCGCACCGGCTATCAGCCGCGTGGGCGCGGGCTCGGCGGTTCCTCGGCGATCAACGCGATGGTCTATATCCGCGGCAACCGCTGGGATTACGACAACTGGGCGGCGATGGGCTGCACCGGCTGGGCCTATGACGACGTGCTGCCCTATTTCAAGCGCGCCGAGGCGAACGAGCGCGGCGGCGATGACTACCACGGCGCAGGCGGGCCTCTGTTTGTCTCCGACCAGCACTCCGCCAACCCGGCCTCCAACGCCTTTGTCGAGGCGGCGGCCGCGCTCCAGCTGCGCGCCAGCAGCGATTTCAACGGCAAGCGGCAGGACGGTTTCGGGCTCTATCAGGTGACCCAGTGGAAGGGCGAACGCTGGACTTCGGCGCGCGCCTATGTCGAACCGATTCGCGAACAGGGCAATTTCGCGATCCGCACCGATACGCTGGTCGAGAAGCTGATCATCGAAGGCGGAAGAGTCACCGGGGTGCAGGTTCGTCGCGATGGCGTCGTCATGTCGTTGCTGGCGCGTCGCGGGGTCATCCTGTCGGCTGGCGCGTTCAATTCTCCGCAAATCCTGATGCTGTCGGGCATTGGCCCCGCCGATCACCTGAAGGCGCATGGCATCGACGTTGTGCTCGATCGCCCGGCCGTGGGTGGCAATCTGCAGGATCACATCGATTATGTCTCCGGCTGGGAAACAGAAAGCGACGTGCCGATCGGCAGCACGCTTAAGGGCACGCTCAAGATGGCCGCGGCGATTGTCGAGCACCGGCGCAAGCGCACCGGGGTGATGACCACCTGCTATGCCGAGGCGGGCGGGTTCTGGAGCGTGATGCCCAATAGCCCCGCGCCCGACGTGCAGTGGCACTTCGTCCCCGCGGTGCTGGAGGATCACGGGCGCGAGAAGGTGAAGGCGCATGGCTTCTCGCTCCACGCCTGCGTGCTGCGCCCTGAGAGCCGGGGGACAGTGCGGCTGGGCAGCGGGGATGCGGCAGCCGCGCCGGTGATCGATCCCAACTTCCTCAGCCACGAATACGACATGGCGGTCCTGCGCGCCGGCGTGCGGCTGTCGCACCGGATTGCCGATGCTCCGCCGTTGCAGGCCTTTGGCCCCACGGATCGCCACCCCGTCAATCTGAACGACGACGACGCGCTCGACGCAATGATCCGCAACCGCGCGGACACGGTCTATCACCCGGTCGGCACCTGCCGGATGGGCGCGGACGCTGACGCGGTGGTTGACCCCACGCTCAAGCTCAACGGCCTCGAAGGCCTGTGGGTGGCGGATGCGAGCGTGATGCCCAAAATCGTCAGCGGCAACACCAACGCACCGAGCATCATGATCGGCGAGCGGTGCGCAGACTTCCTGATGGAAGTTGAGCGCGGATAACTCCCCCCCTCACCGAATAGCCCAAACGGCCCAAAGCGCCCCAAGCGCGCCCGCAGGCGCTTGCGCAAAGCGCGAAGCAGAGCCGGGGACGTCCGCGCGCAGGCGCGGTCGCACCACAAAAACCCCAAACAAAAAAAAGGCCGGAGAGCTTGCGCACCTCCGGCCTTTATCAGTTTGTTCGTTCGCAGGAGGAACAAGGGTTAGCGGGGGAAGGGGAGAGGGAGAGAGGATCCTCCCCCCGCTAAACTGGATATTTCTTCACTGGTGGCATCGCGCCGGGCAAGAAACAGGTGCCCGCTTGCTGCGCGATACTCGCTAGTTATAGGCGCGCTCCCCGTGTTCGGAGATGTCGAGGCCGTTGGTTTCGGCTTCGGCGTCGGGACGCAGGCCCAGGGTGTACTTGAGGATCAGGAACAGCACGGCCGAGACGACCGACGTCCACGCCACGGTGACGCCGACAGCCCAGCACTGGGTGACGACCTGGGTCACCATGTCGAACTCGCCAGCGGCAGCGACCGGAGCGGTGTAGTCGATCCAGCCCTGGCCGCCGAGCGCGGGGTCAGCCACCACACCGGTGCCGATCGCACCGACAATCCCGCCGACAGCGTGGATGCCGAACACGTCGAGGCTGTCGTCATAGCCCAGCTTGTTCTTCACCGTGGTGACGAAGAAGTAGCAGATGACCGAGGCGACGGCGCCGAGGATGATCGCAGTGCCGGGGTGGGCAAAGCCCGCCGCCGGCGTGATTGCCACGAGGCCAGCCACCACACCCGAAGCTGCGCCAAGGAGCGAGGGCTTCTTGTGGGTGATCTGCTCGATCATCGCCCAGGCCGCGCCCGCTGCCGCGGTTGCCACGAAGGTGTTGATGAAGGCGAGGGCGGCGAAGGCGTTGGATTCGAGCGCCGAGCCGGCGTTGAACCCAAACCAGCCGATCCACAGCAGGCTGGCGCCGATCATGGTCATCACCAGGCTGTGCGGCGGCATGGGTTCAGTCTTGTAGCCGATGCGCGGGCCGACGATCAGGCAGCCGACGAGACCAGCGATACCTGCATTGATGTGCACCACGGTGCCGCCAGCGAAGTCGAGCGCGCCCCACCCCCACAGCAGGCCCATGTCAGTGGGCGAAGTGTGCAGGAAGTCCGGACCGGCCCAATACCACACCATGTGCGCGATCGGGAAATATGCGAGCGTCAGCCACGCGACCACAAAGATGATCAGCGAGGTGAACTTGATGCGTTCGGCAAAAGCCCCGACAATCAGCGCCGGCGTGATGCAGGCAAAGGTCATCTGGAACATCACGAAGACCAGCTCGGGCAGGTAGACCCCGTTCGAGAAGGTTGCAGCGAAGGTGCCGACGTTGACATTGGCGAGGAATGCCTTGTCGAGCCCCCCAACGACGGTCGGGACGGGCGTGCCGGTCGAAGTGAAGGCCCGCGAATAGCCCCAGCCGAACCACACCAGCGCCGCCACGCAGACGATGGTGAGCACCTGCATCAGCACGCTCAGCATGTTCTTGGCGCGCACCAGGCCGCCATAGAACAGCGCCAGCGCGGGAACGCTCATCATCAGCACGAAAGCGGTCGAGACCATCATCCAGGCGACATCGCCCTTGTTGACCATCTCGGCAGTGGGGGTGAACACGGCAGGTGCGGCTTCGGCCGCGGAAGCCGCGACTTCGGCCACTGGCGCGGCGAGCGCGGGGAAAGCCAGCATGACCGCTCCCGTCGCCAGCGCCGCAGTGGTGCAGAGAATACGCTTCATTGATTTCGTCCCCTTACAGCGCGGTTTCGCCGGACTCGCCGGTGCGGATGCGAGTGGCAGAGGAAAGATCGAGCACGAAGATCTTGCCGTCGCCGATCGCTCCGGTGTTGGCGGTCGCTTGAATCGTTTCGACCACCTGCGCAGCGATATCGTCGCTCGCGGCGATCTCGAGCTTCACCTTGGGGAGCATATTGGTGGAATATTCGGCCCCGCGGTAGATTTCGGTCTGGCCCTTCTGGCGGCCAAACCCCTTGACCTCGGTGACGGTCATCCCGGCAATGCCCATATTGCTGAGCGCCTGACGAACCTCATCGAGTTTGAACGGTTTGATGATGGCGATGATGAACTTCATCGAAGCCCCCTGTTGCACCGGATCGGTCCGGCAGGGGTGAGGCTGCAACAAGCGTGCCACATTTGTGTAACGCGGCTGCCGCAAGAGAATCAGCAGAGTTTCTTCGCACCTGAGGAAGAATCTCTGGCTAGATTTTAATCATCTGGTCATGATTTAGGCAGATTTCGGCTTATCGGGTGCCGCTTCAGGCGTCGCTGCCGCCGACGTAGCGATCGGTGGGGCGGGTTGGCAGGCCGTCGATGCTGCGGGTGCGCTTGGCCATCTTGGCCTCCCATTGCGCGGGATCGGCCTGGCGATGCGCCTTCTTCAGCGTATCGCGCTCGCCCTCGAGCGTCATGAACGGCACGCCCCAGCCGCAGCTCGTCTGCACGCTTTCCACCGCGATATCGAAGATCTGGCGCGTGCCGGGCAGCAAGGTAAAATGCGCCGCGAGCGCCTCCCACCCGGCATCCCGCGGCAGCACCGCTCGCCCGCGCCCGTAGATCCGCAGGATAAGCGCAGGCTGCTGGAAATTGCAGAACATCAGCGTGAGCCGGCCAGCATCGGCCTGATCGGCGGCGAGATGCGCGTGGGTCTCGTTGCCCGAGCCGCCGAGATCGAGGTAGGCGACGCGCGTCGGCGACAGCACGCGGAAGGCGTCATAGCCCTTGGGGCTGAGGTTGATCCGCCCCTCCCCCGCCGCAGTCGCAACGAAGAACACCGGCTGCGCGGTGATCATCGCGATGTGCTTTTCGGTGAGCGCCTCGGTGAAATCGGCCATCAGACGCTCTTCTCAGCGCTCAGAGAAAATCGCGCAATGTTGCGATGAAGCGGTCAAACTGATCGTGGTGGAGCCAGTGACCCGCCTTTTCGAACTCGATCACTTGCGCCGTCTTGAAATGGGCGATCCGCCCGTCCTTGGCCGGGTTCGAGGCCCAGCTGTCCGCGCCGTAGAGCAAGAGTGTCGGAGACGTGATCGCGCCCCACAGCGCTTCAATGAACTCGTCGCCAATATCCTCGACCGGCCAGACGTTGAGATGCGGATCGAACTTCCAGCTATAGGTGCCGTCCTCGTTGCGGTTGACCCCGTGGACGGTAAGGTGACGCGCCTGTTCCTCGGTGAGGTAGGCGTTCTCCTCGATCATCCGCGCGAAGGCGGCCTCGATGCTTTCATACTTGCGCGGGGTGCGCCCGGCGGCCTTGCGCTTCTTCTCGATCCATTCGGCGAGGCGCTCGGCATAGGGAACGCTGCGCTGCTTCTCGCGCCATTCGGGTGACGGCCCCAGCCCTTCGATCGCCACCAGCCTGGTCACCATCTCGGGAAAGGCGCCCGCATAGCGCAGCGCGACATTGCCGCCCATCGAATGCGCCACCATCCGCACCGGGCCGACGCCCAGCTGGTGGATCAGCTGCGCCAGATCATAGACCATGTCACCGGCCGAATAGACCCCGTCCGAGACCCAATCGCTATCGCCGTGCCCGCGGTGGTCCATGGCGATGACGTGGTAATCCTCGCGCAGCGCCTCGGCGGTCCAGTCCCAGCTCCTCGCGTGATCGCGTCCGCCGTGCACCAGCACCAGCGGCTGCTTACCCCTGCCACCCCAATCGAGATAGTGGAGCCGAAGGCGCTGCGAGATGAAGGTCTGGGAGGTCGGGCCTGTGTCGTGCATGGTGCCTGCCATGCCGCGAAGCCCGCTGTCCCGCAAGCCTAGCGTTCCTTGGTGGCCAAGAAGGTCAGCTGCGGGTTCTTCTCGACCTGATAGCTGACGTCCCACGGGCTCTTGGCCATGAACACCATGTCGCCGTCACGGTCGCGCGCCACATTTGCGCGGTTGAAGCTGGCGAATTCGTCCAATGTCTTGGCATCGCCCTTAATCCAGCGCGCGGTGGCAAAGGGCGAGGGTTCGAGCTCCGCTTCGACCTTATACTCGGCCTCCAAGCGACTGATCAGCACTTCCAGCTGCAACTGGCCGACGACGCCGACGATGTGCGCCGAGCCGATCTCGGGATAGAACACCTGGATTACGCCTTCCTCGGAAAGGTCATCCAAGGCCTTGCGCAATTGCTTGGTCTTGGTCGGATCGCGCAATTGCACGCGGCGCAGGATGTCCGGCGCGAAGTTGGGCAGGCCGGTGAAGCGCACCTGATTGCGCTCCGAGAGCGTATCGCCCACCCGCAAGGTGCCGTGGTTGGGGATGCCGATGATGTCGCCCGCTTCGGCGGTATCGGCCAGCTCGCGGTCCTGCGCGAAGAACAGGATCGGCGAGTGCACCGCGATCGGCTTGCCCAGCCCTGAGGGGGTGAGCTTCATGCCGCGTTTGAAGGTGCCCGAAACCTGCCGCATGAAAGCGATCCGGTCACGGTGGTTGGGGTCCATATTGGCCTGCACCTTGAAGATGAAGCCGGTCACCTCGTCGCGGTCAGGGCTGATCTGCTCATCGCCGGCAGGCTGCGGACGCGGCGGCGGCGCGTAACGGGCGATCGCGTCGATCAACTCGGTGACGCCGAAATTCTTCAGCGCCGATCCGAAATAGACCGGGGTGAGATCGCCGTGGCGGAAGGCCTCGAGGTCGAATTCCGGATAACCGCCGCGCGCCAGCTCGATCTCGTCGGCGAAGCGCTGGGGGATGTCGGCTCCAGCGTCACGCGCGCCAAGGAACTCGCGCGACCCGCCTTCCGGGCGGCTGACCGTGCCGGTGGCGAAATCGAGGATGCCCTCGAACTCGCCGCCCATGCCGATCGGCCACATCTGCGGGGACACATCGAGCGCCAGCATATCAGCGACCTCGTCGAGCGTCTCGAACGGATCGCGGCCCTCGCGGTCGACCTTGTTGACAAAGGTGATGATCGGCACAGACCGCAACCGGCAGACTTCGAACAGCTTGCGGGTCTGAGGCTCGATGCCTTTCGCGGCGTCGATCACCATCACCGCCGAATCCACCGCCGTCAGCGTGCGGTAGGTATCTTCCGAGAAATCCTCGTGGCCCGGCGTGTCGAGCAGGTTGAAGGTGATCCCTTCGCGAGCGAAGGTCATCACCGATGACGTGACCGAAATCCCGCGCTGCTGCTCGATCTTCATCCAGTCAGACCTTGCGCGCCGCGCCTGCCCGCGCGCCTTGACCTCGCCCGCCAAGTGGATCGCGCCGCCTTGCAGCAGCAGCTTTTCCGTAAGCGTGGTTTTCCCGGCGTCAGGGTGCGAGATGATCGCGAAGGTGCGACGATTGGAGGTCATGGTGTTTCCTGTGCGCTGGCCTTAGCCGCGCAGTTCCGCCCCGAACTTGGCAGCCGCAGCAACCACCTTCTCGGTCAGCGCCTTCAGCTCGGCGTCCTTGAAGCTGGCCTCGCCCGGCTGGAGCGTGACTTCGAGCGCGAGCGATTTGTGGCCCTGCGGCACGCCTGCGCCCGCGAACACGTCGAACACGCGCACGCCGGTGATCACCGCCTTGTCTGCACCCTGCACTGCGCGAACCAGATCGCCCGCCGCCAGCGTGGCCGACACAAGGAAGGCAAAGTCGCGGGTTACGGCTTGCAGCGCAGGCGGGGTGAAGCCGGGGCGCGCAAAAGCCGCGCCCTTCTTGGCCGGGATCGCGTCGAGGAACAGCTCGACCGCCGCAATCGGCCCGTCGACGTCGAAAGCCTTGAGCGTTGCAGGATGCACCATGCCAAAGCGCGCCAGCACCACCTTGGGGCCGAGCCGCAAGGTGGCCGACTGGCCGGGGTGGAACTGCGATCCAGCCTCGCCCATCACCATCAGGTATTGTGTCGGCGCGCCGGCGGCTTCGAGCAATTCGAGCGCCAGCGCCTTGGCGTCATAGGCGTCGAACGGCTTGGCCTTGCCCGTCTGCCAGCCGCGCGGGGCCTTCTCGCCCGCGAGCACGATGCCAAGTGTCGGCTTTTCATCGCTGAGGCCGGTGGCGGAACGGAAATAGCGCCGCCCGATCTCGAACAGCCGCGAGGACGCCGCGCCGCGATTTGCGTTACGCTTGGCCGCCATCAACAGGCCGGGGAGCAGCGCGGGGCGCATCGCCTTCAGGTCTTCGCTGATCGGATTTGCGAGCACCCACAGGGCGTGGTCCTCATCGGCGAAATGCTCCGCGGCCCATTCGGGCAGGAAGCTCCACGTCACCGCCTCGTTGAGCCCGCTCGCCGCCGCCGCCCGGCGCAACCCGCGCTCGAGCTTCTGCTGCGGCGTGGCGGTCGGGCGCGCGACGCCTTCGGTGCGCGGCAGAGCAAGGCTGGCTACCTTGTCGAGCCCGTGGATGCGCACGACTTCCTCGACCAGATCGGCCGGACCTTCGATGTCGCGGCGACGCAGCGGGCAGACCACCTGCCAATCGGCGCCGACGCTGAAGCCGAGGCTTTCGAGGATGCGCTTCTGCTCGTCCCCAGTCACATCCACCCCGCCGAGACGGAGCGTCAGACCGGGATCGAATGCAATCACCTTGGGCACAGACGGTGGCGAGCCGGCGCGCTCGGTCTCGCTCGGCGTGCCGCCAGCAAGGTCCACGATCAGGCCGGTGAGCAGATCGAGGCCAGCGTCCAGAAACTCGGGATCAACCCCGCGTTCAAACCGCGTACGCGCATCCGAGGACAGTCCCAGCTTGCGGCCCGTCGCGCCGATGCGGGCGGGATCGAAATAGGCAATTTCGAGCAGCACGTCGGTGGTTCCTTCCGACACGCCCGAATGCTCGCCGCCCATGATCCCTGCAATGTCGTGCACTTGGCTCTCGTCCGCGATTACCACCATTTCGCTGTCGAGCGTGTAGGTCTTCTCGTTAAGCGCCAGCACCTCTTCGCCGTGCTTGGCGCGCCGCGCGACCACCGCGCCCGAAAGCTTGGCGAGGTCATAGGCATGGGCCGGGCGGCCGAAGCCGAGCATCAGGTAGTTGGTCAGATCGACCAGCAGCGAAATCGGCCGCTGGCCTGCGCTCTTGAGCCGCTGTTGCAGCCAGTCGGGCGAGGTGCCGTTGGTCACGCCGGAGATGACGCGGCCATAGAAAGCGGGACAGCCTTTCGGATCGTCTGTGCGGATTTCGACCGGACACGCGCCGCTGGCGGTGAAGGCGGGCATGGTGATCGGCTTCAGCGTCCCCAGCCCCTTCGCCGCCAAGTCGCGAGCGATGCCGTAGACGCCCATACAATCGGGCCGGTTAGGGGTCACCGCCACCTCGATCACCGGATCAGCGCCGTAATAATCGGCAAAACTCGTCCCCACCGGCGCGTCAGCGGGCAATTCGATGATGCCGTCGTGATCCTCGCCCAGTTCGAGCTCGCGCGTGGAGCACATCATGCCGTTCGACTCGACCCCGCGGATCGCGCTCTTCCTCAGCACCATGCCGTTGGCCGGAACCACAGCGCCGGGAAGCCCAAGCACGCCCTTCATCCCGGCCCGCGCATTGGGCGCGCCGCAAACGACCTGCAAAGGCTGGCCGTCACCGATATCAACCGTGAGCACTTGCAGCTTGTCGGCATCGGGGTGGCGCGCGGCGGTGAGCACGTGAGCGATGCGGAAGCCCGCCAGCTTCTCCGCCGGGTCCTCGACACCCTCGACCTCGAGGCCAATGGCATTCAGCGCATCGCAGATCTCAGCGACGTTGGCGGTGGTCTCGAGGTAGTCCTTGAGCCAGGTCAGCGCGAACTTCATGCCTTGGCTCCCACACCAGCGGAGAGAGTCGGCTGATCGAAGGGCGAGAAGCCGTAATGCGCCAGCCAGCGCGGATCGCCGTCGAAGAAGGCGCGTAGATCGTTCATCCCGTATTTGAGCATCGCGATCCGGTCGATCCCGAGGCCGAAGGCAAAGCCCTGCCATTCCTTGGGATCAAGCCCTGCAAACTCCAGCACGCGGTCATTCACCATCCCGCTGCCGCCGATCTCCATCCACGCATGGCCCAGCGCATCACCGTGCCCGCCGACGACCCTGCGGCCACCTTCGTTCGAGTAGCCGACATCGACTTCGACGCTCGGCTCGGTGAAGGGGAAGTAGGACGGGCGCAGGCGCAGCACGATGTCCTCACGCTCGAAGAATGCCTTAAAGAAGGTCTCCAGCGTCCACTTCAGATGGCCCAAGTGGATGTCCTTGTCGATCACCAAGCCTTCGACCTGATGGAACATCGGCGTGTGGGTCGCGTCGCTGTCCGAGCGATAGACGCGGCCCGGCGCGATGATGCGGATCGGCGCGCCCTGCGCCAGCATCGCGCGGATCTGCACTGGCGAGGTATGCGTGCGCAGGAGAATCTCGCGGCCCTCTGGCGTGTGATCGGGGAAATAGAACGTATCGTGCATCGCCCGCGCGGGGTGGGTCTCATCCATGTTGAGCGCGGTGAAATTGTGCCAGTCGTCCTCGATCTCCGGCCCGGTCGCCACCGCGAAGCCCAGGTCGGCGAAAATCTCGGCGAGTTCGTCCATCACCTGGCTGACAGGATGCACCGAACCCTTGGGCGCGGCCGCTGCGGGAAGCGTCAGGTCGATGGTCTCGCGCGCCATCTGGGCTTCGAGTTCGGCGGCCTCGAGCGCGGCTTTCTTGGCATCAAGCGCCTCAGCAATGGCCGCGCGGGCCGACTGGATCGCGGGCGCGGCAGCGGTGCGTTCGTCCGGGCTCATGCCGCCGAGCGTCTTGAGGGCGAGGCTGACCCAGCCCTTTTTGCCGAGCGCGTCCAATCGCTGGTCCTCGAGCGCATCGAGCGAAGCTGCCTCGGCAATCGCGGCCAGCGCGGCCTGTGTCTGGGTGGTGATGTCGGTCATGGCCTGTGGTGTAGTGCAAGCGGAAAGGTGCGCGCGTCCGCTAGCGGCAAATCGCAGCATTTGCAAAGCACCTGTGGCGGGACGGGCCTAGACCGCCGCCGCGTCACACGGCGCACGGTGCAAGCCCTGCACCGCCTCGCCCGCAATCGCCATCCGCCCGCGCGCCGCAGCGACCAGGATCGGCTTGTCCGCCTTGGCATAGGCCGAGGGGTTCATCCCCATGAACCGCCGGAAATCGCGCACGAAATGCGACTGGTCGTGATAGTGGCAATCAAGCGCCCCGAGCCAGCCGAGCGAGGGATCGAGCATGAACCGCGCAAGGCTGCGCAGGAACCGCTGGCGGCGCAGCAACAGCTTGGGCGGAAACCCGAAGGCGCGGCGCGACAATCGCTCGAGTGCGCGCACATTCATCCCCATCTGTTCAGCCAGCTGCGCCACCGACACCAGCTCGGGATCGAGCAGCGCCTCGGTCAGCGCGGCGATCGCCGGATCGGGCGGCTCGGCCGCGGCAAACAGCACCTCCACATGCGCCTCGATCAGCGCCAGTTCGGCAGCATGATCGCCATCGCTTGCCGCCAGTGCATGCGCGAGCGGAGCGAAGGCGGCAAAGGCAGGATCCGCCAGCCCGTCAACGATGCGGTCGGCATAATCACCCGCCTGCGCCGCGAACAACGCCGCCCAGCCTGCTGGCAGCAGCCCAACCCCCCAGCACCGGCCCGATTGCAGGCGAAAGCGCGCCGCGCGGCTGGTGGGGCCGGTGACGGTGAATGCCGGGGACGGCTGCGGTTCGCCCGGACCGATCAGTGATTGCGCCTCGGTGCCGCCAAGGAACCGCAGGTTGGCCCATTCGGGGTGGAGGTAATCCTCCAGCCACGGCTCACACGGGGAACACACTGCGTCGGTGGCGTAGTAGGTGGTCACATAGGGCCGCAAGTGTGCCGCCGGCAGAGTGAAGCGCAAGTTCACCGAACTGCCCCAAGCTGCATGCATCGCCTGACCGTCCCCCTTGCATCGTGATCCGCACCGCTGTCATGCGCTGTGAGGCCATATGCCTGCAATCCCTTTGGCGGAAACCTGAGGGATTATGCGTCCCTGTCCCGCTTCAGGAAGCCTCCGACGGGGGATCGAGCGTTTGGGCCGCACTGCCCCATATCCGCGCGCGCGCCTCCATAAACGAGGTCAGGATCGGGTGATCAAGCGCGGCATATTCGCTCGGGTTCATGGTCATGAATTCGCGGAACTCGCGGGTGAACTGCGCCTGATCGTGATAATCGCCGTCCATCGCCTCGGTCCAGCGGCTGCCGCGCTGGAGCATGAAACTGGTGAGGCTGCGCATGAAGCGCTGGCGCCGCATCAGCAGCTTGGGCGAGAACCCGAAATAGCGCATGCACATCCGCTCCAGCGTGCGTATGCTCATCGCGCAGGCATCAGCAAGATCGTGCACCGAGAGGTGCTCGCCGCCGACCAGCTCGGCATTGATCCGGCGGATCCGGGCATCGTCGCGGGTCGGGCGCATCGCCTGGCCCATGGTAGCGACAATCGTATCATATTGCTCGTCGGGCGTGGCCTCGGGATCGCACAGCACATCGGTGAGCCCGGCAAAGCGGGCGAACACCGGGTGCGCTGCACCATCGCAGATCAGGTTGGCGCAGGCGCTCGCATCGGCATCGAAGAACCGCGCCAAGCCCAGCGGCATGAAGCCTATCCCCCACATCCGCACCGGGCCGAGGGTAAACCGGCACGGCAGCGAGCTTGGCCCGGTGCCGACATAGCGCGCATCGGTCACCCGGGCAGGGCCGATCGCGGCATCGGGCGTGCTGCCGCAGAAAAAGCGGATATTGGCCCATTCGGGCTGGAGGTAATCGGTCAACCGCGCGTCCGGCGCGACCCCATCCGGGCCGATGTCGAGCGACAGGTGATAGAATGTCGTGAAGCAGCCCTCGAACAGCGCGGGCGGCTCGCGGAATTCGGCGGTCAGCCGGTAGGCCAAAGGCGCCGTGTTGGCGCCCGGCAGAATGACGTCTCGTTTTTCCCCCATGCGCGATTTCATGGCGCAAATGGCGGAAATCTACAAGACTGGTCACGGATTTCTACAAAGGGGGTCGCCCCCGCCGCGAGCTTACGCCGGAAGCGCAGCCTTCGCCTGAGCGATCACCGACTTGAAGGCGCCGCCTTCGTTCATGGCAAGATCGGCCATCGCCTTGCGATCGAGTTCGATGCCGGCCAGCTTGATGCCGTGCATGAACTGCGAATAGGTCAGGCCTTCGACGCGAACAGCCGCGTTGATGCGCTGGATCCACAGGGCGCGGAACGTCCGCTTCTTCACCTTGCGGTCGCGGTAGGCGTATTGCCCGGCCTTCTCGACCGCCTGGCGGGCGACGCGGATGGTGTTCTTGCGGCGGCCGCGGTAACCCTTGGCCTGTTCCAGTAACCGCTTGTGCTTGGTACGGGTGGTAACACCGCGTTTGATACGAGGCATATCAGGATATCCTTATCTTGAGGACGCGGGGCGCAAGGCCCTTCGCATCAATCGAGCCCGTAGGGCGCCCACTTCTTGATCGTCGGCGTATCATTGGCCGACAGGACCGAAGTGCCCCGGTTGGTGCGGATATACTTCGCATTGTGGCTGATCAGGCGGTGACGCTTGCCAGCGACGCCGTGCTTGACCTTGCCGGTGGCGGTGATTTTGAAGCGCTTCTTCACACCGCTCTTGGTCTTCAGCTTGGGCATTTTCATCTCCTTGTCGAGACACGTCGGAACCGGCCATGGCAGCCCTTGTCGCCAGGCTGGCTGATTGATTCGCGTCAGTGAAGTGCGCGCGGTTAGGCGGGAGGGGCGCGAAAGGCAAGCGTTTTGACCCTACACCATCGCCTCGAGCACGTCCTCGAGCCGCGCCGGATCGCCCAGTGCGATCACCGTGCCGTCGGAGCCGGCATCGAGCGGGTTGCCCTGCCAGTCGGCCATGATCCCGCCCGCGCCTTCGACCACGGGGACCAACGCGGCGTAATCATAGAGCTTGAGCCCCGCCTCGATCACCACGTCGATATGGCCGGATGCCACGAGCCCGTAATTGTAGCAGTCGCCGCCGTAGATGATCTTCTTTTCGGCCACCTGCTTGGCGACCGACATGAAGGCGTCGGCCTCTTCATTGGTGAACAGGTGCGGGCTGGTGGTGGCGAGCACGGCGTCACCGAGCTCCTTCAGCGGCTTGGCCTGCGCGGGCGCGCCGTTGAACAAGGTCGGCCGGCCGATCCGCCCGACCCAACGTTCGCCCGCAATCGGCTGGTCGATGATGCCGAGCACCGGCCAGCCGTCCTGAAGCAGCGCGATCAGCGTGCCGAAGATCGGGCGACCGGCGATGAAGCTGGTGGTGCCGTCGATCGGATCGAGCACCCATTGGCGGCCTGCGCCTTCGTTGCGGGTGCCATATTCCTCGCCGATGATCCCGTCGCGCGGCAATTCGGCTTCGATCAGCCGCCGCATCGCGGCCTCGGCGGCACGGTCGGCTTCGGTGACGAAGCTGCGGTCGGCCTTCTTCTCTTCGCTCCACTGGCCCCGGAACAGCGGACGGATCGCGGCACCGGCCAGGTCGGCGAGGCGCAGGGCGAGAGCGAGATCGTTATCGGTCATTTCCGGTAATCCCAATGCCCGGCATTGGTGCCAATGCCCTGCCCGAAGGTCAGCAGATTACCGTCCGGATCGCGCACCCAGAATTCGCGCTGCCCATAGGGTTGGTCTTTGGGCGCGCCCCACCGCGCGGCGGG
>JBKDUW010000248.1:0-7369 GCA_046339235.1 Erythrobacteraceae bacterium | reverse complement strand
AAGCAGCACGGCTAGGAGCACATAGCATGGGCAACATGGGCTGGATCGAGATCGTGCTGTTCTACGGCCTCGCGATCGGCGTCGGGATGTGGCAGTGGCTCAAGATGGACCGGATGCTGAAGAAAACCCGTGCCGAACGCGCGGCGAAAGAGGCAGCCGAGCGCGAGAGCGAACCGCCTGCCTAACCGCCGTTGCGATTGCGCCTTGCGTGCCGCATCCGTCCGAAATGCCGATTGATCCCGGCGCGGCCATCGATCTGCGGCAAGATCCGCTAGTCAAATCGACAATTGTTCGCGGGTGCATCGCTCCCCACGCTCCAATCGATTGATTATCAGGAGCAAAGTCATCGCACTTCAAAACCGCAGAGTCTTCATCAAGCGCCGTCCCGAGGGCATGCCGGTACGCGATGATTTCGGCACAGAAAGTGTTGCCATTGGCGATGTCGCGGCGGGATTCGTCGTGGCAAGGGTCGATACGCTATCGATCGATGCGTGGATCCGTACGACCCTGAGCGATGCAGGGATGCACGAGACGGCAGCGCTGGGAGAAACCATTCCGGCGCTTGGGGTCGGCCAGATTGTCGCATCCCATAGCCCCGATCTGGCGGTCGGAGACTGGGTTTACGGCATGTTGTCAGCGCAAACCCATGCGCTGGTGCCTGCGGCAGGATTGCGCAAGCTCAGCGTGCAAGCGGGCATGACGCCAAGCGATTTTGCCGGGCCGCTGAACGTCACGGGCGGCATCACCGCATGGGTCGGCCTGATCCGCGTGGCCGAGGTCAAGGCTGGCGATGTCGTTGTCGTTTCAGGGGCAGCGGGCGCGGTTGGCTCGGTCGTGGTGCAATTGGCCAAAGCGCGCGGCGCACGCGTCATCGGCATCGCCGGAGGCCCGGTGAAATGCAGCTACCTTGTCGATACGCTCGGCGCCGATGTCGCAATCGATTACAAAAGCGGCAATCTTGCCAAGCAACTGGCCGATGCAGCCCCTGATGGCGTTGACGTGTTTTTTGATAATGTTGGCGGCGAAACGCTTGATATCGTGCTCGATAATCTCGCGCCGGCCGGGGCACGGATCGCGATTTGCGGGGCGATATCGCAGTACCAGAATCTCGATGATGTGCGCGGGCCGAAACTCTACCTGCGTCTGGCAGAGCGCAATGCGATAATGAAAGGCTTCGTCGTCAGCCATTACGAGACGGACTATCCTGCCGCGATGGCTGAGATTTCCGCGCTGATGCGAGCCGGAAAGCTGACCTTGCCAGAGCATGTTGTCAGCGGGGTCGAGCATTTCCCGGACGCCTTGCTGATGCTGTTCGATGGCAGCCATCTGGGCAATCTGGTGGTGAAACCCTGACGCTGGGCGCCGCGCCTTGCGCCTTGTGGCCTAGCGGGCTCTTCTGGGCATCCTGTAGGGTAGCATGAACTGCACCAGCCGCGAGGAGAACCGCTGCATGTCGAGGCTCTCCTGCACCGCGACCACTTCCTCGCCCATGAACAGCGAGGCGAGTTCGCTGCGGGCGTAGAAGGGGGTGTCCTCCCACGTGCGGCGCACTTCGGCGACGCCGATGTCGGAACGGGTGCGGCGGGTGATGCCCCACTTGCTGTCGGGGAGCGCCGCGATCGGCGGCAGATCGACCGGCTCGGGCACGCCCCGCGCATCGAAGCGCAGCGCGCTCGCAAACAGCGAGCCATCGCCGCGCTCGCCTTCGTAGCACACCAGCGCGCCCTCCTTCAGATGCGCACGTGACCAGTGCCAGGTGTTGAAGCCGTTCTCCAGCGGCTCGGCCCCGCGGTTGTGATCGAGATAGGCCTTGCCGCTCCAGCTGATACCGGGGGACTGTATCTCCACCTCGATCCGCGCGCGCGGAGCGAGGCAGTGCCAGATATGGCTTTCCTTCCCGTCGAGCGCGAAGGCGACGCGGTTCAGCGCCTCGGGAAACACCCGCACGCGCCCCACCACCGGCCGCTGCCACGGCACGAACAGCCGCGTGTCGCCCTCGACAATGTCGATGGTCAGCGCCTCGCCGTCCCAGTGCACCGCGCTCGGCCCGATCTCGAGGTTGCTGGCATCGCGTGCCACCGCGCCGCGGCCACGTTCGGTCATCACCCAGCGGTGCTGCGGACCATAAAGCGCGACATTGAGCGAGGCATGGTTGAGCGGATCGCCCCGCCCGCTCTTCTTGTAATAGGGCGAGAACACCGAGCCCAGAAAGGCGATGATCGTCAGCCCGTGCTGCCCGTCGTCGCTGATCGCGTCGACATACCACCAGGAATAGCCGCCCGCGGGGATGTCCTCGTCGAAGCGAGGTCCTTCGCGATCACCCGCGCGGCCAGCTGCCCGGACAAGGCTGCCATGGGCACCCCAGCCGCCGGATGGGTCGCTCCGCCCGTGCAGTAAAGACCGGGTAGCCGGGTCTTCGGCCCTTGCCGCTGGAAAGAGGCTGCCCAGCCGTGAGACGCTCGCCCATAAAGCGCGCCCCCCGTGGCCGGGAACAGTCCCTCCCAGTCCTGCGGCGTCATGAGTTGATGCGGTAAGGGATCCTCCAGCGCGAGGCCGCAGCGTTTCAGCGTGGCCATCATGGTTCGGGTGCATCGCTCTCTCTCCTCGGACGAATAGTGGTGAACGTCTCCATTGGCGGGGGCGTTGACGATGATCTGGATGCGCTCGCGACCCTGCGGGCGCGGCGCGTGTTCGCCGGCGCCGCGATCCATGGCGCAGACATAGACAGTGGGATCGGCGGGCGGCTGGCCTGCGGCGATCTCGCGGAACTCGCGCGCGTAGTCGGACGAGAAGAACACGTTGTGGTGACTCAATTCAAAGCCTTCGGTCCGCGTGTGCGCATACCAGACGAGCGCCGAAAGCGAGCGTTTGGCGGGCGGGATCGCGGGCACCGCGCGGGCGGCACCCTCGCCGAAGCGTCCCGTCGCCAGCGCCGCCGGATCGCCGTTGCAAATCACGAGGTCCGCCGCGACCACCTCGCCCGACGCCAGCTTGACGCCGCTGGTGCGCCCCTTGGCGGTGACAATTTCCGCGACCGGCGCACCGGTCCGCACCCGCGCGCCCTGTCGTGTCGCAAGCGTCGCGATGGACTTGGCGAGCGCATGGATCCCGCCCTCGATCAGCCACACCCCGCGCGCCTCGACATCGGCGATCAGCATCAGCGTGGCAGGCGCAGCGAAGGGCGAGGAGCCGCAATAGGTGGCATAGCGCCCGAACAGCTGGCGCAGGCGCTGGTCCTTGAAGTGGCTGCCAAGCGCGTTCCACATCCCGTCGAAGGGGCGCATCGCGAGCGCATCGCCAATCCGCCACGGCCCGATCCGCCACATCATCGGCAGCGGGGTGGAGGCCTTGTCGCCGCGCAGGAACGGATCTTCGAGCACATCGAAGATGCGTGCGGCCTCCTTGCGGAAGGCGCGGTAGCCGCGCGCTGCCTCGGCTCCGGCAAAGGCGCCGACGGCGTCCTCGCTGCGGCGCGGATCGGCGTAGAGATCGAGGCTGCCGGACGCATCCCATGCATGGCGGGCGATCACTTCGGCGCGGTTGATGGTGACATGATCCTCGAGGTGCGACCCGCAGGCGGCGAACACCTCGTCGAACACCTGGCGATAGGTGAACACGGTCGGCCCGCCATCGATTGCGGCGCCATCGACGTCCACGCGGCGTGCCTTGCCGCCCACCCAGACCTCCTTTTCGAACACCGTGACGTCATGGCCCTGCGCCGCCAGCAGCGCAGCACTGGTCAGCCCGCCAATCCCGGCTCCGATGACGACGACTCGCGCTATGGCCCGTCCTCCCCTTCCTTCATCCCGTGATTATCATTGACCTTACGCGCGTCCCTGTCCAATTGTTTAGACATATGCGCTGTAAAACACTCCGTCCGTGATCGACAAGGCCGCCATCCGGACCGGCTGGATCAAGCGACGCAACCGCGTGTTCGCCAATCCCCGCTTCCAGCACTGGGCCGCGCGCCTGCCGCTGATCCGCTGGATCGCGCGCAGCCGCGCCGATGCGGCATTCGATCTGCTCGCGGGCTTTGCCTATTCGCAGGTGCTGCGCGCCTATGTGGAGGGCGGGCTGTTCGACATTCTGCAGGACGGCCCCCTGCCCGTGGCCACCATCGCGCCGCGCATGGCGCTGAGCGAGGCGGCCGCACTCACGCTGCTGCGCGCCGGGCGGGCGCTGATGCTGTCGGAAGAGGCCGCACCGGACAGCTGGATGCTGGGCGAACAGGGCGCGGTGTTTGCTACCAATGCCGGGGTGCAGGCGATGGTGCGCCATCACCGCCTGCTTTACGCCGATCTCGCTGATCCGATGGCGCTGCTGCGGGCCGACCGGCGCGAGGCGACCGCGCTGTCGCGCTACTGGACCTATGCCGGCGCGCTGCATGGTGCGGGCGAGCGCGGGGAACAAACCGCTGAATATTCACAACTTATGGCCGCCTCACAGCATTTCGTGGCCGACGAGGTGCTGGCTGCGGTGTCATTCCGCAATGTCACCCGCCTGCTCGATGTCGGCGGCGGACACGGGGCGTTCCTGACCCACGTCGGCGCCGCCTGGCCGCACCTCCAACTCGGACTGTTCGATCTGCCCGAAGTGGTGGAGACCGGCGGCCCGATCCTCGCAGAGGCCGTCGGGCCTGCGCGCGTGACCGCACATCCTGGCAATTTCTTCAAGGATTCCATTCCGCAAGGCTACGACATGGTGTCCTTGATCCGGATTCTGCACGATCACGACGACACGCCCGCGCAATCCCTACTCGCCAATATCCGCGCCAGCCTCGCGCCCGGCGCGCAGCTGTTGATTGCCGAACCGATGGCACAAGTCCCCGGGGCCGAGCCGATGGGGGAGGCGTTTTTCGGGCTCTACCTTTGGGCAATGGGCTCCGGACGCCCGCGCAGCCCGGCCGAAATCATCGCCATGCTGACGCAAGCCGGGTTTGCCGACGCTCGGGTCGTCGCAACTGCGCAACCGGTCAACGCAAGTGTCATAATCGCACAGGCCTGAGGGAAACTTGTCCATAAAATTTGACAGTCTAAAACGTAAAGCGTAGCAAACACTCGGGAGAACGGATCAACGGAGCTTTCGAGTCGATGTTTTCATCCTCGAGAATCCGTCGGGAGAGCGACAAAGATGGACACGCTGGCAGTCATTCTTGAAGCACCGGAGCGCCTCGCGCTGCGGTCGCTCGAGATGAAGCCGTTGGAGGCTGCAGATGTCGTGGTCGAGATCGCCTGGAGCGGGATCAGCACCGGCACCGAGAAGCTGCTGTGGACCGGGCGGATGCCGCCCTTCCCCGGCCTCGGCTATCCGCTCGTCCCCGGCTACGAATCGGTCGGCCGGATCATCGATGCCGGCCTCGAAGCCCGCGGCCGCGTCGGCGACTGGGTGTTTGTGCCCGGTGCCAATTGCTACACCGATGCCCGCGGATTGTTTGGCGGAACGGCTCGCCGCGTGATCGTGCCTTCCGCCCGCGCCCTGCCGATCCCCGAGCATCTCGGCGATTCCGGCGTGCTGTGCGCGCTGGCGGCCACCGCGCTCCATGCCATCAAGGGCGGCTTCCATCACCGCGACGCGCTGCCCGATCTGATCATCGGGCACGGCGTTCTCGGCCGCCTGCTCGCCCGCCTGACATTGGCGCTGGGCGGAAAGGTGCCCACGGTGTGGGAAACCAACCCCGCCCGCCGCGCCGGTGCCGATGGTTACAACGCGATCGACCCGAACGAGGACGAGCGCCGCGATTATCACGCGATCTATGATGCCAGCGGCGACGCCGGCCTGATCGATACGCTGGTGCAGCGCCTCGCCAAAGGCGGCGAGATCGTGCTTGCCGGGTTCTATTCCGAGCGGGTCAGCTTCGCCTTCCCGGCGGCCTTCATGAAGGAAGCGCACTTCCGCGTGGCGGCCGAATGGCAGCCCGGCGATCTGGCTGAAACCCGCGCGCTGATCGAATGCGGTCGGCTGGATCTCAAAGGCCTTGTCACCAACCGCCGTCCGGCAGCGGAAGCGTGCCAGGCCTATCCTCAGGCGTTCACCGATCCCGATTGTCTCAAGATGGTTCTCGATTGGAGTGATTGTTGATGTCCGTTCTCGACACCCAGACTGCTGCCTTGCGCGATGAAGCGAACCAGGAACCCGATCCGGTTCACACCGGCGAGGTGACCAAGGAAACGCAGATCATCGCGATCTACGGCAAGGGCGGTTCGGGCAAGAGCTTCGCGCTCGCCAATCTGAGCTATATGATGGCGCAGCAAGGCAAGCGCGTGCTGCTGATCGGCTGCGATCCCAAGAGCGACACCACCAGCCTGCTGTTCGGCGGCAAGGCCACGCCTTCGATCATCGAAACCTCGTCGCGCAAGAAACTGGCAGGCGAGGAAGTTCGCATCGAGGATGTGTGCTTCCAGCGCGACGGCGTGTTCGCGATGGAACTCGGCGGCCCCGAAGTCGGGCGCGGCTGCGGCGGTCGCGGCATCATCCACGGGTTCGAAACGCTCGAGAAGCTCGGCTTCCATGACTGGGGCTTCGATTATGTGTTGCTCGATTTCCTCGGCGACGTGGTGTGCGGCGGGTTCGGCCTGCCGATCGCCCGCGACATGTGCCAGAAGGTGATCGTGGTCGGCTCGAACGACCTGCAATCGCTCTATGTCGCCAACAATGTCTGCCAGGCGGTCGAGTATTTCCGCAAGATGGGCGGCAATGTCGGCGTGGCGGGCATGATCATCAACAAGGATGATGGCACGGGCGAGGCCAAGGCCTTCGCCGAAGCGGTTGGCATTCCGGTGCTCACCGCGATCCCCGCCAACGAGGATATCCGCCGCAAGAGCGCCAATTACCAGATCATCGGCATCCCCGGCGGCGAATGGGCGAGCCTGTTCGAGGACCTCGCGATCAATGTCGCCGAAGCGCCCCCGGTGCGCCCCAACCCGCTGACCCAGGACGGCTTGCTCGGCCTGTTCAGCGCTGATGTGACCGGCGGCAATGTCCAACTGGTGCCCGCGACGCAGGCCGACATGCGCGGCGGCGTGTTCGAAGTCCGCCCCACGCTCGAAGTGGTTTACGACGAAGCATGAGCGACCATAACGCCTTTGCCCCCAAGCGCGCCGCTGACCGGATCGAGCTCGATCCCGGCGTGGCAGGCGATGGCGGCGGCGCCTGCGCCTCGAAGGACACGATGCGCGAGGCCGCGCGCGCTGCCGGCAAAAGCGACATTCTCGATCAATACGCCGCCGACTATCCGCTCGCGCCCGAGGCCGGACCACACGATCAGCCGCAGAGCATGTGCCCGGCCTTCGGTTCGCTGCGCGTCGGGCTGCGGATGCGCCGCACTGCCACCGTGCTGTCGGGCTCGGCCTGCTGCGTCTATGGCCTGACC
>JBKDUW010000247.1:0-9573 GCA_046339235.1 Erythrobacteraceae bacterium | reverse complement strand
GGGATCACCTCGCCGGTCGAGGTGCAGGACATGGAGGCCACCCGCCTGATCTTCGACACCAATGTGTTCGGCCCGCACCGAATGGCGCGCGCGGTGCTGCCGGGGATGCGGGCCAAGGGAAGCGGGCAGATCATCCAGATCTCGAGCCAGCTGGGCCGCGTGATCGTGCCCTATTCGGGCCATTACTCGGCCACCAAATTCGCGCTTGAAGCGATGAGCGAGCAGCTCGCCTACGAGCTGGTGCCGCACCAGATCGATGTCACGGTCATCGAGCCGGGGGGATATCCTACCAAGGTGTGGGTCAACCGCAACGCCTATTCCGCCGCCCTGAAGGAACGCTCGATGGCGGTGCATTCCGAGGGCTATCCGCGGCAGGTTTCGCAGATGGGGCAGGAGGGCGGCTCGGGCCGCACCAATGATCCGATGGACGTGGCGCGCGCCATCGCCGCGCTGATCGCCCAGCCCCCCGGCACCCGCCCGCTGCGCCTGCCCGTGTCGCCCGGCAACAAGCCACAGGCGCCGATCAACGCCCTGACCGCCAAGGTGCAGACCGACTGGCTCGGCAATTCGCCCTACGGCCCGCTGATCCGCGCGGTGCACGACAGCTGACGCTCTAGCCATCTGCGGGCGCGCTCGCTAAAGGCGGCGCTTTCCAGCTTATCAAGAGACAATCATCATGGGTTTCCGTTGCGGGATTGTCGGCCTGCCCAATGTCGGCAAGTCGACCTTGTTCAATGCGCTCACCGAGACGCAGGCGGCCCAAGCCGCGAATTATCCGTTCTGCACGATCGAGCCCAATGTCGGGCAGGTCGCGGTGCCGGACGAGCGGCTGCAAACCATCGCCGCCATCGGCAAGAGCGCCAAGACCATCGAAACCCAGCTTGGCTTTGTCGATATCGCCGGCCTTGTGAAGGGCGCGAGCAAGGGCGAAGGCCTCGGCAACCAGGTCCTCGGAAACATCCGCGAGGTCGACGCCGTCGTCCATGTGCTGCGATGCTTTGAGGATGGCGATATCCAGCATGTCGCCAACAAGGTCGATCCCATCGCGGATGCTGAAGTGGTCGAGACCGAGCTGATGCTGTCCGATCTCGAAAGCCTCGAAAAGCGCGTGCCGGCTGCGGCCAAGCGCGGGGCGGCGGGCGACACGGACTCCAAGGCCAGGGCGAGCGTGCGCGGGCAAGCGCTGGCGCTGCTGCGCGACGGCAAGCCCGCGCGCCTGACCGTGCCCGCCGATGACGAGGAGGAGCGATTGTTCAAGCAGGCGCAGCTGCTCACCGCCAAGCCGGTGCTTTACGTGTGCAACGTCGCCGAGGAAGACGCCGCGGAAGGCAACGAGCTGTCGGCCAAGGTGTTCGCCAAGGCGGCAGCCGAGGGCGCGCAGGCGGTCGTCGTCTCCGCTGCGATCGAGGCCGATCTGGTGACGATGCCGGTGGAAGACCGCGGCGAATTCCTCGAAGCTCTCGGCCTCACCGAAAGCGGCCTCGCCCGCGTGATCCGCGCCGGATACAAGCTTCTGGGCCTCAAGACCTTCTTCACCGTCGGCCCCAAGGAAGCGCGCGCATGGACCTTCCCCGATGGCGCCAAGGCTCCGCAAGCGGCAGGCGAGATCCACACCGACTTCGAACGCGGCTTCATCCGCGCCGAGACGATTGCCTATGACGACTATGTCGCGCTGGGCGGCGAAGCCGGCGCGAAGGACGCGGGCAAGCTGCGGCAGGAAGGCAAGGAATATGTGGTGCAGGACGGGGATATCCTGCTGTTCAAGTTCAACGTCTGAGCGCCGCCGTCTCGCAATTGTCGTGCGCCGGATTTAGGCTCTGGCCCATGCGCAAGATCCTGGTCCTCCTCGCCCTCCTGTTCCTGCCCGCCGGGCTCGCCGCGCAGGACAATCCCCGCCCCGTCACCTTGCTGGTCGGGATTGACGGGTTTGGGGGAGATTATCTGGAACGCGGCATCACCCCGCGCCAATCGGCGCTCGCCGCTGCGGGCGCGAGCGGGCCGATGCAACCGAGTTTCCCGACCAAGACCTTCCCCAATTTCTACACGCTTGCCACCAGCAAGCGGCCCGATCGCAGCGGCATTGCCGACAATTCGATGATGGACCCGCGCCGTCCGGGTCTGATGTTCGGGCTTGGCAACAACCTGCAGGCGCTCGATTCCTTCTGGTGGGAGGAGGCCAAGCCCTTGTAGATCACCGCCGAGAAGGCCAGGATCCGCTCCGCCACGATGTTCTGGCCGGGCAGCGAAGTCGCGATCTGCGGCGTGCGCCCGAGCGACTGGCTGCGCTATGATCAGGCCGTCAGCAACGTGCAACACGTCAACACCGTGCTCGACTGGATGCGCCGCCCCGCCGCGATCCGTCCGGCCTTCGTGACGCTCTATTTCGATACGGTCGACACCGCCGGCCACCGCTTCGGCCCCGACAGCGCGGAAGTGAACGCCGCGCTGGCCGAGGTCGATGCGCAGGTCGGCGAGCTGGTCGACGGGATGGCCGCGCTTGGGATCACGGCGAACCTCGTGATCGTCGCCGATCACGCGATGCGGGAGGTGAGTTCGGAGCGGCTGATCCAGCTCGATCCGGTGATCGACCGGGCGAGCTATCAGCTGATCACCGGTGGGCCCTATGCCGCGATCGAGCCGGTCACGGGCACCGATGACCGCGTGGCGCAGGCGCTGCTGGTGCCGCACGAGCACATGACCTGCGCGTGCAAGGAGAACCTCCCGGCGCGCCACGCCTACGATAAGCATCCGCGGGTCGCGGCGATCATCTGCATCGCCGAGCCCGGCTGGATCATCGCGCCCGGCCCGCCGCCCACCCCGATCGAAGGCGGCGCGCATGGCTATGACAATGCCGACCCTGAAATGCTGGCGCTGTTCATCGCCCACGGCCCTGCTTTTGCTAAAGGCGCCAAGCTGGAGGTATTCGACAATGTCGCAGTCGCTGCCCTGCTGCGCGCGGTAACGGGGTTGCCCGAGGATGCGGAGGCGGATGGGAAGCTGGCGGATGCGAGCGCGGCGCTGCGGCGCTAGTGCCGCCCGAACAGCTTCTCGACATCCTCCATCGACAGCTTTACCCACGTTGGCCGGCCGTGATTGCACTGGCCTGAGCGCGGGGTCGCTTCCATCTCGCGCAGCAGCGCGTTCATCTCGGCAACGCTGAGCGTGCGGCCGGCCCGCACCGAACCGTGGCAGGCCATGGTCGCCAGCACCAGTTCGAGCCGCTCGGCCAGCAGCAGCGCGCCGCTGTCTTCCTGACGCCCATGCTTGGCGATGTCGTCGGCGAGGTCGCGCAGCAGCGCGGTGCTGTCGGCGCGTGGCAGCGCGGCGGGGAGTGCGCGGACCAGCATCGCAGCTGGCCCGAAGCGTTCGATCACGAGGCCGTAGCGCGCCAGCCCTTCCGCCGCGTCCTCCAAGCGGTCGCAATCGACCTCGTCGAGTTCGACCACATCGGGCACCAGCAGGGCCTGGCTGCGGCGGTTGGCCTGGTCCGCCCCGGCACCGCGCAGGCGCTCGAGCACGAGGCGTTCATGCGCAGCGTGTTGATCGACCAGCACCAGGCCATCGGCGGATTCTGCGACGATATAGGTGTTCGCAACTTGGCCACGCGCAATGCCGAGGGGGTATTGCTGGGCGCTTTCGGGAAGCGGCGCGGCTTCCTCGGCGCGGCCTTGCGGTTCCGCCAGAGGAGCAGTCCATGCGGGACGCGCTTCGCCAAGGCGGGGATGCTGCGCGCTCCAGTCGCGGCCCGTGAAGATGCTGTCGATCATCGGTGCTGTAGGCGCGGGATCGGGATTGACCGGCTCGCTCACCCACCTTTGCATCGCCGCGCGGTCCGGCCCCTGCGCAGAGCGGCGGTCCCCCGTCGCCAGCGCCTGCCGCAATCCCGAGACGATAAACCCGCGCACCCCGGCGTTATCGCGAAAGCGCACCTCGGTCTTGGCCGGGTGGACGTTCACATCGACATCCTGCGGCGGCAGGTCGAGGAACAGCGCCAGCACCGCGTGGCGATCGCGGGCGAGCATATCGGCATAGGCCCCGCGCACGGCGCCCACCAACAGCCGGTCCTTCACCGGTCGGCCGTTGACGAACAAATACTGGTGATCGGCGACGCCGCGGTTCCAGGTCGGCAGCCCCGCCACGCCGATGAGCCGCATTATCCCGTGCGGTGTGTCGCGTTCCATTGCGATGGGGACGGAATTGTCCTTCAATTCATGCGCAATGATCCGGGCGACGCGGGTCGCGAGTTCCTCGCCGGCTTGCAGGTTGAGGACGGTGCGCCTGCCCCCCTCGCCCCCGAATACGCTCAGCGTTTCCAGCGTAAAGGCGATATCGGGCCGCGCCATGGCAAGGCGGCGCACCACATCGAGGCAGGCGGCATATTCGCTGCGGGCGGTGCGCAGGAACTTGCGGCGCGCGGGCACCTTGGCGAACAGTTCCTCGACCCGCACGCGGGTGCCCGGCGGGAGCGCCGCGGGTTCGTCGGCCAGCAGCGCGCCGTGATCGACCACCCGTCGCCAGCCCTCGGCACTGGCAGCCTCGCGGCTTTCGATGGTCAGCCGTGCGACGCTGGCGATACTTGGCAAAGCCTCGCCGCGAAAACCCAAGGTCGTGACCAGCTCGATCGCGCCTTCGGGGCCGATCAGAGAATCAGGAAGCTTGGAGGTGGCATGCCGTTCGAGCGCCAGACCTATCGCTGCAGGCCCCATGCCGCAGCCATCATCGACCACCTCGATCCGCGCAAGCCCGCCTTCGGCCAACACCACGCCGATTCGCCGAGCGCCTGCGTCAATCGCGTTCTCGTCCAGCTCCTTCAATGCCGCAGCAGGACGTTCTACCAACTCGCCCGCGGCAATGCGGTTCACCAGAGCTGACTGCAGGCGGCGGATTTCGGGCATTTGTCGCACGCTAGCTGTCAGCGGTCGCAAATTCGAGGGGAAGCCCCCAGAAATCACCAAGCACACCCAGAATTATTTTGGTGTTTTGCGCGCGGATTCGCTAGGCGCAGCGCTTAATGTCATATCCGGGTCGAAATCCGCTACGGCCCTCCCCATATCCATCCCGAAGACTTGCCCCGCCTCCACTGGAACACCAAAAACCATGAGCTTCCTGTCCAATCTCTTCAAGTTCGGCTCGCAAAACATGGCGATCGACCTCGGCACCGCCAACACCCTTGTTTATGTGCAGGATCAAGGGATCGTGCTCAACGAACCCTCGGTGGTCGCAATCGAGACGATTAACGGGATCAAGCGGGTCAAGGCAGTGGGCGATGATGCCAAACTGATGATGGGCAAGACCCCCGACAGCATCGAGGCGATCCGCCCGCTGCGTGACGGCGTAATCGCCGATATCGAAATCGCCGAAGAGATGATCAAGCACTTTATCCGCAAGGTGCACGGCAAGCGCAACCTGTTCCGCTACCCCGAAATCGTGATCTGCGTGCCCTCGGGCTCGACCTCGGTCGAAAAGCGCGCGATCCGCGATGCCGCCTCGAATGCAGGCGCGTCCGAAGTGCACCTGATCCTCGAGCCCATGGCCGCAGCCATCGGCGCCGATATGCCCGTGACCGAGCCGGTCGGCTCGATGGTCGTCGACATCGGCGGCGGCACCACAGAAGTCGCGGTGCTCAGCTTGCGCGGTCTTGCCTACACCACCTCGGTGCGCACCGGCGGTGACAAGATGGACGAAGCCATCGTCAGCTATGTGCGCCGTCACCACAATCTGTTGATCGGCGATGCCACCGCCGAGCGGATCAAGAAGGATTACGGCACCGCCATGATCCCCGAAGACGGCGTGGGCGAGATCATCACCTTGAAGGGCCGCGATCTGGTCAACGGCGTGCCCAAGGAAATCACCATCAACCAGGCGCATGTCGCAGAAGCGCTGTCCGAGCCGATCGGCGCGATTGTCGAAGGCGTGCGTATCGCGCTTGAAAACACCGCGCCGGAACTGGCCGCCGACATCGTTGATCAGGGCATTGTGCTCACCGGCGGCGGGGCGCTGATCCGCCGTCTGGACGAACACTTGCGCGAGGAAACCGGGTTGCCGGTCTCGGTCGCCGAGGATCCGCTTACCTGCGTCGCCATCGGCACCGGTAGGGCCATGGAAGACCCGATCTATCGCGGCGTGCTGATGACGGCATAAGCCGCATCAGTCTCGGCCCGGGATCAGGCAGTAGGGGACTTTCCGCCATGGCGCCGCCTTCAGCTCGACGGTCGGGCTTCTCGAAGAAGGCACAATTCTCGGTGTTCACCGGCTACCTGCTCGCAGGTATCGGAGCACTGATGGGCCTCGGGCTGCTGCTGCTATCGCTGCGGCAGCCCGATGCGTTTGCGCCTTTGCGCGGCGTGGCGAGCGATGCGGTCGCCCCGGCCGGGCAAGCGACAGCGGCGGCGCGCAACGGTCAGCAAAGCCTGCTGAGCGGGATCGCCGGCTATTTCCGTGCGGGCAGCCAGAATGCCGCCCTGCGCGAGGAAATGGAGCTCGCCCGCATCCGCCTTGCCGAGGCGGAGGCGATCCGGGCAGAGAACCTGCGGCTCAAGGCGCTGCTCGGCCTTAACGACAAGGACATCAAGCCGGTCGTGGTGGCGCGGCTGGTCGGCTCCACGGCGACCAGCGGCCGGCGTTTTGCCTATCTTGGGGCAGGGCGCCTCAGTGGCGTGGACGCGGGGATGCCGGTGGTCTCAGATCGCGGGGTCATCGGCCGGGTGCTTGAAACCGGACGCAACTCGGCGCGCGTGCTGCTGCTGACCGATAGCGAAAGCGTGCTGCCGGTGCGCCGCGCCAAGGGCGATGTCGTCGCCTTTGCGGAAGGTCGCGGTGACGGGGTGTTGCGGGTGCGACTGGTCAATCTCGGGATCAATCCTCTCAAGCCGGGCGACCTGATGGTGACCAGCGGCGCAGGCGGCTATTACCGCCCCGGCGTTGCGGTGGCGATCATCACCAAGATCACGCCTGATGGCGGCATTGGGCGGCTGGTAGCAGAGCCTTCCGCCACCGGATTTGTTGCGGTCGAACCGATCTATCAGCCCGAAGCAGTCGCCGCGCTGGCCGGGCCCCGTACCCCGCTCGATGCTGGTGCCGAGGCAACGGCCCCAGCAAACACTCCAGCCACGGCTCCGACCCCATCGCCCTCTCCCGAACCCGCGTCCGCGCCAGCGCCCGCGCCCGCGCCCGCGCCCTCAGGGGGCCGCGAATGATGGAGCGGCTAAATCCGAACGCCCGCTCCGATCCCTATGGCAGCCGCTTCAATCGCACCCAGTCGCCGCTTCGCGCCGGCAGCGTGCCGTGGCTTTCGATCATGCTCGGATCGCTGCTGCCAGTGCTGCTGATCGCCGATGTGATGCCGCTGATGCCGCAGCTTGGCCTGCTGATGCTGCTGGCATGGCGGATGGTGCGGCCGGGCCTGCTGCCGCTCTGGGCCGGAGCGCCGCTCGGCGCGTTCGACGATCTGTTCAGCGGGCAACCTTTCGGCAGCGCGGTGCTGCTATGGTCGCTAGCGTTGATTGCGATCGAACTGATCGAGACGCGCTTTCCCTGGCGCGGGTTCTGGCAGGACTGGTTCACCGCTGGGCTCGCCGCTCTGCTGGTATGGCTCGCGGCCATCATGCTGTCGGGCGCAACGGTGACGCCTGACCTGCTGGTGGTAGCCTTGCCGCAGGCCTTGCTGTCGGTGCTGCTCTACCCGATACTGGCGCGCATGGTAGCCAGCCTTGATCAATTCCGGCTCGCCCGCGCGCGGAGGATCGGGTGAAGTTACCGTTCCTGCGCGGCAAGGGGTCGCAGCGCCCTGCAAAGGTCATCAACGCCTCGATCCTGCGTGACATGTTCGAGCGGCGGTCGGTGCTGATCGGCACAGTCCAGGGCGGGATCGGCGTGTTGCTGGCCGGGCGCCTCGCCTATCTAGCGATTGCCGAGAACGAGAAATACCGGCTCGAATCCGAGAGCAACCGCGTCAATCTAACGCTGGTCCCGCCGCGGCGCGGATGGATCCTTGATCGCGATGGTGCCCCGCTCGCCTCGAACCGCGCCGATTTCCGGGTCGATATCATTCCCGAACGGCTGGTCGATGCCGAAGGCACGATCGACCGGCTCGGCACCCTGCTCGGGCTCGAGGCGGCGCGGGTCGCCGATATCAAGGCCAAGGTCGCCGAGGGGCGCGGGTTTCAGCCGGTCGAGGTGGCAAGCGGCCTCGACTTCGAACAATTCGCAGCCGTCAGCGTGCGCCTCCCTGATCTGCAGGGCGTGGTGCCTCAGCGCGGTTTTTCGCGCTTCTATCCGACAGCGTCGAGCGTCGGCCACCTGATCGGCTATGTCGGCCCCGCTTCGGCGGAGGAGTTCGAGAAAGACCCCAATCCGCTGCTCGTCACGCCGGGCTACAAGATCGGCAAGGACGGCCTCGAAAAGCAGTTCGAGACAAATCTGCGCGGCGTTCCCGGCGCGCGGCGGGTGGAGGTGACCGCCAGCGGCCGAATCATCCGCGACCTCGAAACCCGCGAGGATGTGCAGGGGCAACCGGTGCGCCTCACCATCGACGGTCCGCTGCAGGACTATGCCGCGCGCCGCATCGGGCTCGAAAGCGGCTCGGTGGTGGTGATGGACTGCCGCTCGGGCGACCTGCTCTGCATGGCTTCAATGCCAAGCTTCGATCCCAACTCCTTTTCCGACGGGATCGGCGGGGTGGAATATGCGATGCTGCGCGAGGACGAACGCGTACCGCTGCGCAACAAGGTGCTCAAAGGCCTCTACCCGCCCGGCTCCACCGTCAAGCCGATGGTGTCGATGGCGCTGATGCAGGCGGGCGTTGATCCGGAGGAGACGGTGTTCTGCGGCGGGGGTCTGCGCGTCGGCAACCGCGTGTTCGGATGCTGGAACCGGCGCGGGCACGGCTCGGTCAACATGGCCAAGGGCATCTACCAGAGCTGCGACGTCTATTTCTATTCGATGGCGCAGCGGGTCGGGATGGACCCGATCGCCGATATGGCGCGGCGCTGCGGGATGGGGCAGGAATTTCCCCTCCCCGTCACCAGCCAGTTCTACGGCACCGTTCCCGATCCAGCCTGGAAGATGAAGAAGTGGGGCCGCGAGTGGCAAACCTTCGACACGGTCAATGCCACCATCGGGCAGGGTTACATGCTCTCAAGCCCCTTGCAGCTGGCGGTGATGGCCTCGCGTATCGCGACCGGACGCCACGTGATGCCGCGCCTGACGCTCGACACCAAGCCCAAGGGGTTCGACGATATCGACTTCCCGCTGGAGCAGGTCGAGTATGTCCGCAAGGCGATGAGCGATGTGGTCAACGGCCCCGGCACCGCCGGCCGCGCCCGGCTGCCGATTGATGGCACGCTGATGGCGGGCAAGACGGGCACCGCACAGGTCGTCTCGCTTTCGATCTCGAACGGCAAGTCCGGCCCGTGGAAGTATCGCGACCACGGCTTGTTCATCTTCTTCGCCCCCTATGACAATCCTCGCTATGCTGGCGCGGTGGTGATCGAGCATGGCGGCGGATCGGGCGCGGCCTACCCGATCGCGCGCGACGTGATGACCTACCTGTTCGATCCGGCCAAAGGTCTGGAT
>JBKDUW010000246.1:0-27622 GCA_046339235.1 Erythrobacteraceae bacterium | reverse complement strand
CCAGCGTCACCTGCACGACGTCACCGATCGCGTAATCGCCCTCAAACCACACCGATTGCAGCCACGGCGACTTGCCGAGCCATTGGCCGGGGTGGCGACCGGTGCGCTCGACCAGCACGGCGCAGGCCTTGCCGACGCTCGCCTGATTGAAGGCGAACTGGTGCCCGGCGATGCGGGACTGGAGACGCTGGAGGCGCTCGTCCATCAGCTCGGACGCGATCTGTCCGTCCATCGTGGCCGCAGGCGTGCCGGGGCGCGGCGAATATTTGAAACTGAAGGCGTGGGCGTAGCGGACCTCGTTGACAATGCTCAGCGTGTCCTCGAACTCGGCCTCGGTCTCGCCCGGGAAGCCGACGATGAAATCACCTGACAGCGCAATGTCGGGCCGCACGGCGCGGAATTTCTCGAGCAGCTTGAGATAGCTTTCCGCCGTGTGCTGGCGGTTCATCGCCTTGAGCACCCGGTCGCTGCCGCTCTGCACGGGCAGGTGCAGGTAGGGCATGAGCTTGGCGACCTCGCCATGCGCTGCGATCAGCGCCTCGTCCATGTCGTTGGGGTGGCTGGTGGTGTAGCGGATCCGCTCCAGCCCATCGATCCGGGCGAGCGCGTGGATCAGGCCCGCAAGCCTTGCCGCGCGGCCCTTGTCGTCCTCGCCCGCCCAGGCGTTGACGTTCTGGCCCAGCAGCGTGATCTCCTTCGCCCCCGCCTCGACCAGTTTTTGCGCTTCGGCGACAAGGTGGCTGAAGGGCCGCGAGATTTCCGCGCCGCGGGTATAGGGCACCACGCAATAGGTGCAGAACTTGTTGCAGCCTTCCTGTACGGTGAGGAAGGCGCTGGGGCCGCGCTTCTTGCGCTGCGGAAGCGCGTCGAACTTGGCGATGGCGGGCATGTCGGTATCGGTCGCGCGCTCGCCGTTTGCGGTCTTGTCGAGCATTTCGGGCAGGCGATGATAGGCCTGCGGGCCGACCACGATGCTGACCGCCGGCGCGCGCGCCATGATCTCCTCGCCCTCGGCCTGCGCGACGCAGCCGGCAACCGCGATCAGCGGAGCCTTTCCCGCCTCGGCGCCCGCTTTCACCAGCCGGCCGATTTCGGAATAGACCTTCTCGGCGGCCTTCTCGCGGATGTGGCAGGTGTTGAGGATGACCAGATCAGCCTCCTCGCCCTCGGGCGCGGGCTGTATGCCGCGCTCCCCCAGCAATTCGGCCATGCGCTCGCCATCATAGACGTTCATCTGGCAGCCGAAGCTTTTGACTCGGTAGGTCTTGGGAGGAGCGGAAGGGTTCATGCGACCCGCGCCTTAGCGGGAAGGTGCGCGCGGTTCAATCGCGGCGCGATCCTCTTTGGGGCGGCCGCTGTGAATGCAAGACAAGGTGCGGCGCGCCGAGATGCCGGGATGGACGGGATTGCTCCGCTCGCACTCGACAAAGGGTTTCACGATGCTGTTGGCCTTGACCACCGCCAGCGCATCCGCGTCGGCATAGGCCGCGATCCAGGTGATGCAATCGGCGAGCGGGCGCACCTTGTGCCTGGTAATGGCGTTTTTGCGCGGTTCGCAATTGATCGTGAAGACATTGGCCGCAAGCGCAATGTCGTTGCGCGCGAACCGGCGCAGCACCTCGCCGCGCTCGTTGAACACCGTGCGCTCGAGCGCGTTGATCTCCGCCGCGCTGCGGTAGAAGGGCGAGGTGTTGAACATATAGGCGCACACTTCGGGATGCCGCACCGACACCTCGGTTGCCAGCGCGCCGCCCAGCGAATGGCCGGTCACGATCCATTGGGGATCAGAACCCCAGCGCTTGTGTTCAGCCTCGAAATAGCGGTTCGTGCTTTCGATCTGGTCGTCGCGCAAGGTACTGTAGAAGATGTCGGTCAGGCTGCTGGTATCAGTCCCGCGGAAGGCAAGGATGCGGGCGACCGGCACGCGCGGCGAACCGGCCTTCGATCCCGGCGCATATTGCTCGAAGATCTCGTAATTGAGGCCCTTCTTGGCATCTTCGGGCGCGATCGGCAGGCGTTCGAGCTGTTTGAGCACCGGGCTTGTGTCGCCGAACAGCTCCTCGTCGCCGGTGTAGGTATTGGTCGCGGCGAGGGCATAGGGGAAGGCATCCACCGCAGCTTCGCGCACAAAGGCGTAACACCCGCCCGGCTCAAGCCGGCAGGGGGAGCGCGATTGCGTGATGTCGGGATAGGTGACGCAGGCCGGCAGCAGGATCGCCAGCAGCGCCGCTGCCACCGCCCGAAGCGTCAGGTGTTAACGCCTTTTGCCCTCAGGCAACTGTCGCCTTCACGATCTTTCCCGGTGCGCGCGGCGGTTCGCCCTTCGGAAGCGCGTGGACGTGTTCCATGCCGCTCGTGACCTGGCCCCAGACGGTGTATTGCTTGTCGAGGAAGCGCGCATCGTCGAGGCAGATGAAGAACTGGGAATTGGCGCTGTTGGGGTTCTGCGCGCGGGCCATCGAACACACGCCTTCGACATGCGGCTCGGCGTTGAATTCGGCCGCCAGATCGGGCTTGTCGCTGCCGCCCATGCCGGTGCCGGTCGGATCGCCTCCCTGCGCCATGAAACCGTTGATCACGCGGTGGAACACGACGCCGTCATAGAAGCCTTCGCTCGCCAGTTCGACGATGCGCGCGACGTGGCCGGGGGCCAGATCGGGGCGCAGCTTGATCACGACGTCGCGGGCCTCGCTGTCGCCGGTGTCGAGGGTGAAGGTGAGGGTTTCGGCCATGTCGTTTGTCTCCTGAAACAATTTGCGCAAGCCTATAGCGTTCAGCGCCCGCCTGTCACCCTCTTCCCTTGCTTTTCATTGTCCCCTCCGTAAACGCCTCGATATGGCCGAAGATCGCATCCTCGATGAAGATATCGCACTCGCCGATCCGGGCGAGGCCGAGGTGCGCCCGGACGACCGCGTCGATGACGCGCGCCATGACGAGGAAAACCGCCTCAAGGTCGATTACATCGATGCGGTGCGCGATGCGCTCGAGGAGGGCGACAAGGGCGCGGTCTATGACCTAGTCGAGCCGCTCCACGCCGCCGACATTGCCGACCTGATCGAACTGCTCGGCCGCTCCGAACGCGCGCAGCTGGCCGCCGCGATCACCGATCTGATGACCAGTGACGTGATCGCCGAATTGAACGATTACGTCCGCGAAGACCTGATGGAGGCCCTGCCCGCGCAGGCGGTCGCCACCATCGCCGAACAGCTCGACACCGATGATGCGGTGCAGCTGATCGAGGACTTGGACGAGGCCGACCAGCGCGCGGTTATCGCCGAACTCGAGCCCGAAACCCGCGAGGCGGTATCGAGCGCGCTCGCTTACCCCGAGGAAACCGCCGGGCGCCTGATGAGCCGCGATTTCGTCGCGGTGCCCGAGCACCTGACGGTTGGCGACCTCATCGATTTCCTGCGCGAGGAAGGCGACCTCGAGCACGATTTCTTCGAGGTCTTCATCATCGATGAGCGCCACCATCCGGTCGGCACCTGCGCCTTGAGCTGGATCCTCACCACTCCGCGCTCGGTGCGTCTGACCGATGTGATGAAGCGCGACCAGACCCTGATCCCGGTGACGATGGATCAGGAAGAGGTCGCGCTGATGTTCCAGAAATACGCGCTGATCTCGGCCGCTGTGGTGGACGTGAGCGGGCGGCTGGTCGGCCAGATGACGGTCGATGATATCGTCCACATCATCTCCGAGGAAGCGGGCGAGGATGCGCTGCTCCTGTCGGGCGCCGGCGATGGCGACATCAACGAGCCGATCGTCGATAGCTACAAGGCACGGGTGCGCTGGCTCCTGGCGAACCTGCTGACCGCCTCGGTCGCCTCAAGCGTTATTGCGCAGTTCGAAGATGTGATCGCGGCGATGGTGGCTTTGGCCGTGCTCATGCCGATTGTCGCCGGGATCGGCGGCAATGCCGGCACCCAGACGCTGGCGGTGACGGTGCGCGCGATTGCCACCAACCAGTTGACTGACGCCAACACCACGCGCGCGATCCGGCGCGAGATGTCGATTGCGGCCTTGAATGGCGGCACAGTGGCGGTGGTGATCGGGGTGATCGTTGCGGTGCTGTTCCAGAACCCCTTGCTGGGTGCGGTCATCGGCGCGGCGATGCTATGCAATATCGTGATCGCGGGCCTTGCCGGGGTGCTGGTGCCGCTCACCTTGCAACACTGGAAGGCCGACCCGGCGATCTCTTCCTCGATCTTCGTCACCATGACGACCGATTCGATGGGCTTCCTAGTCTTCCTAGGTTTGGCAGTGGTCAGCGGTCTGGTCGGCTGATAGCCCCGCTTGCAAACCATAAGGGAGAGAGCAAATGGCAGGACGCGTGGCAAGCAAGGTGGTGTTGCTGACAGGCGGCGCGATGGGCCTCGGTAAGGCAGCCACAAAGGCGCTGATGGCCGAGGGCGCGACCGTGATCATCACCGATATCGACGAAGCCGCAGGGCGCGCCACCGCGGCGGAGCTGGGCTGCGATTACCTGCCGCAGGACGTCACCGACTGGGCACGCTGGCAGGCCGTGATCGCCGAGGTCGAAGCCACGCACGGCCGGCTCGATGTGCTGGTCAACAACGCCGCGATCACGGTGTTCGGATCAATCGCCGACATTTCGCCGGAGGATTTCAAGCGCTGCTACACGGTCGATGTCGATTCGATCTTCATGGGCTGCAAGGCGGCGATCCCCTTGATGGCGAAGAGCGGCGGCGGTTCTATCGTCAATTTCTCGAGCGCGGCGGGCAACAAGGTTTCGCCCGATCTGGCCGCTTATAACAGCGCCAAGGCGGCGGTGGTGGTGCTGACCAAGAGCATCGCGCTCTACTGCGCGCGCGAGCAGAACGGCGTGCGGGTGAACTCGGTGCAGCCCGGCACGATCCTCACCCCCAATGTCGAAAGCGTGATCGCCGGCACCCCTGATCCTGACGCGACCCGCGCCGCCTTCTCGGTGGCGCAACCCATCGGCCGCATGGGCGAGGTCGATGATATTGCGCACCTCGTGGTCTACCTCGCCAGCGACGAGAGCAAGTTCGCCACCGGCGCGCCGTTTATTGTCGATGGCGGGCTGAGCATCGCCTGAAATGGGGCCTGAGATGGGCAGCGCCGAGGACCGCTTCGCGATTATCGAGCTGGCGGCGCTCTATATGCGTGGGCTTGATCGGCTGGACGAGGCGCTGGTCGCCGCGCAGTTCTGGCCTGATGCCCGATGCGAATATGGCATTTTCAGCGGCAGCCCGGCGGACTTCGCGGCATTCTGCATGGCCGCGCTCAAGGATCACGCGCGCAACCACCACATGCTCGGCCAGCACCTGATCGACTTCGCCGCGCAGGAGGAGGCCTTCGGCGAGGTCTATTATCAGGCCTATCACCGCGTGGCCGATGCGGCGGGAGCGGCGCGCGATCTGGTAATCGCGGGCCGCTATGTCGACCGCTACGAGCGGCGCGGCGGGGTGTGGAAGATCGCATATCGCTCCGAACTGGTCGATTGGCTGCGCGATGATCCGGCGAGCGACGCGATGCTGGCAGCCGCGCCGTTCATCATCGGAGCGCGAAAGCCTGCCGATCCGCTCTACAACCGAGAGGTGATGCGCTCATGATCAAGCCCGATCTCACCGCCCCGTCCGACCCCGCGCTGGCTCCCGGCGAAGCGCGCTGTCCCGGCCCCTCGATGCAGGACATTCTCGACGCGGACGGTGATAATCCGCCGGCGGCGATGCGCGAGCAGGCCTACAGCTTTCTCGGTGATACCCCCCTGCCCTTCGTGCGCTACACCGATCCGGCGTTTCACGATCTGGAACTCGAACGCCTGTGGCCGAACGTCTGGCAATGGGCTTGCCGCGAGGAACACATCCCCGATCCCGGCGACCGCTATGTCTACGACGTCGGCCACCATTCGGTGCTGGTGGTGCGCGGGGCCGACGCCCGCATCCGCGCCTTCGTCAATTCCTGCCCGCACCGCGGGATGAAGTTCGCCAGCGAGGGCTCGCGCGGGGTGCGGCGCTCCAATATTCGCTGCCCGTTCCACGGGATGAGCTGGAACTTGGACGGGACCTTGCGCGAAGTGCCGTGCCGCTGGGACTTTCCGCACGTGTCGGACGACAATTTCGGCCTCGACGAGGTCGCCTGCGACAGCTGGGGCGGCTTCGTGTTCATCCACATGGGCGAAAACCCGCCGCCCCTTACTGATCAGCTTGAGGTGATGCCCGAACACTTCAAGCTCTGGCCGATGCATGATCGCTATGTTGCGCTCCACACCGAGAAGGTGCTGCCCGCCAACTGGAAGATGGCGATGGAAGCCTTCCTCGAAGCGTGGCACGTGCTCGAGACCCACGCGCAGGCGGTCTACACCGCCGCCGACGCCAATGCGCAATACGACATCTTCGGCCCCAACGTGTCGCGCTTTATCCACGCGGTCGGGGTGCCGAGCCCGCATCTACGCCAAGAGGTGAGCGAGCAGGTGCTGTTCGGCAAGTTGGGGCGCGATCCTGCAGCTCTGCCAGAAGGAGCATCCGCCCGCGCCGAGCACGCGCGGCTGCTGCGCGAGGAACTGGGCGCGGCGTTCGGCACCGATCTGTCAGGCGTCTCGACCACCGAGATGCTGGATTCGATCGAGTACTTCCTCTTCCCCAATGCCTTCTTCTTCCCCGGCATCAACATCCGCCTGTGCTATCGCTTCCGCCCGCTGGGGCCGGACGAGTGCCTGCACGAAATCCTCGTCCTGCAACCGCTCCCTGCAAGCGGCGAGCGCCCTGCGCCTGCCAAGCCGATCAGGCTCGGGGTGGAGGACAGCTACACCACTGTCCCCGGTTTCGCGCTCGCCGAAATCCTTGATCAGGATACCGAGAACCTGAAACTGCAGCGCGACGGGGCCAAGGCTTCGCGGAAAGGTGCCCAGACGCTCGGTAATTATCAGGAAGCGCGCATCCGCCAGCTGCATCTGACGCTCGACACCTATCTCGCCGGTTGACTTGGCGAGCGCGGCGCGGGACAGCAGCGCCCATGCCGCTCAACCTAACCAAGATCGCCTTCGGCGCGAAAAGCTATGATGATCTCGCCGGATGGTACGAAGAGCGCGAGGGCATCCGCCTCACCACCCGCAACCGCCCGACCCGGCATGAGGAAGTGGTCGGCGGATCGCTGTTCTGGATCATCAACCACGCGATCGTCGCGCGCTCGCCGATCACCGCTTTCGTCAAGACCGAGGACGGGCGCTGGGACATCTGCCTCGAGCCCAAGCTGATCCGCGTCCACCAGATTCCCAAGCGCGCGCATCAGGGCTGGCGCTATCTCACCGAGGAGAAAGCCCCGCGCGATGTCGCCGAGGGCGAGGATATCGGCGATGCGCTGCCCGGAAAGCTTGCGGCCAAGCTGGAGCGCCTCGGACTGGTCTGAGCGCCTATTGCCCTGCGCGGCCCTGTCGGATCAGCCGGGCCAGCCGCAGACTGGTGCCGCCGATATTGCGGCGCGCGTGATCTGCACCGACCGAAGCCGCGCTAGCGCTCGCTTCGGCAAACATCCGCCCGCCGACCGAGACCACCACCAGATGACCCGGCACGGCGTTGTGGCACAGATCGACCGTATCGCGCAGCCGCGCCAACGCGCTCTGGCGCGGCAAGGCATCGGACAGGGCGATATCGACTGCGTCGTGTCCCTGCGCCGCGATCTGGTTGGCCAGCGCTTCCTTGCTGCCGGGGAAAGCCATGTCGACCCGCCAGCCAGCATCGGTGAACTGGTCGGCCAGCAGCGCGGTGCCGACCATGTGCTGCTCGCCCGGCGCGGTCGCCAGCAGGATCGAATAGCGGCTTTGGCGCAGCGTGTTGGTACAGGCATGGGTGCGCACCGCGTGACCTGCCAGCTGCAACATGCTGAGCCCGATGGTAAGATCGAATTCGCAGCATTGATCGGCGAGCCAGGCATCGCCCATGGCGCGGGCCACCGGCTCGATCAGGTGCGCCACGACATCGTCCGCGCTCCACCCCTGTTCGGCAATCGCCGCCAGCTGGGCATTGATCCGCGCGTCATCGCCTTCAAGCGCCAAGCGGGTCAGCACCGGGACATAATGCGCCAGCGCGTGCGGGGCGAGGTCGCTGTCGCGGTTCGTCCGGCGCTTGTCACCCTCGCGGCTGTAGAGCAGCAGATCCCATCCCTCGAACAGGCGGGTCGAGACCAGATGTTCGGTCAGCACCTCGATCTCGCAATGGCGCGGATCGCGGCTGATCGATTCCCACACGGCGGAAATCGCGGCGGGCGGGCCTTCGAGCGTCTGGAGAAACCGTCCATTGTCATAGAGCAGCATACCGGTCACGCCGAGGCTGCGGTTGCGCTGTCGGGCATTGGCCACGAGCTGTTCAATCTCCCCCGGCGCGGGCCGCGCCACCGCGCGGCTCTGGTACGTAAGGCAGCCGATCCAGTCTGCCGAATCCGCCAGTACAGACTGCTTGTGCGCCTGCATTCCATCCTCCCCCAAAGCGGAACGGGACGTGCAGGGCACCGGCGGGGCGTCTTATGCGACCCTTTGCGATTCACCCGGCGGAAGATCCCTCTCCGCGGATATCTCGACTTATGCAGAGTTGGGGCGATCGCACCATAGCGACCGGACCCTTCCGCACCCCCTTGCCGCTAAGCGGAACGGAAGATGGATAAGTTCACCTATCGCAGGCCATGCGTCAATGCCTAAAAAGCGCTAGTTCGGTGCCTTCGGAGCGCTCCACCAGGACAGAGTCTGGTTATCATGCGCAGACGTCCACACGCCGGCCGGCGTCCAGCGCAACGCGCCGCTGCCGACTGCCTCACCGAGTCGCGCGCGGATCGCCAGCGTCGCCGGGTCGATCACCACCAGCGTCTGGTCGTCGGTGGTGCGCAGCCACACCAACCCGCCGCCGGTGTCGATGTCACCCCATTTGAGATTGTCGCCGACCTTGGTGCGGCCCGCGATGGTCAGTTTGGCCGGATCGACCTTGGCGACCGTGCCGTCGCCTTGCTCCTGCACCCACACCGCGCCCTCGCCTGCCGCCAGGAACCCGGGCGTATCGCCGAGCGCAACCGTGCCGACCACAGCGTTGGTGGCCGGATCGATCTTTTGCAGCACCTTGCCCTCGCTGCTCACCGCCCAGATCGCATCGAAGCCGAACGCCAGATACCAGGTCTCGGGCGCCACTTTGATGGTCGCGATGACAGCGTTGGTCTTGGGATCGATCCGCGCGACGGCGCCGCCCGGATCGCTCGCAACCCAGACCGATCCGGCGCCGGACACGATATTGGTCTCGCCCTTTGGATTGGCGAGGCCGCTGGCAATCTTGGCTTCGAGCGCGGCGGTCTTGAGGTTGACGCGGTAAATCTCGGCGCCCTTGCAATTGGCGACCCATAGCGAGCCTTCGGCAATCGCCATCGTCCCGCACGGACGCGGCACGTCGAGGCTGGCGAGTTTGCCGGTGACCCCCCACTCCTCCACCCGCCCGTCATTGGTGACCCATGCCGTATCGCCGTCAATCGCGATGAAATCGGCAAAGCCGGGAACCTCGAGCGCCGTTTCGACCAGATCCACCGGCGGGCCTTCGGCTGGCGGCAGCGGCTCCTCGGCGGCGCAGGCTGCCAGCAAGGCAGTCGCCATAATCAGCGGGAGGGGGCGTGCTGCCGGACGAAGGGCCATCGCAATCCTTTCCAAGAGCCGTTGACCACCAAAGTTTTGGCCAGGCTGGAACCAAGGATAGGCATATTACATTATGGCGCAATCGTAATAATTCCCCATAGACAAACCTTGGCGATGGGGGGATGCTGCGGTTGCGAAAGGAATCTCGAATCATGCTCCATCAGCTTCGCCGCGCGGCCCGCTTTTTCCTCATCGCCTGCGCGCTCGCGGTGGCAGCTTGCACGCCTGCGGCAGACGCACCGGCCGAAAAGCGCACCAGCTTCAACATCGGCTGGTCGATCTATGCCGGATGGATGCCCTGGCCCTATGCCGAGCAATCCGGGATCGTGAAGAAGTGGGCCGACAAATACGGCATCGAAATCAAGTTCGTGCAGGTCAATGACTACGTTGAATCGGTCAACCAATACACCGCCGGCAAGCTCGACGGGGTGACAGTGGCCAACATGGACGCGCTCACCATTCCCGCCGCGGGTGGCAAGGATACCAGCGCGATCATCCTTGGCGACTATTCCAACGGCAATGACGCTGTGCTGCTCAAGGGCGCAAACACTGTTGCCGGCATCAAGGGGCGCGAGGTCTACCTCGTGGAGCTTTCGGTCTCGCACTACCTGCTCGCCCGCGCGCTCGAAACCAACGGCATGAAGATGACCGACGTGAAAACGGTCAATACCTCGGACGCGGACATCGCTGCAGCCTTCGCCGCGCCGTCGATCAATGCCGCGGTCGCGTGGAACCCGCAGGTCACCACCATGAAGGGCGTGCCGGGCACCAGCGCCGTCTTCACCTCGGCCGATATTCCGGGCGAGATTCTCGATCTGCTGGTGGTCGACACCGCGACGCTGAAGGCCAATCCGAACCTCGGCAAGGCGCTGGCGGGCATCTGGTTCGAGACCATGACGCTGATGGCCAAGCAGGATGCCGAGGGCGCAGCGGCGCGCGCGGCGATGGCGAAGCTCGCCGGAACCACGCCCGAAGAGTTCGAAGGCCAGCTCGCCGCCACATTCCTCTACACCGATGCCAAATCGGCGGTTTCCGCGATGTCCTCGGCCGATCTGGTCACCACCATGCAGCGCGTGCGCGACTTCAGCTTTGCGCAAGGCTTGTTCGGCCAGGGCGCAGCTTCCGCCGATGCGGTGGGGATGGAATTCCCGGGCGGCAAGACCCTGGGTGACAAGAACGCCATCACCTTGCGCTTCGATCCCACCTTCATGCAGCTCGCGGCGGACGGGAAGCGCTGAGGCGCGGCGGGGCGGTTAGCGGGACGTCGGACGCATGCGCTGGGTGAACCGCACGATCAGCGGCAGCCACGCGCTGCTGCTGGGCGCGCTGCCGCTGGCGGGGCTCGCGCTCGCCTATATCATCGCCGCCGCCAGCCGCCATGCCGCCAACCCGACCGACAAGATCCTCCCCCTGCCCTCGGCCATGGTCGAGGCGATGGGCAGCCTGTTGTTCGAAGCCGATCCGCTGTCTGGCCAGCTGTTGTTCTGGGCCGATACCATCGCCAGCCTTTCGCGGCTCGGCATGGGGCTCGGCATCGCCACGCTCATGGCGCTGCTGGTGGGCCTCGTGCTCGGCGCGCTGCCGCCGGTGCGCGCGACCTTCGGCCCGCTGGTGACCGCGATTGCTGTGATCCCGCCGATCGCGCTGCTGCCGATCCTGTTCATCGTCTTCGGCCTCGGCGAGACCGCCAAGGTGGCGCTGATCGTGATCGGGATCGCGCCCTTCATGATCCGCGATGTCGCAGGCCACATCGCCGCCCTGCCGCGTGAACAACTGGTCAAGGCGCTGACGCTGGGGTCGAACTCGTGGCAATTCCTGCTGCGGATCGCGCTTCCCCAAGCCATGCCGCGCCTGAGTCAGGCGCTGCGCCTCTCGCTCGGGCCGGCCTGGGTGTTCCTGATCTCGGCCGAGGCGATCGCGGCTGACGTGGGCCTTGGCTACCGTATCTTCCTCGTCCGCCGCTATCTCGCGATGGACGTTATCATCCCCTATGTGGTGTGGATCGCGCTGCTCGCTGTGGCGATGGATTTCCTGCTCACCCGCTTGAGCCGCGGCCTGTTCGGCTGGGCGCACAAGGCGGGGCATTGAGCGATGCTGAGCCTCACCAACATCTGGGTCGAATATGGTGAGAAGGTCGTGCTCGAGCGCATCTCGTTCGACATTGCCGAGGGCGCCTTCGTCTCGGTGATCGGGCCTTCGGGTGCGGGGAAGAGCAGCCTTCTGCGCGTGATCCTCGGGCAGGATGTGCCGAGCCGGGGCCGGATCCTGCTCGACGGCCAGCCGCTGCCGCGCGAATGCGGGCCGGATCGCGGGGTTGTGTTCCAGCGCTATTCGGTGTTCCCGCATCTGACCGTGCTGGGCAACACCATGCTGGGCCTCGAATTCGAGGCTGCCCCGCTCGCTGCGCGCCTGTTCGGCTCAGCCCGCCGCGCCGCGCGCGCGGAGGCCGAAGCGATGCTGGCTGCGGTCGGCCTCGCCGACTGTCTTGACCTTTACCCCAGTGAAATGTCGGGCGGGATGCAGCAACGCCTCGCGATCGCGCAGGCGCTGATCAAGCGGCCGCGCATCCTGCTGCTCGACGAGCCTTTCGGCGCGCTCGATCCCGGTATCCGCGCCGATATGCATGTGCTGATCACCAAGCTGTGGCGCGAGTTCGGACTGACCATCATCATGGTCACCCACGACATCAAGGAGGCCTTTGCTCTCGGCACGCGGGTGCTCACGCTCGACAAGCGCCGCCACGATCCGCACGCCCCGCAGCGCTATGGCGCGGGCGTGATCTACGACATCGCGCTGACCCGCAAGACACAGGCAGACGTGCCGGACGAGAGTGCCGGGAATGATAGCGGTATTACGTTTGAGAGAATTGGTAATAATTGAGATGGCAACCCCATGAGTACTGAGCCCTCCCGCCTCGCGCGCCTTTCGATGAGCCTTCCGGCAGACCTGTTCCGCCAGCTCGACGTGATGGTCGAGGAACGCGGCCTGCCCTCGCGCTCGCAGTTGATCGCCGAACTGATCCGCCATGCGCTCGCCGAGCACGAGGCGCTGACCCGGCCCGATGACATGATCGCGGGCACCGTCACCATCGTTTACGCGGGTGGCGGCGGGCGGGTGCGCCAGCAACTCGCCGAAACCCAGAGCGACTACCTGAAAGAGGTGATCTCCTCGCAGCACGTGTTCCTTGAGCAGGACCAGTCGCTGGAAGTGCTGCTGGTGCAGGGCCCCGCAGTGCGCCTCAAGCAGCTGTGCGATGCGCTGCGCACGATCCGCGGCGTGCAGCAATTGCAGCTGGTCACCACTACCGCGCTGCTCCCGCCGCTGCACGAGCAGGACGGCGTCGCCGCACCTGCCACCACACAGGAGGCCGCCGAATGAGCCAGACCGCCGATCCCAAATCCGCGCGCGAACACGCCCGCGCCCAAGGCGGCACGCGGGTCGAGGCGATGCCGATCCTGCCGCCGGTCGCCGATGATCTGCCCGCTGGCGTCACGCCCCCCGATCTGGTGTGGGAGGAGACCATCGCGCCCGGCGGTTACGCCTCGCGCCGGCTGTCGCGCGGCACCCGGCTGCGCCTGATCGACACGAGCGGCGACGCCTGCGCAAGCCTCAACATCTTCAACGCCGAAATGCCGACCGAGCGGCTCAACGTTGCTGATACGGTGAAGGTCCAGTGGAACGCCTATCTTGGCACCGGCAAGCTGCTGCTCAGTGACATGGGCCGCGTGCTGATGAGCATCATCGCCGATGATGCCGAAACCCATGACACCTTCTGCGGCACCTCCAACGCCGCCACCAATGCCGCGAAATATGGCGAGGGGCGCAATTCGGGCGCCTACCCCAACGGACGCGACCGTCTGATCCTCGGCGCGGCCAAGCACGGGCTGACCCGCCGCGATGTTCACCCTTGCGTCAACCTGTTCAAAGGCACCCGAATCGAGGCCGATGGCACGATCACGCCGGTCGTTGGCCCCTTCGCGCCGGGCCGCAGCGTGATCCTGCGCGCCGAGATGGATGTCGTCGTGGTGATCGCCAATTGCCCGCACGTCCGCGACCCGCGCCCCGAATGGAATTCGGCGCCGCTTCGGGCCACCGCATGGCGAGGCCCCGTCACTGCCGAAGATGATCCCGTGCGCAACGCCGCCCCCGAAGGCTTGCGCGCCTTCCTCAATGTCGAGGACTACTATCGCCGCTAACCCCTTGCAGCCAAGGTATAACATGACCGACGACCCGGCCCTCTCCGGCCTTTCCGGCTCCATCATTCACGACGTGATCGTCCCCGCCCGCGCGCCATGGCTGCACCATGTCGCGGCCGGTCAGACGCTGCGCATCGTCGATGTCGAGGGCAACCAGGCGGTCGATTTCCTGATCTATGCAGCGGCCGATGATGCCGAGCGTTACTCGGCGCAGGATACGGTCGCGGTGCACGGCAACCTGTTCCTCAAGACTGGCACCGTGCTGCTTTCGAACGAGGGCCGCCCGATGATGACCATCGCCGCCAGCGCGGTCGAGTATCACGACACGATCGGCGGGGCCTGTTCGTGCGAATCCAACACCTTGCGCTATGGCCATCACACCAAGGCGCAGCACGCCTGTGTCGACAATTTCCTCGAGGCCAACCTCACCGAGGGACGCGGCAAGCGCGATATCGTCTCCAACATCAATTTCTTCATGAACGTGCCGGTGGAAGAGGACGGAACGCTCGGGATCGTTGACGGCATTTCCGCCCCCGGCCTCACGGTCGATCTGCGCGCCGAGATGGATGTGATCGTGGTGGTGTCGAACTGCCCGCAAATCAACAATCCCTGCAACGCCTTCAATCCCACGCCTGTGCGCATGATCGTCGCCGCATGAGTTTCGATACGGTGCTAGTCGCCAACCGGGGCGCGATTGCCACCCGGATCATCCGCACGCTGCGGCGGATGGGTCTGCGTTCGGTGGCGGTCTATTCCGAGGCCGACGCGGATTCGCTCCATGTCAGCGTCGCCGATATGGCCGTGTGTATCGGCCCTGCCGCTGCTGCCGAGAGCTACCTCAACGTGCCCGCCATCCTCGCCGCTGCCAAGGCCTGCCGAGCGGGCGCGATCCATCCGGGCTATGGCTTCCTTGCCGAGAACGCCGAGTTTGCCGAGGCCTGCGCGGCCGCGGGCATCGCCTTTATCGGGCCTACCCCTGACAACATCCGCACCTTCGGCCTCAAGCATTCCGCCCGCGCGCTGGCCGCCGCGCATGATCTGCCGCTTGCACCGGGCACCGGCTTGCTGACCGGCGAGGACGAGGCCGCCGAGGCGGCTGCGCGGATCGGCTATCCGGTGATGCTCAAGGCGACCGCGGGCGGCGGCGGGATCGGAATGCGCATCTGCGCCGGTGAAGCGGCACTGCGCGAAGGTTTTGCCACTGTCGTGAGGCAAGGCGAGGCGAGCTTCGGCGATGCCGGCGTGTTTCTCGAACGCTACATCGCCCGCGCCCGCCACATCGAGGTGCAGATCTTCGGCGACGGCGTGAGCCGCGTGATGGCGCTGGGCGAGCGCGATTGCTCGCTCCAGCGCCGCAACCAGAAAGTGGTCGAGGAGGCCCCTGCCCCCTGCCTCTCCGACGCCAAGCGCGCCGAGCTGATCGCGGCCGCGGTGCGGCTCGGCGAGGCGGCGGGGTACCTTTCGGCAGGCACGGTCGAGTTCCTCTACGACGCGGCGCGCGATGATTTCTTCTTCCTCGAAATGAACACCCGGTTGCAGGTCGAACACGGGGTCACCGAGGAGGTGTTGGGGATCGACCTGGTCGAATGGATGATCCGCGGCGCGGCGGGTGATTTCGCCTTCCTCGATGCCCCTGCCCCCAGCCCCAAGGGCCACGCGGTGCAGGTGCGGCTCTATGCCGAGGATCCCGCGCTCGATTATCGCCCCACCACCGGCACGCTCACCAATGTTGTGTTCCCCGCCAACATCCGCGCCGAGACCTGGGTGATGGCCGGCACGCAGGTCAGCGCATGGTACGATCCGATGCTCGCCAAGCTGATCACCCATGCGCCCACCCGCGAGGGTGCGATTGCAGCGATGCAGGTCGCGCTGGACGAAAGCCGGATCGACGGGATCGAGACCAATCTCAGGTGGCTGCGCGATGTGCTGCGCGAGGACGGCTTCACCAGCGGCGCGGTCAGCACACGGCTGCTCGACAGCGTCGCGCATCGGCCCGCCAGCATCCGCGTAATCTCCGGCGGCACATCGACCACGGTGCAGGACTGGCCCGGACGGCTCGGCCTGTGGGACGTGGGGGTGCCGCCTTCGGGGCCGATGGATGATCGCTCGCTCAGGCTCGGCAACCTCCTGCTGGGCAATCCCGAAGGCACCGCAGGGCTGGAAGTGACCGCGAGCGGCCCGACGCTGCTGTTCGAAGCACCGGCGCGCATTTGCCTCACCGGCGCGGATTTCGGCGCGCGGCTTGACGGTGTGCCAGTGGCGATGGGTCAGCCGATCACCGTCGCTGCCGGGCAGACGCTCGCACTCGGCCGGGTGACCGGCGCGGGCCTGCGGGGCTATATCCTGTTTGCCGGCGGGCTCGACATTCCCGCCTATCTCGGCAGCCTAGCGACCTTTACGCTCGGCCAGTTCGGCGGCCACGCTGCACGCCCGCTGGTGGCGGGCGATGTGCTGCATCTGGGCGCAGGCGAGGTGGCCACGCCGCTCGCCGCCGCCACGCTTCCGGCGCTCGGCAAAAGCTGGGACATGCGCGTGCTCTACGGCCCCCACGGCGCGCCCGATTTCTTCACCTCCAGCGATATCGACCGCTTCCTCGAAGCCGACTGGCAGGTGCACTACAATTCCAACCGCACCGGCGTGCGCCTCGTCGGCCCCAAGCCCGAATGGGCGCGGCGCGATGGCGGCGAGGCGGGGCTGCACCCCTCGAACATCCACGACAATCCCTACGCTATCGGCGCGGTCGATTTCACCGGCGACATGCCGATCATCCTGGGGCCGGACGGGCCTTCGCTGGGCGGCTTCGTGTGCCCCTTCACGGTGATCGCAGCCGACCACTGGAAGATCGGCCAGCTCGTCCCTGACGACCGCGTGCGCTTCGTGCCGGTGAGCATTGCCGAGGCCATGGCGGCCGACGCCGCGCCGCTCGGCGAGGTGCCCGCGCCGACAGCCGCGCACGCTATCGCCAGCCTCTCGCCGATCCTCGCCGAGATCTCCGCGTCGGGCGAGCGGCCGCGCACCACCTATCGCCAGCAGGGCGATCGCAACATCCTCGTCGAATATGGCGACATCGTGCTCGATATCGAACTGCGCATCCGCGTCCATGCGCTGATGCGCGCGCTGGAGGATGCCGCCCTGCCCGGCGTGATCGACATCACCCCTGGCATCCGCTCGCTGCAATTGCATTTCGATGGCCGCGTGCTCGATCAACCGCGTGCGCTCGCCGCGCTGATCGCTGCTGAGGAGGCGATGGGTGATCTCGATGAGTTCTCGATCCCCTCGCGCATCGTCCACCTGCCGCTGAGCTGGCGCGATCCGGCGATCAACGAGACTATCGCAAAATACATGGGCGCGGTGCGTGATGATGCGCAGTGGTGCCCGGACAATATCGAGTTCATCCGCCGCATCAACGGGTTGGCCGATAGCGCGGCGGTCGACAGCCTGATCTTCGATGCGAGCTATCTCGTGCTCGGTTTGGGCGACGTCTATCTCGGCGCGCCGGTCGCCACACCGGTCGATCCGCGCCACCGGCTGGTCACCACCAAATACAACCCCGCGCGCACCTGGACCCCGCCCAATGTGGTCGGCATCGGCGGGGCCTATATGTGCATCTATGGGATGGAGGGGCCCGGTGGTTACCAGCTGTTCGGGCGCACCATCCAGGTCTGGAACACGCACCGGCAGACCGATGTGTTCGTGGACGGCAAGCCGTGGCTGCTGCGGTTCTTCGACCAGATTCGCTTCTTCCCCGTCTCGGCCGAGGAGCTCGCCGAATGGCGGCGCGATTTTCCCGCCGGGCGCCGGTCGATCCGGATCGAGGAGAGCACCTTCCGCCTGGCGGATTACCGCGCCTTCCTTGCGGACAACGCCGCCAGCATCGCCGCCTGCGAAACCACCCGCCAGAGCGCCTTCGATGCCGAGCGCGCCGCGTGGCAGGCCTCGGGCGAGTTTGACCGCGTCACCGATCTGCTCGCCGAGGACGTCCCCGGCAGCAAGGCGGCAGCAATTGAGTTGCCCGAGGGTACCGATCTGATCGAAGCCCCGTTTGGCGGCTCGGTATGGAAGCTGCTGGTCGCCCCCGGTGACACCGTCGAGGCAGGCGATGTGATCGCGGTTATCGAGGCGATGAAAATGGAATGTCCGCTCGAAAGTCCGGCCAGCGGCACCATCGCCGCGCTCTACATCACCGAGCGCCAGTCGCTCCAGCCCGGCACGCCGATGCTGGCCTTGCGGAGAGCCTCATGACCGCGCCCGTCCGCCTTTCCGCCGGAGCCATCGCTGCCGCCGTCAATGCGGGCGAGACCAGCGCGGCGCAGGTGATGGATGCAACGCTGGCGCGGCTCGCCGCCTATGACGCGGTGCAGCCGCAGATATGGATCAGCCGCGCGGCGCCCGAAGCCCTGCTCGCCGCCGCCCGCGCCATCGATGCGCGCGTGGCCGCAGGCGAGCACCTGCCGCTCGCAGGCGTGCCCTATGCGGCGAAGGACAATATCGACGTCGAGGGGCTCGAAACCACCGCCGCCTGCCCGGCCTTCGCCTATCAGCCCGGACACTCCGCCAGCATCATCGAACGGCTCGAAGCAGCGGGCGCGATCTGCGTCGGCAAAACCAATCTCGAACAGTTCGCCACCGGCCTTGTCGGCACGCGCAGCCCTTATGGCATTCCGCGCAACGCCTGCAATCTTGCCTATGTCAGCGGCGGATCGAGCTCCGGCTCGGCGGTGGCGGTGGCGGCGGGGCTGGTCGCCTTTGCGCTCGGCACTGACACGGCGGGATCGGGGCGCGTGCCGGCCGCCTTCAATCACCTTGTCGGATTGAAGCCCAGCAAAGGCCGCTGGAGCACGCGCGGGCTGGTGCCGGCCTGCCGCTCGATCGACTGCATCACCGTGTTCACCGACGCGCTGGGTGATGCGCGGCTGGTCGATAGCGTGGTCGCGGGGTTCGACGCTGCCGATCCCTTCTCGCGCCCGCTTGCCGACGCTGCCATCATCGGTCGCCGGATCGGCATACCCCGCCCCGACCAGCTTGTGTTCTTCGGCGATCTGCAAGCCGAAGAACTCTATGCCCGCGCGCTCGCCGTGCTGGGGCAAGGCGCCGAGCTGGTCGAGATCGATATCGTCCCGCTGCTCGAGGCCGCGCAGCTGCTTTACGGCGGCCCGTGGGTCGCCGAGCGCACCGCCGCCATTGAAGCTCTGCTGCGCGCCAACCCCGATGCGATCGACCCCGTCGTGCGCAGCGTGGTCGAACCGGGGCTGGCAATCAGCGCGGTGGAGGTCTGGAACGGCATTTACCGCCTCGCCGAGCTTGCCCGCTCCGCCGAGGCCTTGTGGGACAATGTCGATGCCCTCGCCTTCCCCACCACTGGCACCACCTACCGCGTCGCCGAACTCGCCGCGGCGCCGATCGCGCTCAACAGCAATCTCGGGCGCTACACCAATTTCGTGAACCTGCTCGACATGGCAGCGGTGGCGGTGCCTGCGGGGGTGCGCGCCAATGGCACCGGCTTCGGCATCACCCTGATCGGCCCCGCGCATAGCGATCACGCGCTGATCGACCTTGCCGAAGCCTACATCGCCGCAGCCTGCCTGCCCACCCTCCCCCCGCTCGATACCGGAGATCATGTGGACACGATCAAACTCGCCGTCGTCGGCGCGCATCTTGAAGGCATGCCACTGCACTGGCAGCTGACCAGCCGCGAGGCAAAGTTCGTTGGCGCCTTCACCACCGCGCCGACCTATCGGCTTTACGCCATGGCCGATTCTGTGCCGCCCAAGCCCGCGCTGGTGCACGCCGCGGATGGCGCGGCTATCGCGCTCGAAGTCTACGAGTTGGGCCTTGCCGAATTCGGCAGCTTCGTCGCCGAAGTCCCGCCGCCGCTTGCGATCGGCACCGTGACCCTTGCCGATGGCACTAGCGTCAAGGGCTTCGTCGCCGAGCCGCGCGCGCTCACCGGGGCAGAGGACATCACCCATCTGGGCGGTTGGCGCGCCTTTATCGGGAGGGGATGATTGCCTAAGGACGCCGCCCTGACCCTGCTGACCGCCTTGCGGACACGCGGCGAGAGCGCGCACGCCGATGCGCTCGCGGCGTTGTTGGCGGAGCGTGCCGAGTTGGTGCGCGCCAAGGCGGCGGCCGAGGCGGCGAACGAGGCCAAAACGCGCTTCCTCGCCAGCGTCAGCCACGAGATCCGCTCGCCATTGAACGCGATCTACGGCTATGCCCAGCTGCTCGAACGCAGCGCGGAGGATGGCGGGCGTGACAGCGTGCAGGCAGGCAAGGTGATCCGCCGCAGCGCCGAACACCTCTCAAACCTCGTCGAAGGCCTGCTCGATATCGCGCAGGTCGAAAGCGGCTCGCTGAAGCTGGCGCGCGATACGATCCGCTTTCCCGCCTTTCTCGAACAAATCACTGCGATGTTCGAGCCGCAGGCGGCGATGAAGGGTCTCGCCCTGCGGCTGGAGCTTCCGCCGACATTGCCCGAATATGTCCGCACCGATCCCAAGCGGCTGCGGCAGGTGCTGATCAATCTTCTGTCCAACGCGATCAAGTTCACCGATCACGGCGAAGTCGTGCTCAAGGTGCATTACCGCAACGAGCTGGCAACCTTCGAAGTGGCTGACAGCGGGATCGGCATCGCGCCGGCCGATATCGAACGCATCCTGCTCCCCTTCGAGCGCGGCGGCGGCGCCTCGGCCGAGCGCGCCGGGATCGGTCTCGGGCTCGCGATCACGCAGGCGCTGGTGCACATCATGGGCGGCGAGATGCGGGTCGAGAGCAAGCCTGGCGAAGGCTCGCGTTTCATCGTAAAGCTGATGCTATCGCAGCCGCTCTCACCGCCGAGCGAGTTGCCCGATGGCGCGGGCGCGCAGTTCTATCTCGGGCGCGAGCGGCGGCTGCTGGTGATCGACGATGATCCCGGCCACCGCGAGGCCTTGTCCGGGCTGCTGGAGGCGAGCGGTTTCCTTGTGCTCGCCGCGGCCGACGGCGCGGCGGGACTGGCGCTGGCGGCCGAAACGCAGCCCGATCTGGTGCTGCTCGATGTCGCGATGCCGGGGATCAGCGGCTGGGACATCGCCGCCACCCTTCGGGCCCGCCACGGCCCTGCGCTCAAGATTGTGATGCTGTCGGGTGAGGCGCCGGATTCAGGGCCAGTGCAACCGGAAGGGCCGGCCAATGATGTGTTCGTGTCGAAGCCCTTCGCCTTTGCGACGCTGCTCGAGGTGATCAGCGAGCAGCTCGGCCTCGCTTGGCCGCAACCAAGCGCTCGGGCCGCCCAGCGCGCAGCCGTCGGCGCAGCGTCGTCCGTGCTGCTCACCCCCGAAGCCCAGCCGCATCTGGCCGAGATCGTCCGGCTGGTGCGGATCGGCCATATCAGGGCAATCGAGGCGCGGATCGACGCGCTCGCAGCGGTCAGTTCCGAGGCCGCCGCGCTCGCTGAACGGATGCGGCTGTGTCTCGATGCCTTCGATTTGAAGGCGCTGGCGGCGCTCGCCGAAGCGGGAGGCCAGCCATGATCGGCCGCGAACGCAGCCCCGGCACGCGCGACTGCATCCTCGTGGTCGACGACAACCCGGAATCGCTGCGCTTCCTGGTCGATACGCTCGAAGCCGAGGGGATGGACGTGCTAATCGCGCGCAGCGGCGAGGCGATGCTCGAACTGCTTGGCCATGCCGCGCCCGATCTCATCCTGATGGACGGGGTGATGCCGGGGATGAGCGGTCTCGAGGCCACAAGCCAGATCAAGCGCGATCCGGCCACCGCGCACATCCCGGTGATCTTCATGACCGGGCTGACCGATCCCGAACATGTCGTCGCAGCGCTCGAGACCGGCGGGGTGGACTATGTGAGAAAGCCGGTGGTGGTGGGCGAGCTCTTGGCGCGGATGCGGGTGCATCTCGCCAATGCCCGCGTCTCCTATCGCTCACGCCTCGCGCTCGGGCGGGCCGGACGCAGCCTTGCCGCGGTCGATGCAGGCGGCGCGCTGATCTGGTGCACACCGCAGGCCGAGGGTCTGTTCCAGCGGCTCGATCCGGCCTGGGAGACCGGCGGCGCCAACCTGCCCGCGGGCGTGGACCCGGCCCTGCTGCGCGCGCTCGCCGAGCCCGGGCACTCCGGAACAGCCAACCTCGCCATCGCCGGGATCGAGATTGAAATCGCGCTCACCCAGGGCGACCGGCCGGGCGAGGCATTGTTCAAGATCACCGAAGTGGGCGAGGCCTCGAAAGTCGATCTTCTGCTCCGTCAGACCGGGCTGACCCGGCGCGAGGCCGAGGTGCTATTGTGGGTCAGCTACGGCAAGACCAACCGCACCGTGAGCGAGATTCTCGGGATCAGCCCCCGCACCGTGAACAAGCATCTCGAACAGGTGTTCAAGAAGCTCGGCGTCGAAACCCGCGCCGCAGCCACCGCGATTGCGGTCAGGATGATTTCGGAGTAAGTCTGCCAGCGCACAAGCGGGTGCGCCCGGGGGGGCGGCACTACGTCATTTGGACACTTACCCCGAACCGTGAGCTTGCCAAGGAAGGCATGATGACAACGGGCGGAGAGGGTTGCATCCCGCGGGTCGGCACACCGGCCCCGGATCAGGCAATCGGGTCGATACACGACGCAGGGTGGAGTGCGACATGTCCGGAGTACAGGTAGGCAAGCGGATCATCGGAGCGGATTCTCCGGTCACGGTCGGGTGGGAGAATATCGGCCGGGTCGAAGGCGGCCCGTTCAAGCAGTTCTTCTTCACCTGGTTCCAGCCGGCCGTGCTCTTCGGCCTGATTGCCTTCTGGTATTATGCCCCCAATGAATGGGCGCTGGCCTCGATCGGCATCGCGCTCGGCCTCGGCTTCAAGGTGCTGTTGCTCGGCCTCGAATGGATCAACCCGCGCTATCGCAGCTGGCAGCTGACGTGGAAGGAATTCGCCACCGACCTGTTCTATGTCGGGCTCGGCTACACGATCCTGCGCATGGTCGATTCCTACATCGGCGACGGGGTGATGATCGAAGCGGTGCAGAACGCCTTCGACTGGGGCAAGTTCAGCTGGTTCACCGGCCTGCCGCTGCTGGTGCAGGCGCTGCTCATTTCGATGATCTTCGATTTCGGCCAGTACTGGATGCATCGCGGGATGCACAACTGGCACCCGCTCTGGGTGACCCATGCGCCGCACCACTACATCACCCAGCTCAACATCAACAAGGGCGCGGTCGGCAATCCGGTCGAGCTGTTCCTGATCGGCCTGGGTGTCGGCGGGTTCTTCGACTTCCTGCCGCGCGCCTTCCTGCTGGCGGGAGCAATCGGCATGGCCGTGTCGACCTACCAGCACATCAACGTGCGCTTCAACACGCCGCGCTGGTGGCGCTACATCTTCAACACTGTCGAGCATCACTCGGTCCACCACTCGCAGGACTACGAGGCGACCCGCAGCAATTATTCGGGCACCTGGATCATCTGGGACCGCATTTTCGGCACCTGCGTCGATGGCGAGGCCGAGCTGCTGGGCATGGAAGGCGGGCGCCGGATGGATATCGGCGAGACCATGGTCTACCCCTTTACCGAAGGCTACAAGTCGGCGCGCGCTTGGGTACGCAAGCGGCTCCAGCTGACCGAGGCTGCCGGGCAACAGCCGGAACCGGCCGAGTGAGCGCGATTAGCCAGCGAGGCTACCGCGCTTGACCATCGCCCTTCCCTACATCGACCGGATCTGGCGCGCCGAGGGCAGCGTGATCGTGCACGAGCCGCTGACGGCCGATGAAGCCTTCACCCGGCTCGACCCGCTGTTCCAGACCCCGGGCACCGCCTACGCCGTGGAGCGCGACACCCTCGCCTATGCCAAGCGCAATCCGGCCGCGCAGGACAAGCTCGCCACCTTCACCCGCGGCAGCCTTCGGGTCGCACAACAACAAGACGGCACGTCGCGGGTGTTTTTCAATGTGTCGAGCACGGCGCTGCTGTTGTGCTTTCTCGCGCCGCTGCTGTTCCTTGCCTTTGCGCAGATCATGGTGACCGTGAACGCGTGGGACAAGGTTGCCATGGAAGCCGCCGAGGCTGCGGAGGGCGGCAAGGCGAAGGACGAGGAGAAGGACGAGACCAAGCCCCTGTCCAAGCTCCATCCGCTCGACCAGATGCTCGGCGCGCCTGCGCCCGAGGATCCGGCCAAGAAGAAGAAAGACAAGGAAAAGGAAAAGGAAAAGGACAAGTTCGATCCTACGCCTGCCTATGTCCTCGCGGGGCTGTTTTTCGTGATTTACTGCGTCGGCCGCGTGCTCGAACCGTGGCTGCTCAAGCGCACCCTGCGCGCCGCGCTGTCAGCGCAGCATGGCGAGTCGGTTTCAGGCACGGGCGAGTTTGCCACGCCCCAGCCCGACGCAGGCTGACCGCCGCGCCAGCGCGCTGCCGGTCAGGGCTCCGCTCCAAGCCAGCCGGGACACCCCAAGCACTTGGCCAGAATACCAAATATTCTTCAAATATTATGGCGTCAAAACGCTGCGTGGCACGCAAGCCACATAAGTCAAATGGCGCATAGCGCCTGTTGTATGAAATTCACATCAATGTCCGGGTTACGTCACGCCACAGGGGAAGCGCGAGGGTAACTTCTGCGTATCGGCGCATCAAGACGCTCGGCCGTCGATAGCAGGGAGGGATCTTTCACCCATCTTTCGGGGGCATTGATGATCATTACCAAGACCAAGCTGATCCGCCGTACTCTGCTTTCCACCACGCTGCTCGGCGGCGGCTTTATCTCCTCTGCCGCTGCTGCCGAAGATGCCGCAGCCCAGGTCGAACCCGAAGTGATCGCCGCCAGCGCTGCTGCTGCGGCCGAGGCGCCCGAAGAGGCGATCGTGGTCACCGGCTCGCGCCTGCGGCGTGATTCCAACCTCGATTCCCCTTCCCCGGTCGTCAGCATCACTGCCGACAGCTTCCGCGGCGAGCAGGAAGTGGCCGATGCGCTGCGCACCATTCCCGCGCTTTCGGCCTCAGTCAGCTCCGCCCAATCGGTCGCGCCGAGTGAAACAGGCGGCGGCGGCGCGGTCGGTTCTGCCACGCTCAACCTGCGCGGCCTTGGTGCCGAACGCACGCTGGTGCTGGTCAATGGTCGCCGCCATGTCGCGGGCGTTGCCGAAACCTCGGTGGTCGACATCAACTCGATCCCCTCCTCGCTGATCAAGCAGGTCGAAGTCCTCACCGGCGGCGCCTCGGCGGTCTACGGCGCGGACGCTGTCACCGGGGTCGTCAACTTCGTGCTCGACCGCGAGTTCGACGGGCTCGAGCTCGGCCTCAGCGGCGGGATTTCCGACAATAGCGACGGCGGCAACATCGATGCCTATGTGAAGTTCGGCAAGAACTTCGCCGACGGGCGCGGCAACGTCACGCTGGTGGGTGATTACAGCCGCGACGACGGGTTGCGCTTCGGCGACCGCGCGCAGTTCCGCGACGGCTTGATCGCCGACGATGGCCCCAACCCGGCACTGCGCTTCCAGCGCGGCGATCTGGGCGCCAACACCCCCAACTTCAGCAACTTCTTCAGCCTGGCGCGCGGGTTCTACCCCTATGGCTTCACCATCCCGACGCCGGGCAGCTCGCGCTACCGGGCAATCTTCCCGACCGGCACCAACCCGACCGCGGCCGAACAGGCGCTGATCGACCGCGCACTGGCAGGGCCGACCCGCATCATCGCGCCGCAATACGGCTTCCCGATCACCTCGGCCGGGGGGGTGATCATCCCGGGCGACTTTGCCGATCCCAATTCCGCGCTCGACCGCGATGGCCGCAGCGACTGCACGGAGAGCTTTGTCGGCTTCAACGGGCTGTTCGACTATAACGGCTTCGGCGCGCTCGGCGGGTGCTTCATCGCCACCCAGAACGGGATCGAAGTGCTCGACGAGGACGGCCTCATCGCCAGCAACTTCAACTCCTTTGGCGGCGAAGGCACGATCTTCGACAATAACGGCTTCCTGATCCCGCAGACCGAACGCTACGGCATCAACCTTCTGACCGATTTCGACGTCAACGACGCGATGAACGTCTATTTCGAGGGCAAGTTCTTCCGTCAGGAAACCGTGTTCGGCACCAACCAGCACTCGTTATACGATCTTCTGACCGTGTCGCCCGACAACCCCTTCATCCCGGCGGTGCTGCGTCCGATTTCGGACAATGCCGGCGGGCTGTTCATCACCCGCGACCCGACCGACCTCGGCCCCAATATCGATACCAACATCTCGGAAACCTTCCGCTTTGTCGGCGGGGTGAAGGGCGATCTGTCGGACGAGATCTCCTATGATGTCTCGGCCAACTGGGGCCGCTACGATCTCAAGGCGATCAACCGCAACAACGTGCTGTATGACCGCTTCCTCGCGGCGATCGACGTGACCCGTGATGCGCAGGGCAATCCGGTGTGCCGCAGCGAGATCAACCCGGCAGCCCGTTCGCCTTCGACCCCGTTCGGCATCCCGACCGGCGAGTTCGGCTACCTCACCTTCGTCCCCGGACAAGGCGATTGCCGTCCGGCCAACCTGTTCGGCCCCGGCGCGATCAGCCAGGAAGCGATCGACTTCATCACCACCACCACGATCAACAAGTTCCGCACCGAGCAGCTGGAGCTCCACGCGCTGGTGAGCGGCGACACCTCGGCCTTCTTTAACCTGCCCTATGACTCCATCCAGTTCGCCGTCGGCGCGGAGTATCGCGAGGAAAAGAGCCGTTCGCAGTTCGATGCGCTGGTGCGCGGCATCCTGCCTGTGACCACGGTTGACGGCACCGCCGGACAGTTCGTGGGCGATGCCTCGGGCTTTGACGGCAACGGCTTCTCGCAGACCTCGCTCGGCACCCCGCCCGACGGGTTCTTCCAGGACTCGGGCGGTAAGTATGATGTGATCGAGCTCTTCGGCGAGCTCGGCACGACGCTGATCGAGGATGTGCCCTTCATCAAGGAGCTCCGGCTCGAACTGGCGGGCCGCTTCTCGGACTACAGCACGGTCGGCGGTGTGTTCACCTATGCCATCAACGGGTTCTGGTCGCCGATCGAGGACATCCGCGTGCGCGGCACCTATTCGCGCGCGGTGCGGGCGCCGAACATCTCGGAGCTCTTCGCTCCGCCGCAGGCTGCCTTCTTCCGTCCGTTCGACCCGTGCGATCAGGCCGAGATTGACGCGCTGGTGGCCAATGGCGATGCCAACGTCCAGAACCGCATCGCCAACTGCCGCGCGGACGGGATCCCCGAAGGCTTCTCCGATCCGCTGAGCGCGCGCTTTGCCGGAACCATCGCGGGCAACCCCGATCTGCGCGAGGAAACCGCCGATACCTACACCGTCGGCGTGGTGCTGCATCCGCGCTTCATCCCCGGCCTCGCGTTCACGGCGGACTACTACAACATCCAGATCGACGACGCGATCAGCACGGTGGCAGCGCAGGATGTGGTCGACAACTGCTACGACAGTTCGACCTTCCCGAACGACTTCTGCAACAGCTTCACCCGCAACCGCGATACGGCTTCGGCGCAGTTCCTCGGCTTCACCTCATTGAACCTGACGACCATCAACTTCGTCCGGATCGAGACCGCCGGGGTCGATGCCTCGGTCTCGTACAACACCAGCATGGGCGAGCACCGGTTCGGTATCTCGGCCACCGCCTCGTGGGTCGACAAGATCGATTTCTTCTTCGATCCGACCGACCTTTCCCGAATCGATCCCGAGCTGGGCGAATTGCAACGCCCCGAATGGTCGGGCCGCGCGACCGCTTCCTCGATCGTCTCGCCCGGTTCGACAAAGCCTGCGAGCGCGGAATACATCTTGGGCG
>JBKDUW010000245.1:0-17589 GCA_046339235.1 Erythrobacteraceae bacterium | reverse complement strand
GCTCTTGGGGTTGACGTCATACTGATATTCGCGTGCGGCATCAGTATGGCGGATGATAACGCCGAGGCTGGGGCGCGGGTTGGCGATGGTGACATATTCCAGCATCGCCTTGTCGCCATCGCTGTTGCCGAACACCGCGATGCGCTCGGCAGGCGGCACGTAGCGCGAGCCTTTGGTAGTTACGGCGCCGACAAAGTCGATGATCGCGGACTTGGCATTGCCATTCTGCCACGACGGGAGCGGATCGTCGGCGAGCGCCGCTGCCGGCCCGGACAGTAGCAGCGAAGACAGCCCCAGAATGATCAGCAGCCATTTGCGCCACATCGTTGAACAACCCGTCATGATCATGCCTTCCTGCAGTCTGGGTGAATGTGCGCCCGGGGGGTATCGGACATTGCCAAGGTATCAGCAATGCCGCGAGCCACTCCGCCGGTTCAGAACGGCCCGGAGCGGAAGATGACGCTGAGGCCCGCCGCCACACCGATTAACACCAGCAGGATCGCGGTCACCAGCGTCAGCGATAGCGGGAACTCTTCCTTCTGCGGCAACAGCCCCTCGGCGATGAAGGTGTCGCGCTGGCCGCGCACCGCCATCATGAAGCGGAAATGGCTGAAGATGCCGAGCGTCATCAGCAGCACGCCCAGGAAGATCATCGTCAAAGCGAAACGCGTCGGCGCCTGTTGCGCCAGCAATCACTCGGCGCCATCGCGTTTGATGAAATTGGTGGTGAAGGTGTAGAGCGTGAAGCCGAAACCGATCATCGACAGCGAGGTCCGCATGATCGCCATCATGGTGCGGTCTGCCGCGAGCCGGGTGCGCTGAAAAGCCAGCGCGGTCCGCATCCCCGCCATCTTGTCGCCATTGCCCAGTTCGTCGAAACTCATCGGATGCCCTACCCCCGCAAACGTCTGGAACATATCCTAAGCCCGATTGCGCGGAAAGATTGTCCAATATAGGAGGGTTCTGTCCGCATAAACGGCTATTATCCCGATACAACCGCAGCACAAAGCACAGGGGGATGACGGGCATGATCGAAGAAACCTTCCAGGAGGTCGCCAACGGCGTTGCCCTGGCACTTGAAGCGATTGTGGTGCTGATCATTGCCGCCGCGGCGGTGAAGGCCATTATCCGCGTGGTGCCGTTGTTTTGGCATGATGATCTGCTGGCCGGGGCGCGCCACGATGTCTGGATGCGCTTTGCCACCGCGATCATCCTCGCGCTCGAGTTCACGCTCGCCGCCGACATCATCCGCTCGGCCGTGGCGCCGTCATGGGATGCGATCGGCCGCTTGGGCGCGATTGCCGCGATCCGGATCGCGCTGAATTTCTTCCTCGCGCGCGACATCGAAACGCTCGCCGAAGCCAAGAAGCGCCGCCTGGAGGAGGGCGAGGCCGCGCGTGACTGAAGCGGCCCCGCAATCTGGCCCGCAGGAAGCCGGGACCCTGCGCCGGATCGAGATTGCCACCGCAGCGCTGCTGTCGCTGGCGGGGTTAATCAGCGCCTGGGCTAGCTATCAGGCGTCGCTGTGGGGCGGCCAGCAGGCTGATCACTATGCCGATGCCAACGCCATGACCACCGAAGCGACCCGGCTCTCGGTCATGGATGGCCAGGCCGTCGCCACCGATACCCTGATGTTCATCGCCTGGCTGGAAGCGGCGGCCGATAGTGACGAGCGCCGCATGACCTTTTTCCAGCTGCGCTTCAGCCCGGAAATGCGAAGCAGCTTCGCGCAATGGCGCGCGCGCGTTCCTGCAGACCTGCGCAGCGCCGAGGTTGATCGCATGGCGCCTGTTCTCGGGCTCCTCCCGCGCCACCCGGAAGGTGTCGAAGCGCGCCGGCTGCAGGCCGAGGCCGCCAAGGAGTTTGCAAAAGGCGATACCGCCAACGGCAATAGCGACCGCTTTGTTGCAGGAACCGCCGTGCTGTCGGTCGTCCTGTTCCTGGGCGGCATCAGCCCCTTGCTGAAAAACAGCAAGGTGCGGATCGCAATGCTGGCGCTGGCTGCGGTGATCGGGGTTGGTGCCAGCGCCTTTATCTTCAGCCTGCCGGCCGCTTCGCTGTAAACACGCCGCTTCCGCGTGCGAATGCGAAGGGCTTCAACCCTCGATCGCGGTCTTGCGCCACTTGAGGTAGGGGATGGCCATCAAGGCGCTGGTCAGCACGAACAGCCCGGCCATGCCGAAAATCTCCGCGCTATCGCTTGGAAACAACCCTGTAGCGACCGAAATGGCAACGCCGGGGTGGCGTGCTGCGCAGGTAATCGCCAGCGCGCTGCGGTTGCCCTCATCGGGGCCGCCCAAGAATTGGCCGACAAGCAGCGCAAAGGCGATGATGACGACGGTGACAAGCACGGTCCCGCCACCAATATGCCCGGCGATGTCGCCCCACCGCGCGGCCAGCAGCACGATTGCCGCGATCCCGAGGCTGATCCAGCCGATCCGGCTCGCCCAGGTGGCGATCGTCGGCAGCAGCTTTGGCAGCATCGCTCCCAGCGCCATGCCGAGCGCCATCGGAATGGCGACCGTCATTGCCAAAACGCTGATCATCGCGGTGGACTCGAAGGGAAACTGCCTGCCGAACACCAGCCCGGCGACCGTCAGCATGACCGGCACCGCGAGCAGCGAGAAGGCCGTCGCGAGGACTTGCAGGCCGATGGCATAGCTCGCCTCGCCGCCGGCCTTCATTTCCTTGTTCGAGATCAGTGGCGGCATCGGTGCCACCGACAACACCAGCAGCACGGCGGCGACGGGCCGCGGCAGATCGAGCAAGGTCGTCAGCAGCAACACGAAGGCTGGCACCACGACGAACATCGCCAGCATCGCGCGCGCGCCGAGCGCCGGGTTGCGGATCAGATGCAACGCATCTTGCGGCCGGGCGCGCATCCCGATCGAAACGACATTGAGCACGATGCCGCCGATCAGCATCAGCTTGACGATTGCAGCCGGATCCATGCGTTCCCCCTTTTTAATCGGAAAGGGCGCCGGAAGCCCAAAGCCCCCGGCGCCCCGTCATGAGCCGTTCAGAGCGCCCTTAGGCGCCGCCGGTGGCGCCTTGATGCATCTTCTCGAGCACACCCGAGAGGTTGAACGAGGCGGCCTTCTGGCGCGGCGGGAACTCGGCAAAGGTGCTCAGCACCTGACCGACAATGATCTGCGCCGGAACCAGCAGATAGACGTGATCGAACATCCAGTCCCAATAGCTGTTCGACGTGATGTCGGCCTGCTCATAGGGATCGGTGCGCAGGTTGAAGATCTTGGGCAGACGCAAAGTCGTCAGCGGCTCCGCCCAGATCATGCAGGTGCCCTGCTGGCGCTGTTCCATGAAGACGAACTTCCAGTTGTCGACGCGCAGGCCCGAAAGCTCGCCATCATCGGTCCAGTAGAGGAAGCCTTCGCGGGCGCTCTTGGCCTTGCCGGTGATGTGGTCGAGCTGGTTCATGCCGTCGATGTAGACCTTGTAGGGCTTCCCATCGATGGTGGTGCCCTTTTTCAGATCTTCCTTGATGTTCGGCGCACCGGCCATGGCCGCGAGGGTCGGGAACCAGTCGAGGTGGGCGACGATGTCGTTCGACACCGAACCCGGCGCGATGTGGCCCGGCCAGCGCACCAGGCAAGGGACGCGATAGGCGCCTTCCCAGTTGGTGTTCTTTTCGCTGCGGAACGGCGTCGTGCCGGCATCGGGCCAGCTGTTGCAGTGCGGGCCGTTGTCGGTCGAGTACATCACGAAGGTGTCGTCGACGATGCCGAGCTCTTCAAGCAGGTTGAGCAGCACGCCGATGGTCTTGTCATGATCGATCATGACATCGTGATATTCCGACTGCCAGCGACCCGACTGGCCCAGGCTTTCGGGCTTGGCATGGGTGCGGAAGTGCATGTGGGTGGTGTTGAACCACACAAAGAACGGCACGCCTGCAGCGTTATGGCGCTTGATGAAGTCGATAGTGAGCGCGAGCGCTTCATCGTCGATCGTTTCCATGCGCTTCTTGGTCAATGGGCCCGTATTCTCGATGGTCTGGCCACCCTTGCCGTCAGCTTTGCAATGCAGCACGCCGCGCGGACCAAACTTCTTGAAGAAATCCGGAAAGTCCTTGGCTGGCGGATAATCGCGCAACTCGGGCTCTTCTTCGGCGTTCAGGTGATAGAGGTTGCCGAAGAATTCGTCGAAGCCATGCATCGTCGGCAGATGCTCGTCACGGTCGCCAAGGTGATTCTTGCCGAACTGGCCGGTGCCATAGCCCTGGCCTTTCATCACGCGGGCAATGGTCGGGTCCTTGTCGCTCATCCCGGCTTCGGCGCCCGGAAGTCCGACCTTGGTCAGACCGGTGCGCATGCCGCACTGGCCGGTGATGAAGCTGGCGCGGCCGGCGGTGCAGCTCTGCTCGGCGAGATAGTCGGTGAACAGCATCCCCTGTTCGCCGATCGAGTCGATGTTGGGCGTGCGATAGCCCATCATCCCCTTGGTGAAGATCGACAGGTTGGATTGACCAACGTCATCCCCCCACATGATCAAGATATTCGGTTTTCCGTTCGGCATGACAACCTCCCCAGTTAATGGTCTTCGCAACTTACATTGTTGCGAAAGTCCCATTGTCCGGCTTTGCACAGTTTTGTGGCAATCGCGGGCACGGCCGCAAAAATCCTGCACCATCACGGGGGATCGCGGAATAAAACGCCAATTGCACGAAACCGCACGATTGGATATTCGCAGATACGACTCATGCAGTTCATGGGGAGGAGAATTTCATGGGGCAGGGAATGGCGTGTTAATGTCGGATATCGCCGCAGCAGCGGCTACCCTCAAGAAAACCGGTTGGTTAAGTCAGGTACCGACCGAACTTGCCGAGACGGTGCTGGCCAATTGCAAATGGCGTAGGATCAAAGCCGGTCAGGCCATCCAGCACGCCGGCGACCACAGATCCGGCATTTACGGGGTCGGGCGCGGCACGATTGCGTATTCGACAGCGCTTGGCAGCGCAGATACGCCGACCATGCACATCGGGCATCCCGGCGCTTGGTTCGGCTATATCGGGATGTTCACTGGCGCCGGACTGCCGGTGGGCGTGACCGCGCGTAGCGATGTGATGATCGCGGGGCTTGGCAAGATCCAGCTTGAACAATTGCTGGCTGAGCACCCCGAATGGTGGCGGCAGATGGGGCTGCTCGCTGTCGACTACGGCAATACCGCGATCAATGTCGCCGCTGATCTGATGATTCGCGACACACGGCGCCGCTGTGCCGCTTCGCTGCTGCGGATCGCAAACTGCCGGTTCGAGTCGCTGGAGGACGCCGAGCAGGTCGATGCGCCGTTGAGCCAGGACGAGCTTGCCGCACTCAGCAACATGTCGCGCACCACGATCAGCACGATCCTGCGCGATCTCGAAAACGACGGACTGATCAAACTGGGTTATCGCAGCGTCACGGTCATCCACCCCGGGCGGCTGCGCGCGCTGGCCGACGACGACTAGATCGCGCAACAAGTGTCTGGGAATGGACAATAGCGTTTCTCTCCCGATGCTAACGAATCCGCACAGTAAAAGGTGCGAAGGGATTGGCAGTGCGCGGCACAATGGGCAGGAATTGTGCCGCATTGGCGGTGATGGCGCTGGCGGCCATGCCGGCACGCGCGCAGCAGACCCAATCCGCTGACGAGCCGGCTGGCGACCACACCGGCGCCGATGTCGATCTGACCAACCCCAAGAGCAAATATGCTGCAATGCTCGGGAAGGTTGCTCAGCCCTTGCGGGCGGAGCCACCTGACAACGAGGTCGAGACCATCACCGATCAGGCTGAACTCGCCAGTCGGGCCACCAACCGGGTCATTGTGCCGGTACCGCTGGCAACCCCCCAGCTTGGTTTTGGCCTGGGGTTGGGGGCGGTCTGGTTCTATTCGCCGTCGGCGTCATCTCGGCCGTGGACGACCGGAGTAGCCGGCCTCGCCACCAGCAATGGCAGCGTCGGCGTCGGCGGCCGCCACAGCATGTCGCTCGGTAGCGATCGCTATCGTGTCGACATCAACGCAGCCTATGGCAATTTCAACACGCAGTACTTCGGCGTCGGTGGCGAGGCTGGGCAGGGCAATGACCCTGTTGCGATTACACAGACTCCAATCCTGTTAAATGGCCAGGCGACGATGCGCATCATCCCCAACCTGTTTGTCGGCGGCCGCTTTCGCTTTCTCGACATGGCGACGGTCGTGCGCGATGACGCGGTCATCCCGCCTGATCTTGATATCAACGACATCGAAGAAGAGCGCCGGATCGTGGCAATCGGCCCGGTGTTCAATCTTGATCTGACCGATGGCAGCCTTAATCCGCGATCGGGCACGACGGTCAACGGTCAATGGCTGTTCGCCCTGCCGGGTCTTGGCAGCGACACCGCCTATGACAAGGCCAACTTCACCGTGAACCATTTTGTCGACGTCAACGACAAGACAGTCGTGGCATTTCGCGGCTCGCTGTGTGCCGCCAGCACGGATGCACCCTTCTTCGATCTATGCCTGTTCGGCAGCTCCTCGAACCTGCGCGGTTATTCCTCTGGACAATATCGCGACCGCGCCAGTTGGGCGGTACAGACCGAATGGCGACGACACCTTGGCGGCAGGTTCGGTGTGGTCGCCTTTGCCGGCATCGGCGGCGTCGCGCCGGGCCTTGGTTCAATCGGCCACTCGACGCTGCTGCCCGCCGCCGGCGGGGGCGTTCGTTATGAAGTTTCCAGCGAATATCGCATCAACGTCCGCCTCGATGTTGCGGTTGGCATCGACAGCAGCGCGATCCATCTGTCGCTTGGGGAAGCGTTCTGAGCGGCTTTGCGCTGGTGATCGGTCAGCGTGATCCTGCGCGATCTTGAAGCCGCCGGGCCGTTCAAGCCGGGTTATGGCAACATCACGGTCATCCACCCCGCGCGGCTGCGCGCCCTGGCCGACGACGACTAGAACGCGCAACAATTGTCTGGGATTGGACAATAGCGAAAGGCTTGCGATGCTAACCTTGGTTCTCAAAATAATTCGGGGTGAGTAATGGTGGTCGGCACAACAGGGAGGAATTGCGCCGCACTGCTGGTGCTGGCGATGGTCGCGATCCCGGCCCGCGCGCAGCAGACCGAATCCGCGGCCGAGCCGGCTGGCGACCACACCGGCGCCGATGTCCAGCTCGTCGATCACAAGCGCAAATATTTCTTCCCCGACTTGCCGCCGGCCAAGCCGCCGACGCCTGAAGAGGCGGCCCGCAAGGCCGAAAAGTTCTTCACCATCCGCCCCAGTCTCGCCATGCTGGGCGACTGGACCAATTACAGCCAGGACGCGGCCAGCGTTGCCCAGCTCGGGGTGCAGGACGATGAATTCCAGGTCCGCAGCGCTCGCCTGACCTTCCTCGGCAGCATCGGGAGTGACTATAAGGTCAGCTACCAGGTCGGCGGCGAATACAAGGGCTTCGATACCGATCCCGAACAGAATTGGCAGCTGACCGATCTGGCGCTGACCTTTCCGCTCGGCGCGCGTACGAAATTGACCGTCGGCAAGACAAAGGAGACCTTCTCCTACGAAATGGTCGGCGATGCTGCCAATCTGCCGCACAGCGAACGCGTGCTCAGCCCGTTCTTCGTCAGCCGCAATTTCGGCGCGCGCGTGTTGCACGTCTTCGGCGCCGACAAGCGCGCCACCCTGTCGGCCGGCGCCTATAATGAGGGCTGGGACATCAACAGCAAGACCAGCCGCGGCTGGGACCTGACCGCCCGCGCCACCGGCCTTGTATGGGACGATCCGGCCAACCAGCGCTTCCTCCATCTCGGGCTCGCCTATCGCCACGTCGCGTCCGACGGGCAGCTGCGCTACAAGGGCCGCGCCGAGACCAATGTCGGCGACAATGCCGTCGATACCGGCAATATCGCTGCAGACGGCGCCGACCACTTCGGGGCCGAAGCGCTGCTTAATGTCGGGCCGTTTTCGCTGCTCGGCGAATATGTCGCCGCCAACGTCGATTCGCCCACGCTCGATGATCCGGATTTCTCGGGCTGGTACCTGACCGGCAGCTGGGTCATCACCGGCGAAACCCGCCCCTATGACCGCAATGTCGGCTATGCTCGCCGCGTCATCCCCAAGGGGTATGCCGGCGCGCCCGAGCTGGTGGTAAGGTTTTCCAGCGTCGATCTTGATAGCGGCCCGGTATCTGGCGGGTCGTTCGACAAGACCTATCTCGGCGTTAACTGGTGGGCAACGACCCGTTGGAAATTCGGCGTCGGCTGGGGCCACACCTGGCTCGACCGTAACGGGTTAAACGGCGAATCCGACACCATCCTCACACGCGTCCAATGGGTGTATTGATCATGAAAATCCGCAAAATCGCATTGCTGGCCTTGCTGGGCACTTCGCTGCCAGCTGTCGCTCAGGCGCAAAGTACTGACGCTGTGGCGCTGATCGACATTACCGACACAGGGACGGGTTTCGCCGCTGAAGATCCGGCTGTCGCTCAGGCGTCACTGCCAGAATTCCGGGTCACCGAGGCGGGGCAGATCGACGTCAGCGGCAATATGTACGCCGAGCGGAACGACCGGCTCGAGGCGGATCCGAGCTACTCCACCGCAGTCGTGTCCGTCGCCGAGCAGGGCTACGGCGACGAAGCCGAAGAGGGCTGGGAATTCATCGTCAACCCCTACTTCATGGCGCCGAACATGGACGGCGAGTCGGTGCTGGGCCGGCTTGAGACCGAGGTTTCGCAATCGCCCTCGGACATTTTCTCGAACCTCAACTGGGGCTTCATGGGAGCGGTCGAAGCGAACAACGCCAATTGGGGCTTCAACTTCGACGTCAACTACATGAATCTGGATCTGACGCCTGACAACGCAACCCGGCTTGAAGCGACCGGGCACCAATCCGCTTACACCGCGACCGTGTTGAAGCGCATTCACGAATACGCCTGGGTCTATGCCGGCGTGCGTTACAGCGACATGGGTGTCAGCTTCGAATGCCAATCGCAATGCCTGCCCAATGGCGGCATCAACGTGCCCGGCAACATCGTTGTCCCGGCCATCGACACCTCGCGCAACGAGGACTGGGTCGAGGGGCTGGTGGGCTTTCGGGCCGAGCTGCCGTTCAACGACGACCTCGACCTGGTGTTCGCCACCGACGTCGGCGGGTTCGGCGAAGGATCGGATATTTCGGTCAACTTCTGGCCGCAGCTGGGGATTGGCCTCGGCGGCAGTTCCAAGGCGTTGGTCGGCTACCGGCTGATTTATATCAAGTATGAGAACTTCGACGGCAATCGCCCGTTCGTCTATGACGTGCTGACCTTCGGACCGACGATCGGTCTGGAATTCCGCTTCTGATCCGAGGCGAGTGGTCGTTCTGCCTAGCGCCCGCTAAGCGCTGCCAACACGGAATCTGGGCGGCCGGGAGGCGCGAATAGTTGTTACAATGAAATTTCGACAGGGAGCCAGATATGCGCGCGACCAATAGCTCAGCACTGCGATTGGCACTGGCGGTTCCGCTGATGTGCATCGCTGTTCCGGCCTTAGCCCAAACGCCCGCTCCGTTTAGCGATTATGCGCCCGCTGTCCCGGCAGGCCAGACGAAGTTCTCCGTCGCCGACCGGGCGGCGATCGCAAATGTCATCCAAGCCTATGCCTTGGCCTACGACAGCTATAGCGCCGATGCGTGGTTCGATCTGTTCACGCCGGACGCCGTCTTCGTCGTCGGCGCTCCGGGAGGCGTACCGGTCGTCCAATCGGGGGACGCCTTCCGCAAGTTCTGGCGCGACCGGCTCACCACCTTCAAGACCTCCGGCAATCAGCGCCGGCATGTGATGTCGAACATCACATTTCTCGATCAGACCAACACCACCGCGCACGTCAGCATTGTCGGCCTGCTGACCAACGTGAAGGACGCCAAGACCTTCAGCGTCCTCACTAGCCTGAACTACGAGGCCTGGTTCGAAAAGGTCGGCGGCGTCTGGAAGATCAAGACGTGGCACGATTTCCCCGAGTCCAACCCCGAGGCCCCCAAGTGACGCCGCCGCTCCATCGATAATGCAGCGCACAACATGCTGCAGGAGCAGCCCGATGCCATCGTCAATGGGGTGGACGGCTGGGTGAAGGCCCTTCAATCGCCGTAGCGAGAAGCGTCCGCTTTCGAGGCGTGCGTCTCTCCGCCCATGACTGCCCCTTACCCCCGCACCACGCATCGGAACCCGATGTGGCACGTCGATGTGTCCACCGATTCCGCGTGCCGGGACGCCGGGCGGTAACGCTTGCAATAGCTTGGCGCGCACAAGAAACTGCCGCCTTTCAGGACCTTCTGCGGGATAGGGGCGGCCGGATCAAGCGTTCCCGCCTCGGGCCCGCGCGGGTTTTTCGGCACACAGCAGGCCTTGGGAGCATCGGCGTCGTGACGCGGCTGGAACCAGTCCTGAGTCCATTCCCACGTGTTGCCGATCATGTCGTAAAGGCCGTAACCGTTCGGCGGGAAGCTGCCCACCGGCGCGGTGGTTTCCCAGCCATCTTCCAGCGTGTTCTGGAACGGGAACTTGCCCTGCCAGGTGTTGGCCATGTGCTTGCCGCCGGGACGGAAAACCTCGCCCCAGGCGTAGGTCGCCCCTTCAAGCCCGCCGCGCGCGGCATATTCGAACTCGGCTTCGGTCGCCAGATCCTTGCCGCGCCACTGCGCATAGGCCAGGGCATCGGCGTAGGCGATGTGCACCACCGGATGGTCATCGAGGCCCGCGATCGACGAGCCTGGCCCATAGGGATGACGCCAGTCCGCCCCGCGCCGGAATTCCCACCATTGCGACCAGTCCCTGGTGTCGACCGGCCCGCGGGTTTTCTTGAAGACCAGGCTCCCGGCAAACAGCATCTCTGGCAGCGCATTGGGGTAATCGGCCAAAGTCGGCGCAATTTCCGCCACCGTCACATGGCCCGTCGCCGCCACGAAGGCGGCAAAGTCGCGGTTGGTCACCGCATGCGTGTCGATCCAGAAATCATCGACCTCGACCATGTGCGACGGGGCTTCCTCGAAATACCCGTCATCGGCCCCCATGCGGAACACGCCGCCGGGAATTCGCGCCATGCCGTCGGTCAGCGCCGTGGCGACAAGGCTGCTCATCCTGCCAGCGCCCGCGCAGCCAACCGCATGGCCACTGCCTGCGGATCACCATCCACAATGCGGGCCGCCCCCGGTAGCGCCAGTTGGGTGTTGGTTTTCATCGTCGGCCCCTCTCCTGCGAGGCTGATTATCAGACTGCGCGCGGCGATGGCAAGCGGCCTTCGAACCGCCACATCTGGCGACCTGCGCGCGGGCGTGTGACCGACCCGACATAAAAATCGTCAAACTGCATGGACACCCTGCCGTTTCGCGGTCACATTCGCGGGCGGGGAAACGGCAAGGGGCTGTCATGATACCAGAAAAGACGACGCGGGCGCGCTTCGGTGCGCTGGCCACTCTCGTGAGCGCGCTGGCGCTGATCGCAGGCGCAACCGTCGCCGACGCGCAGAGCCGCGACAAGGACCGGAAGCGCGACAAGGACAAGGACGAGGCCGCCGAAGCCCCCGCTTTCACCGCCACCCCGGCGGGCGAGACGGTGTTCGCCTCGACCTACAAGCCCTACCCCAATATCGCCACCGCGATCCGCGGCGCGACGGTCTATGACGGCAAGGGCAGCGTGATCCAGAACGGCGTGGTGTTCATGTCGGGTGGCAAGATCGTATCGGTCGGCGGACCGGAGACCCCGATCCCGGCTGATATCGCGGTGTTCGACGGCACCGGCAAGTTCGTCACCCCCGGCATCATCGACATCCACTCGCACCTTGGCGACTACCCCTCGCCCGAAGTCGAGGCGAATTCCGACGGCAACGAGGCGACAAGCCCGACCACGCCCGAGGTGTGGGCCGAACATTCGGTCTGGCCGCAGGACCCGGGCTTTGCCCGCGCGCTCGCCAATGGCGGGATCACCTCGCTGCAAATCCTCCCCGGCTCGGCCAACCTGATGGGCGGGCGTTCGGTGACGCTCAAGAACGTGCCCGCGCGCACCACGCAGGGCATGAAGGTCCCCGGCGCGCCCTATGGTTTCAAGATGGCCTGCGGCGAGAACCCCAAGCGCGTCTATGGCAGCCGCGGGCGGATGCCTTCCACCCGTATGGGCAACCTTGCGGTCAACCGCGAGACGTGGCTCTCGGCGATCGACTACGCCAATGATCCCAAGGCCAAGCGCGATCTCGGCAAGGAGACGCTGAAGGGCGTGCTCAAGGGCGAAATCCTTGTCCACAACCACTGCTACCGCGCCGACGAGATGGCACTGGTGCTCGATATGGCCAAGGAGATGGGCTACAAGGTTTCGGCCTTCCACCACGCGGTCGAAGCCTACAAGATCGGCGATCTGCTGCGCGAAAACGACGTGTGCAGCGCGATCTGGGCCGACTGGTACGGTTTCAAGATGGAAAGCTACGACGGCATCCTCGAAAACGCGGCCTTCCTCCAGCGCGAGGGCGCCTGCGTCGTGATCCATTCGGATGACAAGAACGATATCCAGCGGCTCAATCAGGAAGCGGCCAAGGCGCAGGCGGCGGGTCTGCGGCTCGGGATCGACATTCCCGATGCGGCCGTGATCCAGTGGATCACCTACAACGCCGCCAAGGCGATGGGGATCGAAGACATGACCGGCAGCCTCGAGCCCGGCAAGATGGCCGATGTCGTGCTGTGGAACGGCGATCCGCTGAGCGTCTATACGCGGCCCGAGCGGGTGTGGGTCGACGGCGCGCTGCTGTTTGACGCCAATGATCCCAAACGCCGACCGGTGAGCGATTTCGAGCTCGGCCAGCCCGGTGAAGGAGATGTGAAATGAAGCGCCTCCTCGCTCTCGGCGCGGTCAGCGCCCTCGCTTTGTCCGCCGCGCCCACACTGGCGCAGGATGTCACCATCACCAACGCCCGGCTCGTGACCGGCGACGGCTCCGCCCCGATCGAGGGCGGGACTGTGGTCGTGCGCGGCGGGGCGGTGGTCTATGCCGGGGCGGCAGCAGGCGCGCCGGCGAGCGGCTCTGCCATCGACGCCCGCGGCGCGTGGGTCACGCCCGGCATTTTTGCCACGCTGACGACGCTCGGCCTTGGCGATGTCTCGGCGGTGGGCGAATCCAACGACATCAGCGCGGGCGGCTCGCCGTTCAGCGCGTCGCTCGATGCCTCGTCGAGCATCAACCCCGTCTCGCAGCACATCCTTGTGCACCGCGCGGCCGGGATCACCCGTGCAGCAACCAGCACCATCCCCTCGGGTTCGATCTTTGCAGGCCAGGGCGCGATCATCGATCTGGATGGCGATGCCCGTCCGGTGATGCGGGCGCGCGCCTTCCAGATGGTCGATCTGGGCGAGGGCGGCGCGCAGCTGGCGGGGGGCTCGCGTCCCGCCGCCTATGCGTTGCTCAGCAGCGCGCTGCGCGAGGCGCAGGCGCTGGTCGGCAAGCCCGGCATCCCCCAGACCACCGAGATCGTCAAGGATGACGAAGTGCTGCTCAGCCGTTTCGATGCCGAAGCGCTGGTGCCGGTGGTGACAGGCGCGCAAAAGCTCTATGTAGGGGTCGAGCGCGCGGCGGATATCCGCATGGTGCTGGCGCTCAAGGCAGATTATCCCAAGCTCGATCTGGTGCTCGTCGGCGCGACCGAAGGCTGGCTGGTGGCGAACGAAATCGCGGCCGCCGGCGTGCCGGTGATCGCCAACGGCCTCACCGATCTGCCCGAAACCTTCGAGCAACTGGGCGCCACCCAGAGCAATGCCGGGCGGCTGGCGCGGGCCGGGGTCAAGGTCGCGATCAACGCCTCGACCATGCAGAACCCGCGCCGCTTGCAGCAGGTGGCGGGCAATCTTGTCGCGCTGACCCGCGTGCCGGGAGCGAGCGGCATGGAGTGGGGCAAGGCGTTTGCCGCGATCAGCTCGGTTCCGGCCGAGATCAGCGGCATGGGCGGCAAGGCGGGCGTGCTCAAAGCAGGCGCGCTCGGCGATGTGGTGCTGTGGGACGGCGATCCGCTCGAAGTCGGCTCGGTGCCGACCAAGGTGTTCATCGGCGGCGTCGAACAGAGCCTCGAAAGCCACCAGTCGGGCCTGCGCGACCGTTACCGCGACCTCGATGAAAGCGATCTGCCCAAAGCCTACGACTGGTAATCGGCGCGCGCGGCATGGCGGCGTTACCGCCAGACCCTTTCATCGTGGATCGCCAGCTGTTGCAGCGCCGCGACGTCGATGACCTCAATGCGCCGGTAATGCAGCGCGATGATACCGCGCGCGGCGAGGCCAGCCAGCACCTTGCTCATCGTCTGGCGCGACAGGCCGCACATGGTGGCGAGATCGGCCTGCGAAAAGCCGAAAGCTTCCTGCCGCGTCGCGCCATGCACCCCCATGAAGGTCAGCAGCCGCTGCGCCACCCGCACTTCGCTGTCGGGCTGGGTCAGATTGGCGACCACGGTGACGGCCTCGGCCAGAGATTCGGCGGTGTTGGCGGCAAAGTGCCGGCAGTTCTCGGCATCGCGGACCATATCGTCGAACTCGGCCTGCGGAAGGTGCAAGACGTGAAGCTGTGAACCCGCTATCAGCGACACCCAGCGCTGTTCACGAATGAATCCAGTCGCATCGCCTACCCACTGGCCGGGCCTCAGCACGTTGACGATGGTGTCGGCCGGCGGCACGCGCATAAGCATCTGGCCGCTGATCAGCCCGAACATGCCACTCAGGCCGTCACCATAATTGTAGAGGCTTTCCCCAGCCTCGTAGTGGCGCAGCCGGCTGCGGCGGACGACCTCTTCGCGAAACACCATCGGACGGCGCGATAACCAGCCGTGCTGTGTCATCAGTTGCAAGGCTTCAGTCTTGTCCACCATTCGCAGCCCCCGCATGAATTCGAGTGTCTATATCACGACAATTGTAGGTCCGCGAAGTTGGTATCGAGTCGTCCCGTAACGGCCTTTTGGCCCGGCGCAGGGAGAGAGACAATGACGCAAAAGGCTATCGCCAGTCGCATTGGAGATCTGGTGATCGACAATGGCTATCCGGTGCCGGCAACGGCAGCGCTGCTTTATGAAACGATGGACTTCCACCGCGCCACCCAGGCCTATCTCTGGGCGCTGCCGGCGGTCGGGTTCAAGGCGCTCTATGATGCCCAGCGCAAAACGCTCGGCACCAAGAACGGCGATGTCCTGCTGTATCGCGATCTCGCCGACAAGGCGGGAATGCTGACCCCCAATATCACCACGCTTTATGCCTTCAGCTTCTGGGATCTTGCGGCGCAAGGCCCGCTGGTTGTCGAGGTTCCGGCCGGGCTGACCGCAGGCGGGGTGCTCGATATCTGGCAACAGCCGCTGTGCGACATGGGCCAGACCGGGCCGGACAAGGGCGAGGGCGGCAAATATCTGATCATGCCGCCGGGCCATCCGCCGATCGATGCGCCCGACCACCGGATTTTCCCGTCGCCGTCGAACCAGGTGTGGTTCGGGACGAGGGGCCTCGACCCCGACAAGTCGGTCGCCGAAGCCACGGTGATGCAGCACCGGCTCTACAGCTGGAACGACCGCGCCAACCCGCCGGTCAGCCAGTTTGTCGGTGTCGATGGCCGGGCGTGGGAATCGGCCCAGCCCAACGACCTGCGCTATTGGGAATTGCTCGCCGAGCTCTATGCCAATGAGCCGGTGGCGCCGCGTGATCGCATGATGTTCGGCATGCTGAGGCCGCTGGGGATCGAGCCCGGCAAGCCCTTTGCGCCTGATGCGCGGGCCGCGAAAATCCTGGCCGATGCAGCCCAGGTTGGCGACCTGATGGCGCGGACCAGCGCCTATGCCAAGCGCGATACCAATGCCATCGTCTATCCCGGCAAGCGGTGGGAATATGCGGTGCGCTTCGAGCTCGATCAGGAAAATCCGGAAAAGACCCATGTCCAGTTCGATGAGCGCGGCGAATGGTTTTACGAAGCCATCGGCATGTCGACCGGGATGCAGGGCCGGGTGCTGGGCTTTGGCCAGGTCTATCTGGAAACCGCGCGCGACAAGGCGGGCAACTGGCTCGACGGCGGCAAATCCTATCGCATGCGCGTCGATGCCAATGCGCCGGTGCGGCAATTCTGGTCGATCACCCTCTATGACAATGTCGATCGCGGCCCGCTGGTGACGCCGCAAGGCGCCGCCGACATGAGTTCGCGCCGGCCCGACCTTGTCACCAACGCCGATGGCTCGGTCGATGTGTTCTTTGGCCCGGTGAAGCCTGAAGGCGCGACCAACTGGATTCAGACGCTGCCGGATCATGGCTGGTTTCCCTATTTCCGCTTCTATGCGGCGACCGAGGCCTATTTCGACAAGACCTGGCAGCTCAATGACATCGAGGAGATCGTCGCATGACCGACGTGACCCCTGCCGAAGCCAAGGCGATCGCCGGTGAGGCCTGGCTCTATGCCTTTGCGCCCGTGGCGCTTTACAACACCATGTATGCACAGGCGATCGATCCGGCCTCGCCCTCCTATGTCGGCGGCTTCAACCGCTTTCGCCATTATGACCGGCTGGCGACGCCCGATGACACGGATATCGTCACGCCGAACAACGACACGCCCTATAGCTGGGCCTGGCTCGACCTGCGTGCCGAGCCAATGGTGCTCAGCCTGCCGGCCGTGCCCGAGCGCTACTACGTCAACCAGTGGTTCGACCTCTACACGCACAACTTCGCCTATACCGGGGTGCGGGCGACGGGTCGTGAGGCTGGCAATTACATGTTCGTCGGGCCTGATTGGCAGGGAGAAACGCCCGCGGGCATCACCAGCATGTTTCGCGCCGAAACGCACATCGTCGGCACCCTGACCCGCACCGGCGTCGATGGTGCCGCTGACATACCCGCTATGAAGGCGGTGCAAGCGCAGTATCACCTCCAGCCGCTGTCCGCCTTTGCCGGCACGCCGGCACCCGCGCAGGCGGCGATGCCCGATTGGCCAGTGTGGGATGAGGCGCAGGCCAAGGGGCTGGGCTTCATCGGCTATCTGAACACGCTGGTGCAGTTCATGCCGGTACAGCCGTCGGAAGCGGCGATGTTCGAGCGGTTTGCGAAGATCGGCATCGGTGCGGGCCTCGGCTTTGACGAAGCCGCGCTCGATCCCGCGCTGCGCGAGGCGATGCTTGCCGGCATTGCCGAGGCGGCAGCGGCGTTCAAGGCGAAGGCGGCCAAGGAAACCAGCTCGGCCGCCATGTTCGGAAGCCGTGCAGAGCTGGGCGCCGATTACATCTATCAACGCAGCTGCGGCGCGGCGCTGGGCATCCTTGCCAATACCAAGGAAGAGGCGTTCTATGCCAGCCAGCAGACCGAGCCCGATGGCACGGTATTGAGCGGGGAGCATGACTGGACGATGCGCTTTGCGCCGGGGCAATGGCCGCCGGTCAATGAATTCTGGTCGATCACCATGTATACCCTTCCCGAGCGTTTCCTGGTGCCCAATGGCATCAACCGCTATTCGATCGGCGACCGTACGCCGGGATTGAAACCCGATCCTGATGGCGGGCTGACGCTTTACCTGCAGGCCGAAAGCCCGGGTGCCGATCAGGAATCGAACTGGCTGCCGACGCCAAAAGGCCCGTTCTTCTTCGCCGCCCG
>JBKDUW010000244.1:0-11266 GCA_046339235.1 Erythrobacteraceae bacterium | reverse complement strand
CGGCTCCACCAGCCCTTGCGCGGCTTGGCGCCGGCATCGTCGGACGGAGCCTCGGGTGCAGGCTGCGAGACCTCCGCCACTTCTGCGGGCGAGGAATCAGCGACCTTGGCCTTGCGCGGCGCGCGCTTGCGCTTCGGCTTTTCCTCGGGCGCAGGCGCTGCTTCTTCCGCTGCCTCGGCAACAGGCTTGGCAGGAGCCTCCTCGGCAGTTTCGGCAGCAGCAGCTTCAGCCTCGGCCGCCAGCATCGCCTTGGTCTTGCGCGGCGCACGCTTGCGCTTTGGTTTTTCCTCAGGCGCAGGCGCTTCCTCGGCAACCGGCGCTTCGGCTTCGATTACTTCGGCTTCGGGCGCTTCGGTAGCATCGCCGCCATCCGCATCGCTGTCGTCCTGCGCGTCGCCTTCGATCACATCGCCATTGGCATCGCGGCGCTTGCGACCACGACCACCACGCCGGCGGCGCTTCTTGGGACGGGCCTCGCCGTTCTCGTCGAAGGTCTCGGCGCGGTTCTCGCCGGTGTCCTCGGCTTCGCCTTCGCCTTCGCTGTCGCTATCGTCATCGCTGCCGTTGTCGCCATTATCGCCGTCTTCGCCGTTCTCGCCCTCGGGACGGTTGCGACCACGACCACCGCGCCGGCGGCGGCGCTTCTTCTTGCGTGCCCCGTCATCCTCGCCTTCGGCCGGTTCACGGCGTTCGCGGCGGGCGCGCGGTTCGCGCTCTTCTTCGGCTTCTTCCTCGTAGGCTTCTTCTTCCTCGGGGAGATCCTCGTCCTCTTCTTCATAGACAATCGGATCGAAGCGCGGAGCCTGGGCCGGGCGCGGGCCCGAGCTGGAGACGCTCATCTTGGCGCCTTCCTCCTCGCCCTCGGGCACGACCTCGACGCTGACGCCGTAACGCTGTTCGATTTCGACCAGATCGGCGCGCTTTTCGTTGAGCAGGTAGATCGCTGCCTCGGTGCTGGCGGCCAGCCGGATCAGCGTGCCTTTGCCCTTGGCGGCTTCATCCTCGATCACCCGCAGCGCCGAGAGACCCGCCGAAGAGGCTGTGCGCACCAGACCCGTGCCGTCGCAATGCGGGCAGGGGCGGGTGGTGGCTTCGAGCACGCCGGTGCGCAGGCGCTGGCGGCTCATTTCCATCAGCCCGAACGAGCTGATCCGGCCGATCTGGATGCGCGCGCGATCATTGCGCAGCGCGTCCTTCATCGCCTTCTCGACCTTACGGACGTTGGAGGAATACTCCATGTCGATAAAGTCGATCACCACCAGACCCGCCATGTCGCGCAGACGCAGCTGGCGGGCGATTTCGCGCGCCGCCTCAAGGTTGGTGTGAAGCGCGGTCTGCTCGATATTGTGTTCCTTGGTCGAGCGACCCGAGTTGATGTCGATCGAGACCAGCGCCTCGGTCGGATTGATGATCAGATAGCCGCCCGACTTGAGCTGCACCATCGGATCATACATCGCGCGCAGCTGGTCTTCGGCGCCGTAGCGCTGGAACAGCGGGACGGGATCGGAATAGGCCTTCACCCGCCGTGCATGGCTCGGCATCAGCAGCTTCATGAAGGCCTTGGCCGACTTGTAGCCGTCCTCGCCCTCGACGACGACTTCCTCGATTTCCTTGTTGTAGATGTCGCGGATCGCACGCTTGATGAGGTCGCTGTCCGAATGGATCAGCGCCGGCGCCACCGAAGCGAGCGTCTTTTCGCGGATCTCGTCCCACACGCGGGCGAGGTAATCGAAATCGCGTTTGATCTCGGGCTTGGTGCGGCTCATGCCCGCGGTGCGGACGATCAGGCCCATCGAGCGCGGCAGCTTGAGGTCGGAGACCATGTCCTTCAACCGCTTGCGATCGCTGGTCGAGCTGATCTTGCGGCTGATCCCGCCGCCGCTGGTGCTGTTGGGCATCAGCACGGTGTAACGCCCGGCAAGGCTGAGATAGGTGGTGAGCGCGGCGCCCTTGTTGCCGCGTTCTTCCTTGACGACCTGCACCAGCAGCACCTGACGGCGCTGGATCACGTCCTGGATCTTGTAGCGGCGACGCAGTTCCTGGCGCTTGGCGCGCACTTCGTCGACCTGCTTGGCGCGGCTGCGGCCACGCTCGCTGCCGCGATCACCGCCGCGTTCGCCCTTACCGCCCTGACGGCGGCGACCGCGCCGGCCACGGCCGCGATCCTGATCGCCGTCCTCGGAGGCCTCGTCCTCGCTGCGCTCATCCTCGCTGCGGTCGTCGTCGCTGTCCTCGTCGCCATTATCCTCGCCCGAGGAATAGCCGTCGGTGCCGCCGTCTTCGATTGTGGCGACATCGTCCTTGTCCGAGGTGTCGACTTCCTCGACGCCGTTTTCGGCAAAATCTTCTGCGAGCGCTTCGCCGCTGTCGTCCTCGGCGTCGTATTCGTCGCCCGGCGAGATGCCTTCGTCTTCCTCTTCGGCGCGCAGGCGCTCTTCTTCCTCGGCAGCCTCGGCCTCTTCGGCCAGCAGCGCATCGCGATCCGCCTTGGGGATCTGGTAATAATCAGGGTGGATTTCGCTGAAGGCGAGGAACCCGTGCCGGTTGCCGCCGAAATCGACGAAAGCCGCCTGCAGCGACGGTTCGACCCGGGTTACCTTGGCGAGATAGATATTGCCTTTGATCTGCTTGTGTTCGGCAGATTCAAAATCGAATTCCTCAATCCGGTTGCCCTGCAGGACCGCCACCCGGGTTTCTTCCGGGTGGCGCGCATCGATAAGCATGCGCGTTGACATTGAATATTCTCCATGCGTCCGGCCTTGCCCGCGTGCGGACATGAAGGGGACGCCAATTGTGGGATGAGCCGGCCAGCCCGAAGGGGCGGCCGGAAAGGGTTGTCACGCCAGTCCCGCAAAGGGCGGCAGGCGCGAAGCTTGTGTCTGAAGTGGCAGGACTGCGGCGCTCGGCCGCGCTCCGGCCCGCAACAGCACAGGCGGCCAAAGCGCGCGCTGTACAAATTTGCGGGGAAAAGCGTCTTGTCACTACATCAACCTGTTCTGGAACCGGGAGCCGTGAGAAAGAGAGGGAGCCCGGCGCGAGAGGCGGGCTGTTCGGGTGCCTGAGCACCCAGAGGCAGCCTCTCGTGAAACAGTGCTAGCACCGTGGGACAAACCCCGCAACGCTAGTGCGTTCTTGGCGGGCCAGAACGTAAGCAAAGCAGGACATGAGCTTTCGCACCCTGCTGCTGATTGTGCTGCTGGTTCCCGCGCTGCTGCTCGGCGGTGCGGCAGGGCTGGGGTTGCGTATTCCGGTGCCGATGCTGGGCCGTGATTATGTGCAGCGCTTTGATCTCGGCGGCGAGGCGGCAGCGATCGATCTTCCGGACATTGCCGGCCCCCGTGATCCCGCGCTTCCGCTGGTGGTGATCGATGCCGGCCATGGCGGGCGCGATCCGGGCGCGACGGGCGTAGATGCGCAAGGGCGCAAGGTGCAGGAAAAGGACATCACGCTTGCGCTGGCGCTAGCGCTGCGGGATGAATTGCTGCGCTCGGGCCGGATCAGGGTGGCGCTGACTCGCGCGGATGACCGCATCCTGCCGCTCGGGCATCGCCCCGAGATTGCGCGGCAGCTTGATGCCGATCTGTTCGTCTCGATCCACGCCGATTCCGCGGGAACCCGCGACGATGTCAGCGGGGCGAGTATTTACACGCTGTCCGATGCGGCATCGAGCGAGGCGGCTGCGCGCTTTGCCACGCGCGAGAATGATGCCGACCGGTAGAACTGCAACGCCATTGACGGGCAGAGCGAGGCTGTGAGCGCGATCCTTGTCGAGCTGTCGCAGCAGCGCACGCAGGAAGATGCGCTGGAGTTTTCCGGTCTCGTGGTGCGCGAGGGGGGCGAGCAGCTCGCCTTCCATCCCCAGCCGCGCCGTTCGGCCGCGCTGGCGGTGCTGCGCGCGCCGGACGTGCCCTCGGTGCTGTTCGAAAGCGGCTTTGTCACTAACCAGCTTGATCGCACGCGGCTGACCACGCCCGAGGGGCAGGGCCAATATGCTGCGGTGCTGGCGCGCGCGATCAGGGTCTATTTCGCGCGCCGGACCGATGCGGCAGACGGCGGGGAATAGGGCGGAAAACCGGCTAGCCTTGGCCAAGCCGGGCGTGCTAGTTGCCCCGCGTCCATGACCGATCCGACCTCCGCCACCCCCCAGGACAGCAGCCCGCAATCCACCTGGGCTTACCTGCGTTACCGCGTAAACCGCGATATCGGGATGGCGCTTGCGTGGTTTCGCGAAAAGTGGCGGGAAAGCCGCCTGTTCCGCATCCTTGCCAGCCTGTTCGGGGTGGGCCTTGCTCTGTGGATCGCGATCTTCGTGTGGCTGGCGAGCTATCTGCCCGAGGCCAAGTCGTTGCTGACCTATGAAACCCCGCTGCCTACGGTGGTGCGCGGCCATGATGGCACAATCGTCCACACCTATGCGCGCGAGCGGCGGGTGCAGCTGCAATATGCCGATTTCCCGCAGAAGCTGATCGAATCCTACCTCGCGGCCGAGGACAAGACCTTCTTCAGCCACGGCGGGGTCGATTTCCTTGGCACGGCCAACGCGGTGTTCGATTATGCCACCAAGTTCGGCTCGGGCGAGCGCGCGGTGGGCGGCTCGACCATCACCCAGCAGGTCGCCAAGAACCTGCTTCTGGGCGATGAATATTCGGTCACCCGCAAATTGAAGGAAATGATCCTCGCGGGGCGCATCGAGCAGGTGCTGACCAAGCAGGAGATCCTCGAGCTCTATCTCAACGAGATCCCGCTCGGTCGTCGTTCTTTCGGGGTGCAGGCGGCATCGCGCGCCTATTTCGATAAGGACGTCGATGATCTCGAACTGCACGAGATGGCCTTCCTTGCGATCCTGCCCAAGGCGCCCGAACGCTATGGCCGCAAGGGGCAGGAGCAGGCCGCGCTCGAACGGCGCAATTTCGTGCTGGGCCAGATGGAGACCAATGGCTTCATCACCGGGTCCGAGCGGCGGGCGGCGGCGGCCAAACCGCTGGGGCTCGTCACCCAGCGCAGCCAGCGCAGAGTCGAGGCCGGCTATTTCCTCGAGGAAGTGCGCCGCGAGCTGATCGAGCGCTTCGGCGAGACCGCCGAGGACGGGGCAAATTCGGTCTATGCCGGCGGGCTGTGGGTGCGCACGTCGCTTGATCCGCAGATGCAGATCGCCGCGCGCGATGCGCTGCGCGAGGGTCTGCTGCGCTACCACGGCGGGCGCGCGTGGAGCGGGCCGATCGCGACCATTGATGTCAGTGCGGGCAACTGGGCCAGCCAGCTCCAGGGCTCGCCGCTCGGCATCGCTTATCGCGACTGGAAGGTCGGGGTGGTCACCAGCCGCAGCGGTACGTCGGCGCGGATCGGTTTTTCCGATGGCACCGAGGCTCCGCTCGGCAATCTGCCCGACCGGCTCAAGGCCGGCGACGTGATCGCCGCAAGTCCCTCAGGCAATGGCTGGAATGTCCGCACCATTCCTGAGGCGCAGGGCGCGCTGGTGGTGCAGAATGCGCAATATGGCCGGGTGCTGGCGATGCAGGGCGGGTTCGATCACCGCCTGTCGGATTTCAACCGCGCCACCCAGGCGATGCGCCAGCCGGGTTCGACCATCAAGCCCTTCGTCTACGCCACCGGGCTCGACAACGGCATGACCCCCTCGACCCAGATCGATAATTCGCGCTTCTGCTATTATCAGGGGGCAGGCCTCGGCGAGAAATGCATCCGCGGCGGGCGCGGCGGGCAATTCCCGATGCGCTATGGTCTCGAGCAGTCGCAGAACATCATGACGGTGCAGATCGGCATGACCGCGGGGATGCGCAACGTCGTCAAGGAGATCGAGAAGGTCGGCATCGGCAAGTTCGATCCCTATCCCTCGACCGCGCTCGGGGCGGGCGAGACCACGCTTTCCAAGATGGTCGCCGCCTACGGCGCGCTCGCCAATCATGGCCGGCTCAATGCGCCGACGGTGATCGACTATGTGCAGGACCGGCGCGGCAAGGTGGTGTGGCGCGCCGACATGCGCGATTGCCGCGGGTGCAACAGCCCCAAGTGGGACGGCAAGCCGATGCCGCGCTTCGGCATCAAGGGCACCCAGGCGATGGACGCGCGCACCGCGTTCCAGGTGATGCATATGCTGCGCGGCGCGGTCAGCCGCGGAACCGCGACCATCCTCAACCCGCTCGAGCTGCCGCTGTTCGGCAAGACCGGCACCACCACCGGCCCGAAGGACGTGTGGTTCATCGGCGGCACTCAGCAAATGATCGCAGGCGCTTATGTGGGCTTTGACAAGCCGCGCAACATGGGCGGCTATGCCTATGGCGGCACGATTTCCGCGCCGATCATCAAGAGCCTGATCGAGAAAACCCGCAAGAAGTGGTCGGATCTGCCTCCGGTCGCGCCGCAGGGCGTGCGGATGGTGCGGGTCGATCGCCGCTCGGGCAAGCGCGTGCTCGATGGCTGGCCGAGCGACGATCCCAAGTCGGCGATCATCTGGGAGGCCTTCAAACCCGATACCGAGCCTGAGCGCTACACCCGCCAGGACGAGATTGCTTCTCGCCGCAACGAGATTCTCCAGCTGATCCGCGCCGGGCGCCAGAACGCTGCCGGAGCGGTTGTCGACGACATTCCCGATCAACCCGAGGAATTTGTCGAAGAACCCGTCGCACGCGAGTGACGCCTGCGCCGCCGGGGAACCGGCGCGCGCTCTGAGGATTGCCCCAGTATGACCAGAACCCTTGCCTCTCTCGCCGTTGCCGCCGCTTTCGCGCTCGCAGGCCTTGCCACCTCCGCTGCGGCCGAATTACCGGTGGGCGAGGAGGCCCCGGCCTTTACCACCCAGGCCGCGCTCGCGGGCAAGGAGTTCGGCTTCTCGCTGTCCGCCGCGCTCGCCAAGGGCCCGGTGGTGCTCTATTTCTACCCAAAGGCCTTCACCCAGGGCTGTACGCTCGAAGCGAACGCCTTTGCCGAGGCCATGCCGCAGTTCAAGGCGGCCGGCGCGAGCGTGATCGGCATGTCGAACGACGATATCGCCACCCTGAAGCGCTTCAGCCGCGAGGAATGCCGCGATGCCTTCCCCGTCGGTGTCGCGGGCCCCAAGGTGATCGGCGCCTATGATGTGGCGATGGGATCGTCGGGGCTGACCAGCCGCACGTCCTATGTCATCGCGCCGGGCGGGCGGATTGTCGCGGTCCATTCCAACAGCGACTACCGCGGCCATGTGGAAAAGACCCTCGCTGCGGTGCGCGCTCTCAAGAAGTAGCGGCGCGGCTTAGCCAGCGCACGGCTTTACAATCACGCCGCCCGCGCTAAGCGGTGGCGGCTTTTTCGCGCCCTTGTGTGAGGCGCGCCTTGTGAAGGACAGACGATGCGGGCCGAGGCCCATGCCTTTATCAACCGGATCGAAGCGGCGCTGGCGCTGGTGCGCCTGTCGCTCGACTGGGAGCGCGCGCTGCGGCGGCTTGATGAACTCAACGCGCGGGTTCAGGATCCGACCCTGTGGGACAATCCCAAGCAGGCGCAGGCGATCAGCCGCGAGCAGAAGACGCTCGAGACGTCGGTCAACACGGTCAACGAGATCGCCGCCGAAATGGCCGATGCGATCGAGTTCATCGAAATGGGCGAGGCCGAGGGCGAGGAGTCCATCGTCGAGGATGGCCTGAAGACGCTCGAACGCCTTGCTGACCGCGCTGACGCCGACAAGGTGCAGGCGCTGCTTTCGGGCGAGGCCGACGGCAACGACACCTATATCGAAATCCACGCGGGCGCGGGCGGGACCGAGAGCCAGGACTGGGCCGAAATGCTGTTCCGGATGTATGGTCGCTGGGCCGAGCGGCGCGGGTTCAAGGTCGAGACGGTCGAATATCAGGGCGGCGACCAGGCCGGGATCAAGTCCGCCACGCTGCTTGTGAAGGGCGACGGGGCCTATGGCTATGCCAAGACCGAAAGCGGCGTCCACCGCCTGGTCCGCATCAGCCCCTACGACAGCGCCGCGCGGCGCCACACCAGCTTTTCGAGCGTGTGGGTCTATCCGGTGATCGACGATGATATTGATATCGAGATCAACGAAGGTGACCTCAAGATCGATACCTACCGTGCCTCGGGCGCGGGCGGGCAGCACGGCAACACCACCGATTCGGCGGTGCGGATCACCCACATTCCGACCGGGATCGTGGTCGCGAGCCAGAATGATCGCAGCCAGCACAAGAACCGCGCGACCGCGATGAACATGCTCAAGGCGCGGATGTTCGAGCGCGAGATGGCGATCCGCGAGGCGGCGGCTTCGGGCGAGTATCAGGAAAAGAGCGAGATCGGGTGGGGCCACCAGATCCGGTCTTACGTCTTGCAGCCCTACCAGATGGTCAAGGACCTGCGCACCGGCGTGGTCTCGACCTCGCCCGACGCGGTGCTCGACGGCGCGATCGATCCGTTCATCTCGGCCGCGCTGGCGCAGCGCGTGACGGGCGAGACGGTCGAGATCGAGGACGTGGAATAATCATGCGCGCTGCACCCAGAGCCGCAGCCGGGCTGATGCTGGCAGGCGCGCTGGCCTTGGCCGGGTGCGAGCAGCTGATGCCCGTCACTGCCGAGCGGCCCGAGGACGCGCTGGAGTTTCCCCAGCCCGACCGCCCGGTCGCCAAGGTCGTCTCGACCCAGTTCGCCAACGAGGACGCGCGCGAGGAGCGCAACGAGGCGAAGGTGGTGATGGATCTCGCCGATATCCGCCCGGGCATGACGGTCGCCGATATTGGTGCGGGCGAGGGCTATTACACCGTCCGGCTTGCCGAGCGGGTCGGGGCTGACGGGCGGGTGCTGGCGCAGGACATCAGCCGCGATGCGCTCGAACGGCTCGGCCGCCGGGTCGAGCGCGAGTGGCTCGAGAACATTTCGATCAAGCTCGGCGAATCGGCTGATCCGCAGCTTCCGGCTGACAGTTTCGACCGGATTTTCATGGTCCACATGTATCACGAGGTGACCGAGCCCTACGCCTTCCTGTGGCGGATGTGGCCGGCGCTCAATGCCGATGGGCAGATCATCGTTGTGGAAAGCGAAAGCCCGGTTGGCCGCCATGGCCTGCCACACACGCTGCTGTTCTGCGAGTTCGAGGCGGTCGGCTATGTGCTGGTCGAATATATCGAGCGGCCTGACATCAAAGGCTATTTTGCCCGCTTCGCGCGCGGCAAGGCGCGCACCGAGCCCGAGCTGATCCAGCCTTGCAATCGGGGCTAAGGGCAAGGGTCCCTCAAAGATTGCGGCACGGGCCGCGCGGCACTATGTGACCATCGCGTAATGCGCGCCAGGGGACGGCGCGAAGAGGAGTTTTCATTGTTCAAGGGATTGAGCCCGATCATCTATGGCGGGCGCGAAGTTTGGCCGCTGGTTGAAGGCGACAAGGGTGTTTCGGCGACCACTCACGCCAGTTCGGGCGCTTGGGCAGCGGCCGGCGGGATCGGCACGGTCAGCGCGGTCAACGCCGATAGCTATGATGCCGACGGCAACCCCATTCCGCAGGTCTATCACGGCCGCACACGCGAGGAACGCCATCAGGAACTGATCCGCTACGCCATCGACGGCGCCACCGCGCAGGTGAAAAAGGCCTACGAGATTTCCGGCGGCAAGGGTGCGATCAACATCAACGTGCTGTGGGAAATGGGCGGGGCGCAGGCCGTGCTCGAAGGCGTGCTGGAAAACACCCGCGGCATGGTGGCCGGCGTCACCTGCGGCGCGGGGATGCCGTACAAGCTGGCGGAAATCGCGGAGCGGTTCAACGTCTGCTATCTCCCGATTGTCAGCTCGGGCCGTGCGTTCCGCGCGCTGTGGAAGCGCTCCTATCACAAGGTCCCGCATCTGATGGCGGCGGTGGTCTATGAAGACCCGTGGCTGGCCGGCGGGCATAATGGCCTCAGCAACGCCGAAGATCCGACCAAGCCCGAAGACCCGTACCCGCGCGTCAAGGTGCTGCGCGACATGATGCGCGCCGAGGGCGTCGCTGATAGCGTGCCGATCGTGATGGCGGGCGGGGTGTGGTGCCTGCGCGAATGGAACGACTGGATCGACAATCCCGAGCTTGGCAGCATCGCCTTCCAGTTCGGAACGCGGCCCTTGCTCACGCAGGAAAGCCCGATCCCCCAGATCTGGAAGGACATGCTGCGCACCGTCGAACCGGGCGACGTGCTGCTCCACAAGTTCTCGCCCACCGGCTTCTATTCGAGCGCGGTCAAGACCCCGTTCCTCTATGGTCTGATGCACCGTTCGGAACGCCAGATCGCCTATTTCAAGCGCGGCGCCGAAGATGGCACGGTGCAGCTGGGCGAAGACGGCAAGGCGCGCAGCTTCTGGGTGCGCCCGGAGGACAAGGCCAAGGCCGAGATGTGGATGCGTGCGGGCCATAGCGAACCGCTCAAGACCCCCGACGACACCATCGTCTTCGTCACCCCCGAAGCGCGCGAGACAATCCGCAAGGACCAGCAGGACTGCATGGGCTGCCTGTCGCATTGCGGCTTTTCGAGCTGGAAAGACCACGACGACTTCACCACCGGTCGTCTGGCCGATCCGCGCAGTTTCTGCATCCAGAAGACCCTGCAGGACATCGCCCATGATGGCGATCCCGACAACAACCTCGCCTTCGCCGGCCACGCGGCCTACCGCTTCAAGCAGGACCCCTTCTATTCGAACGGCTACACCCCGAGCGTGGGCGAGCTGGTCGAGCGGATTTTGACGGGGGATTGAGGACGCGCGCAATTGGTGCGCGGGGTGATTTACCCGCGCACCAGCGCCGTCAGCACCTGATCGGGCGGCCTGTGCCCGTCGGCCCACATGCGGATATTGGCGATCACCTTGTGGCCCGAATCCTCGCGGCCCTCGGCGGTCGCGCTGCCGATGTGGGGGAGGGTCATGACATTGGGATGCTCGATCAGGCGGCGGTCGACATGGGGCTCGTCAGGGTAAACGTCGAGCCCCGCGCCCGCCAGATGGCCCGATTGCAGCGCCGCGATCAGCGCTTCCTGTTCGATGAGCTCGCCGCGCGCGGTGTTGATAATGCTGCTGCCGGGCTTCATCAGGGCGATCCGCCGCGCATCGACCAGATGGCGCGTGTCCTCGGTCAGCGGGCAGTGCAGGGTAAGGATATCCGCCTCGGCCATCAGCGCATCGACATCGCCGACATAGCGTGCACCCAGCATCCGCTCGAGTGCCTCGGGCAGGGGCTTGCGGTTGTAATAGGCGATTTCCAGCCCGAAGGCGCGGGCGCGGTGGGCGACGGCCTGACCGATGCGGCCCATGCCGATGATGC
>JBKDUW010000243.1:0-12144 GCA_046339235.1 Erythrobacteraceae bacterium | reverse complement strand
CCCGCCATCACCAACCGCGTGCGCCACACCAATGGCGGCACCTGGCTTGCCGCGCAGCTCGCCCGCCAGCATGGCTACGCCGCCAATTCCGCTGCGGGCAGCCACCACGCGCTGCACGATACCGGCGCGGGCTACTGCGTGTTCAACGATCTCGCCGTCACCGCCAACCGCCTGATCGCGGAACAACACGCAGGCCGTGTGCTGATCGTCGATTGCGACGTGCATCAGGGCGACGGCACCGCCAGCCTTACCGCCGGGCGCGCCGACATCTTCACGCTCTCGCTCCACGCCGAGAAGAACTTCCCGGTACGAAAGGCGCGTTCCAGCCGCGATGTCGCCCTGCCCGACGGGGTGGACGATGATGGCTATATGGAGGTCCTCACCCGCCACCTGCCCGAGGTCATCGGCGAATTCGCGCCCGATTTCGTGCTCTATCAGGCGGGCGTCGATCCGCATGTCGACGACAAGCTCGGGCGGCTCGCCTTGAGCGATGCGGGGCTGGAAGCGCGCGACCGGTTCGTGGTGCGCGAGGCACGCCGCCTTGGCCTTCCCATCGCCTCGGCGCTGGGCGGCGGATATGGCGATGATGCGCGCGCCGTCGCGGCCCGCCATGCGGCCTCGATGCTGGCTATGGCGGCAGAAAATGCACGCGCGGTGCCGCGTGCTTGATGCTATGCCATACGGGCAGCACGCGGGGGACAGCATGACCGACCACACTACCGATTACCTCATCATCGGCGCGGGCGCGGTGGGCCTCGCCTTTGCCGATACGCTGCTCGACGAAGACCCCGATTGCCACATCACCTTCGTCGACAAGCACGCCAAGCCCGGCGGACACTGGAACGACGCCTATTCCTTCGTCGCGCTGCACCAGCCCTCGGCCTTCTACGGCGTCAATTCGATGGCCTTTGAGGGCGAGCAGATCGACACCCACGGCTCCAATCAGGGGCTCTACGCGCTCGCCAGCGGGACCGAGGTTTCGGCTTATTTCGAAAAGGTGATGAACCTGCGGCTGCTGCCGAGCGGGCGGGTCGCCTATCACCGGCTGAGCGAATTCAAGGGCCGTGACGAGAGCGGCACCGCGCGGATTACGGGCGTATTGTCGGGTGCGGAACAGACCATCGCAGTGCGCCGCAAGCTGGTCGATGCGACCTTCTACCAGACCTCGGTGCCCAGCACCCACAAGCGCGCCTTTACGGTTGCAGACGGCGTGCGCGTCGCCGCGCCGGGCGAGCTGCCCGAACTCTGGAAAGCCCCCGCCAGCATTCCCCAACATTTCGTCATCCTCGGCGGCGGCAAGACCGCGATGGATGCCGGCGTGTGGTTGATCGAGGGCGGGGTTGATCCGGCGCGCATCAGCTGGGTGCGCCCGCGCGACAGCTGGCTCAGCAACCGCAAATTCATCCAGCCGGGCGAGGACTTCATCGAAGCGACCATCGCCAGCCAGATCGCCCATCTGGAAGCCTTCCGGCAGTCGCAATCTGGCGAGGAGGTGTTCGAAGTGCTCGAACGCGGCGGCCATATGCTGCGGATCGATCCCGAGGTGACGCCCGAGATGTATCACTATGCGGTGATCTCCGAAGGCGAGATCGCGCTGCTGCGCCAGATCACGCAGGTCATCCGCAAGGGGCGGGTGACAGGGATTGCGCCGGGCGCGCTGCATTTCGGCGACGTGGTCCATAAGGTGCCCGAAAGCACGCTGTTCATCGATTGCACCGCGCGCGCCGTGCCCTTCACCGCCGAGGCGAACAGCGGCCCGCAGTTCCGCGGCGAAACCATCGTGCTTCAGCCCGTCCACGTCCCGCTGGTGACCTTCAGCGCCGCGCTCACCGCCTTCCTCGAAGTGCATTATCCCGATGATGCGACCAGGAACCAGCTCGCCCGCAGCGGCGCGCTGACCGATACGCCCGCAACCTTCCCCTATGCCTTCATGATGAACCTGATGAACCGCGGGACTTGGTCGCAGACCCCTGAAATTGCCGCCTGGCTGGCCAAGTCGCGGCTCGATCCGACCGGGCCGACAGTGGCGCGGATGATCGCGGCGGGCGATCCGCGATTGGCGGTGCTGGGCGGGTTCCGGACGGCCGTGATGGAGGCCATGCCCGACGTCATCCGGCTCGGCATGGCGGCCAAGGCGCTGCACGAAGCCGGGGCTCGTCCCACGAATTGACGCAGAACTGCGACGAAATGCGCGAATAGGGCATTTGCGTTATTGGGAACGAAAGCCTTGGCGTCTAGGTTACGATAGCATGAAACGGCGCGACCTTTTGAAGGGCACTCTGATAGCCGGAGCGGCATTGACGCTCCCGGGACGTCTCGCTGCGTCCGTCGCGGCATCGGTTGCTCCGGGCACCCCGCGCGACCGCATCCTGTTTGACATCGCCAAGCGCGAGCTGGTGCGGGCGGGCAATGCGATCTGGAAGCACGACATTGTCGGCATCGCCGATTACGGCCTCCACTCGGCCCGCCCACGCTTCCACTTCGTCAATCTCGACCGCGGCGAAGTGCAGTCCTATCACGTCAGTCACGGCATGGGTTCAGACCCGCAGCACGACGGCTGGCTCAAGCAGTTCTCGAACACTGAAGGCTCGAACGCGACCAGCCGCGGGGCCTATGTCACGTGGGAATGGTATCAGGGCCGCTATGGCACTTCGGTGCGGCTTGGCGGGCTTGACCAGAGCAACGAGGCGGCGCTTCGCCGCTATATCGTGATGCACCGCGCCGATTACGCCGAATCCTCGCATCTCGAACGCTATGGCCGCTTGGGCCGCTCCAACGGCTGCTTCGCGATGGGCGAGGAACAGTTCCGGATCGCGCTGATGCACCTGTCGGGCGGGCGCCTGCTGTTCGCAGACAGCCTTGGCCTTGACGAAGACGGCTCGATCCAGCCGCTCCCCGACATGGCGATGATCGACCGCCAGCCGCTCGACGCGCTCGGCCACCCGGTCAGCAGCGCGTATTGAGCGGCGCGCCTCCCGCCTAGCTATCCTGCAGATCGTCCTCGATCACGATCACCTCGTCATCCACCACATTGCTGCGGTTGCGCACGCGCGGCTTGTCGAGGCTCGCGAGCACCGGCGTGTCGCGGCCGTAGATGTCCGCGAAGGTCGCCATCTCGCCGTTGATGTCGGATGCCATGGTGAAATAGGTGATGTAGGCCGGAAACTGCTTTTGCAGCGGCACCTTGGTGTATTTGCCCGAGGTCGAGATCGCCAGCGCCTCTTCCTTGGTCGCGCCCTTGCCGAGGATCGCCATGGTGATCGCCAGCTCCAGCGCGCGCTCGGTCCGCACGCAGCCGTGGCTGAGCGCACGCTGATCATTCGCGAAAAGGTGGCGCGAGGGCGTGTCGTGGAAGAAGATCGCGTGCTCGTTGGGCATTTCGAGTTTCACCTGGCCTAGCGAGTTGCCCGGCCCCGGCTGCTGCACGACGGTAATCATGCCATTGGCGCTGCGGGTGGCGACATAGCCGTTGCGCTTCGCCCAGGCCGGATTGCCGAGCGCGCGCGGTCCCAGACCCTCGCCCTTCACAATCGACTGCGGCACCGTCCAGGTCGGGTTGAACACCACGCCTTCGACCATCTCGGCCAGCTGCGGGGTCGCCGTGCGCCCCGGCTTGCCGACGATTGTGCGATAGGTGCTGATGATCTTGTCCTTGACCGTCAGGCGCAGCTGAAACTCGGGCACATTGGTGATGAGATATTGCGGGCCGAGATCGCGCGCGAGCCAGCGCCAGCGGTCCATATTGGCGCGGATCAGCTTGCTTTTGGCCGCGGCGCTGGCCGGGGTCTTGGCGAGTTCGGCCTTCAGGCGCGCATAATCGGGGTGGGTCGGCGCGAGCTTGGCCAGCGTGCCGGCGATATCGCCACTCTTGACCGCCTCGGCCAGCAGGTCGCCGGTGCGCAGGGTGTCGCGGTCGGGATCGACCACGAACCACTGCGTGCGCGCGTCCATCGGCGTGCGCCCGTCGCGTAGATCTTCGACCAGCCACACGAAGCTCTGCGATGCCATCGCATCGAGCCCGGCCGAGGCTCCGCCACCAATCGCGACCTTGAGCGGCCCGAGATCATAATCCTTGGGATCGAGGCCTTCGCTGCCGATCGCTTCGATCGCCGCGACCAGTTTGGTGGCATTGACGACCGTCCACGGCTGCACCAGCGGCGCGGGCTTTTCCATGCCCTCCTGCACCACCGGCTGCGACACGGTCTGCGGGAAGGCGGATTTGAAGGCCTCGCTGCTGGTAGGCGCGGGCGTCGGTGTGGGCGTCGGCGTCGGCGAGGGAACCTTGGCCGGCTGCGGGCCGCCCTGCTGTTGGCCGCCGGGGATCATGGCGCCGCGGCTCGCCGGTGTCTGCGCGGCCTGCGTGTGGGCGAGCGCCGTGCCCGCCAGCAGCGCGGCGGCCGCAATGCCGCATGCGAATTTGCCCGTGAAGCGCGTCATAGAAATCCGTTCCAACCCCGCCGGCCGCCCTGTGCAGCCCATAATGTCGTCACTCTTCATACCCGCGCCGGGGCCGGTCTATCAACCGCCTTGGATTGCGCACAGGTGAATAAGGCAAAACGGCCGTTTGCGCGGAAAGTCGCGCGTGACCTTGCGCGGGCTTGCGCCTATGCGCGTTGCGCATGTCGGCCCGCGCCCATCCCCCGCTGCCCTTTGCTGCCGCACTCGCGGGCGTGGGGTTCCTGTCGCTGATGGACGCCTTCATGAAAGAGGCCGCGCTCCTGATCGGCGCCTATCCCGCGACGGTGCTGCGCGCCGGGGTCGGCACCGCGCTGATCGCGCCGGTCTGGCTGGCGCGCGGCCCCGCAGTGCCGACCCGCGCGGTTTGGAAACTGCATCTGACCCGCGGAGTGGTGTCAGCCTTTATGGCGCTGACCTTCTTCTTTGCGCTGACCCAGTTACCGCTCGCCGAGGCGATTGCCCTCAGTTTCATCGCCCCGCTGATCGCGCTCTATCTCGCCAGCGTGCTGCTGGGCGAGACCATCAGCCGCGAGGCGATCGGGGCCAGTCTGCTCGGCTTTGCGGGCACGCTGGTGATTGTCGGCGGGCGGATCGGGCAGGGCCGGTTCGATCAGGGTGCGGCGCTGGGCGTCGCCTCGCTATTCGTGTCGGCGCTGCTTTATGCCTATAATTTCATCGTCATCCGGAGACAGGCGCAGGTGGCCGGGCCAATCGAGATCACCACCTTTCACAGCGGGATCGGCGGGCTGGTGCTGCTGACCCTTGCCCCGTTCCTTTGGCAAACGCCCAGCGGCGACGCGCTGCTGCCGCTGCTGGCGGCAGGCGCGCTGACCGTGGCGGGCTCGCTGTCGATCGCCTGGGCCTATGCCCGCGCCGAGGCGAGCGCGCTGGTGGCGACCGAGTATTCGGGTTTCGTCTGGGCGGCGGGCTTCGGCTGGCTGTTCTTCCGCGAGAATGTGAGCCTGCCGACGCTGGCGGGCACCGCGCTGATCATCGCCGGGTGCTGGCTGGCCGCCCGCAACCCCGCGCAAGGCGGCGAAAAGGTTCACGCCTAGCAGCTTTCCCGAGGGGACCCCCCCTTGACCTCGCGCGCGAGTCAGCGCAGGTGCGAACCCGAAACCTGCGCCTTTTGGATCGGGGTGCGGGGTCAATCGCAACAGGATGGAGACGCCCCGATGACCGCAATCGGCCAGGATACGCTCGCAACGCGCCAAACCCTCAATGTGGGCGGCAAGGAATATGCCTATTACTCGCTGGCCAAGGCCGCCGAGCAGCTGGGCGATGTCGCGCGGCTGCCGATTTCGCTGAAGGTGCTGCTGGAAAACCTGCTGCGCTTTGAAGACGGCGGGTTCACTGTCGGGCGCGAGCATATCCAGGCGCTGGTGGACTGGCAGGACAACCCCACGACCGGCGAGGAAATCCAGTACCGTCCGGCGCGCGTGCTGCTGCAGGATTTCACCGGCGTGCCCTGCGTGGTCGATCTCGCCGCGATGCGCGATGCGATCAAGAAGCTGGGCGGGGACACCGCCAAGATCAACCCGCTGGTGCCGGTCAACCTTGTGATCGACCACTCGGTGATGGTCGACGAATTCGGCCACCCCAAGGCGATGGAAGCCAACATGGCGCTCGAATATGAGCGCAATGCCGAACGCTACGACTTCCTCAAGTGGGGTTCGAAGAGCTTCCAGAACTTCACCGCGGTGCCGCCGGGCACCGGCATCTGCCACCAGGTCAACCTTGAGCACCTCGCGCAGGCCGTGTGGTCATCCGAAGGCCCCGACGGCGTGATGGTCGCCTATCCCGATACCTGCGTGGGCACCGACAGCCACACCACCATGATCAACGGTCTGGGCGTGCTGGGCTGGGGCGTCGGCGGGATCGAGGCGGAAGCCGCGATGCTCGGCCAGCCGGTCTCGATGCTGATCCCCGAAGTTGTCGGCTTCTGTCTCGAAGGCGCGATGGCCGAGGGCGTGACCGCGACCGACCTCGTGCTGACCTGCGTCCAGATGCTGCGCAACGTGGGCGTGGTGGGGCGTTTCGTGGAATTCTACGGCCCGGGCGTCGCCAACCTCACGCTCGCTGACCGCGCGACGATCGCCAACATGGCGCCCGAATATGGCGCGACCTGCGGCTTCTTCGGCATCGATGACAAGACCATCGAATACCTGCGCCTCACCGGTCGCAGCGAGGGGAACATCGCCCTCGTCGAAGCCTATGCCAAGGCGCAAGGCATGTGGTTCGATCCGGCCAATGTGCCGGTGTTCACCAAGACCCTGAGCCTCGACATGGCCACGGTCGTCCCCAGCCTCGCAGGCCCCAAGCGTCCGCAGGACAAGGTGATCCTGCAAGAGGTGGACGACCTGTTCAACGCCGACCTTTCCAAGGTCTACGGCAAGACCGCCGCCGCGCGCGTGGGCGTTGAAGGCGCCGCACACGACATCGGCGATGGCGACGTGGTGATCGCCGCGATCACCAGCTGCACCAACACCACTAACCCCGATGTGCTGATCGCTGCCGGCCTCGTCGCCAAGAAGGCCAACGAGCGGGGCCTCAAGCCCAAGCCGTGGGTCAAGACCTCGCTCGCGCCGGGCTCGCAGGTGGTCACCGACTACCTCGTGAAGTCGGGCCTGCAAGAGCATCTCGATGCGGTCGGTTTCGACCTCGTCGGCTATGGCTGCACCACCTGCATCGGGAACTCGGGCCCGCTCGCCGCGCCGATCTCGGCCGCGATCAACGGCAATGACATCGTCGCGGCCTCGGTGCTGTCGGGCAACCGCAACTTCGAAGGCCGCGTCTCGCCCGATGTGCGCGCCAACTTCCTCGCCTCGCCGCCGCTGGTGGTCGCCTACGCGCTGAAGGGCACCGTCACCGAGGACATCACCACCACCCCGATCGGGCAGGACCAGAACGGCAATGACGTGATGCTCGCCGATCTGTGGCCGACCAACGCCGAGATCGCCGCCAACCGCGCCGCCAATATCGATCGTTCGATGTTCGTCAGCCGCTATGCCAATGTCTATGATGGCGACGAGCACTGGCAGGCGATCACGGTCGAACCGTCCGACACCTACCAGTGGCGCGCGGGCAGTACCTATGTCGCAAACCCGCCCTATTTCGAGGGCATGACGATGACCCCAGCCTCGGTCACCGACATCATCGATGCCAAGCCGTTGGCGATCCTTGGCGATTCGGTCACCACCGACCACATCTCGCCGGCCGGCTCGAGCAAGGAAGACAGCCCCGGCGGCAAGTTCCTGATGAGCAATCAGGTCGCCAAGAAGGACTTCAACTCCTACGGCTCGCGCCGCGGCCACCACGAGGTAATGATGCGCGGCACCTTCGCCAATATCCGCATCAAGAACGAGATGGTCCCCGGCGTCGAAGGCGGCTTCTCGACCTACGCGGGCGAGACCATGGCGATCTACGACGCCGCGATGCGCCACAAGGCCGACGGCACCCCGCTGGTGGTGATCGGCGGCAAGGAATACGGCACCGGCTCCTCGCGCGACTGGGCGGCCAAGGGCACCATCCTGCTGGGCGTGCGGACGGTGATCGTCGAAAGCTTTGAGCGCATCCACCGTTCGAACCTTGTCGGCATGGGCGTGCTGCCGCTGCAGTTCAAGGAGGGCGACACCCGCGCCACGCTCGGCCTGTCGGCGGAAGATACTTTCTCGATCCGCGGCTTGGCCGACCTTGTGCCGGGGCAAGACGTCACTGTCGAAGTCACCCGCGCCGACGGCAGCAGCTTCAGCTTCACCGCGCTGTGTCGCATAGATACCGCAAATGAAATGGAATATTACCGCCACGGCGGGATTCTCCATTACGTTCTGCGCAAACTTGCGGCATAAGAAGGGGCATGACGCCGTCCCGCCTGATCTTGCTCCTTTCCCCTGCGCTGCTGCTGGCAGCCTGCGGGGATACGCAGGATACGAGCGGGAGCCGCGCGGCGCCTTCGGCCCCGATGGGCTTCGAACTGGCCATGGCGGGGGCTGGCGCCGCAACCGCATCGGGTGATGATGCGTCGGCCAATGTGCCGGTGCCTTCGCCGCTGATCGGTCTCAGCCCCGAACAGCTGGCCGAGCGGCTCAAGGCGGGCAATATCCGCCTGATCGACGTGCGCACCGCCGAGGAAGTCGCCGCCGGCGCGATCCCCGGCGCCGAACACATCCCGCTCGACCAGTTCGATCCCGCCAAGCATGGCGCGGATGACGGACGCGAGGTGGTGCTCTATTGCCGCTCGGGCCGCCGTTCGGTGATCGCGGGCGAGAAACTCGCCGCCGCGACGGGCGAGCCGGTGGAACACCTCGCCGGCGGAATCCTGGCGTGGGAGGCCGCCGGCCTTTCGCTCGAGGCGCGCTGAGAGCGCACGCTTCCGATTGCGTCTGACAACGCAAAAGAGCGCGGTTCCTCCTCGGGAACCGCGCTCTTTTTGCTGCAATCGCCAGCGCGGTGCGGGCGGTTAGGCCTGCTTACCTGGACGCAGCTTGCGCCGGGTCAGGATCGCTGCGGCGGCGAGGCCGAACAGCGCCATCATCGGCGGGGCCGGAACGTCGTGCCCGCCGCTCGATCCCGACGAGCCCGACGAGCTGCTGCTCGAACTCGATGAAGACGAAGATGAGCTGCTGCTGCTCGACGAACCACTGCTGCCCGAAGACCCGGTCGAGGTGCCGGTCGAGGACGAACTCGATGAGGAACTCGACGAAGACGAGGACGAGCTGCTGGTGCTGCTGGTCATGTCGCCCGAGGTGCTGCCGCCGCTGGTCGCCCCGCCCGAGGAGGACGAGGACGAACTGCTCTAACTCGACGAAGACGAAGAGGACGACGAGGAGGAAGATGACGAACTCGACAGGTTGCCGGACGAGGAGCTGACATTGCCGGAAGAGCTCGACACGTTCCCAGAGGAACTCGAAACGTTGCCGGAAGAGCTTGAGACGTTGCCCGACGAGCTCGAAACATTGCCGGACGAACTCGAAACATTGCCGGACGAACTCGAAACGGCTCCAGTTGAACTCGAAACGGCTCCAGTTGAACTCGACACAGCGCCAGTTGAACTCGACACAGCGCCGGTCGAACTCGACACGGCGCCGGTTGAACTCGACACTGTGCCCGTGCTGCTGGAGACCGCCCCGGTTGAAGAGCTGACATTGCCCGAACTCGAAACCGCGCCAGTCGACGAACTAACATTGCCAGAACTCGACACTGCCCCAGTCGAACTCGACACATTACCCGAACTGCTCGCACTGGTGCTCGACACCGCACCGGTCGAGGAGCTGACATTGCCCGTTGTGCTGGTGCTCGACACCGCCCCGCTGGACGAGGACACCTGCCCGGTCGAGCTCGAGGTCGAAACCTGTCCGGTCGAGGAGCTGATCTGACCGGAGGACGACGTGGTCGAGGTCGAATTGTCGATGTTGATATCGATCACGACGCCGCTGCTGCCGCCCGAAGTGGAGCTGCCCGAGGTCGAAGTCGACCTGCCCGAGGTCGTCCCGCTGGTGGTGCCGCTCGTGCCGCCGGTCGTCGTGGTCGTGCTGACCACGGAAACATCGCCTGATGACGAACCGCCGCCGCCGAAGAAACCGCCGAAGAAGCCGCCGCCAAAGCCGACGCCGCCGCCGAAGCCGCCGAAGCCGCCGCTGCCGCCAAAGCCGCCGCCGCCGCCGCCCGAAACCGGCGGGAGCGGGGGCAGCGGCGCAGGCATATAGGCCACCTGCGCCAGCGGCGGGCATTCGTTGGGATCAACGTAGGTCTGCACCACACCGGCGGGCATCGACGGCCCGCCCGGCGCAACCGGCGCGCATTCGATCGTGCGCTCGACAATCCGGCGGCGGCGCTGCTCGGGAATGATGCGCGTCGCACCCTTGATGTAGCGCGCCCCGGTTTCGGGATCGACCGCGATCAGCTTGCCATCGATATTGGTCGAGTAATCCGGCGCCGCGGTGTTCATCGGCTCGGCCACGCGCACCGCGCCGCCCTGCAAAAGCGCCACACCCGCAGCAGCGGCGGATAGCTTCGCGATGGCCAGTTTGAGCGACATAGTCGGTAACCCTGTTTGCCTGTAGCGACCCGCAGCAGCCAATCCGCTGGCATCACCTGAACCAGCGTTCCTTTGATGGGATTAATCGGGCAGGGGCAATCGGCTTAACCAGAGTGAGGCGCGGCGAAGCGCGGGCTTCGTCGGAAATCCGCGAGATTTGAAGGGCGCTGTCCCGATCTGGCACCGAAAACAAAAGTCAGTTGGGCCAAAGGTTAACCATCTTCCTCGAACAGCCCCGACTGGCGCGGGAGAGGATCGGAAGGCGGCGTCATCTCCAGATGCGTCCATCCGGCATCATTGAGCACACGCCCGCGCGCGGTCCGCGCCACCAGGCCGAGCTGGATCAGATAGGGCTCGACCACCTCCTCGATCGTGTCGCGCGGCTCGGCGAGGCCCGCCGCGAGCGTCTCGATCCCGACGGGGCCACCCTTATAGGTGGTGGCGATCATCGCGAGGTAGCGGCGGTCCATCAGATCGAGGCCCAGCCGATCGATCTCGAGCCGGGTGAGCGCCTCGTCGGCCACGGCGCGGGTGACAGCGGGGTTGCCCGCGACATCGGCAAAGTCGCGCACACGGCGGAGCAATCGGCCAGCGACCCGCGGCGTGCCCCGACTGCGCCGCGCGATCTCGTGCGCCCCATCAGGGGCGATCCCGAGCCCGAGCAACCCGGCGGCGCGGGTGAGGACGCGCTCCAGCTCCTCGTGCGTGTAGAAGTTGAGGCGGACGGGAATGCCGAAGCGGTCGCGTAGCGGGGTGGTCAGCAGGCCTTGGCGCGTGGTTGCGCCGATCAGGGTGAAGGGTGGCAGGTCAATCCGCACCGAGCGCGCCGATGGCCCCTCGCCAATGATCAGATCGAGCGCACGGTCTTCCATCGCGGGGTAGAGCACTTCCTCAACCACGGGCGAAAGGCGGTGGATTTCGTCGATGAACAGCACGTCATGCGGTTCGAGATTGGTGAGCAGCGCGGCAAGGTCGCCCGCCTTGGCGATGACGGGGCCGGAGGTCGCGCGGAAGCCGACCCCCAATTCACCCGCGATGATCTGCGCCAGCGTGGTCTTGCCGAGGCCGGGCGGGCCGAAGAACAGCGTATGGTCCATCGCCTCTCCCCGCGCCCGCGCGGCGGCGATGAAGACGGCGAGGTTGCCCTTGGCCGCCTCCTGCCCGACGAATTCGGCGAGCCGCCGCGGGCGAAGCGCCGCGTCCGGATCGCCAGGTTGGCGGGTGGGGGTGTGGAGGGGGTCAGTCATGGCTGCTTATCACTCCGCCGCCTTCTTCAGCGCCACGCGGATGAGATCACCCTCGCTCGCGCCCTCGCCCAATTCCTCCAGCGCCCGCGCCACCGCTTGCGCTGCGACAGCAGGCTTGAAGCCGAGGTTCTCCAGCGCGCTCGCCGCATCCGTGCCCTTGCTTCCGGCAGGCACCGCGGCGCTCACCGTAAAGCCGCCCAAGCCGCCCGGCATCGCGCCCGCCTTGTCCTTCAGCTCGTTGACGATCCGCCCGGCCAGCTTCGGCCCCACGCCTGGCGCGCGGGCGGGCGGCTTGGGCGGCTTGTCTGCGTGCGCAGCGGTGCCTGCCGGAAGCGCGTGCTCGGATGCGGCGGCTTCTTCGGCGGTTTCTTCGGCGGCGGCGGTTCGTCATCAGGCGATGTT
>JBKDUW010000242.1:0-6822 GCA_046339235.1 Erythrobacteraceae bacterium | reverse complement strand
GGCTTGCGGTAGGTGATCTCGTGCTTGAGCGCGACCCACGCCTTGCTCGCCACATCTTCTTCCGGGGCGAGATTGTTCCAGTGCGCCAGCACCGCATCCTGCACCCAATTGAGGTAGCGCGCGTTGTTGACATGCCCCATGAAGTCGATGTCCGCCACCGCGACCTTGATCGGGTAGGAAAACGGCAGGGCGGGCATCGCGATGGATTCGGTTGCTGACATATTTGTCAGTTATACCCGAGCAAGCTTGCAAATCCATGACCAATTTGACCCGTATCAAGCACGCACCTTGCGCGAGGGTGCGGGGCGCGTCTAATCGCGCTCTTCCACAAGGACACAAGACACCATGGCGAGCCGCCCGCGCACACTCTACGAGAAGATCTGGGACGCGCATATCGTCGAGATGCGCGATGACGGCACGGCGCTGATCTATATCGATCGCCATCTGGTGCACGAGGTGACCAGCCCGCAAGCCTTCGAGGCGCTGCGGCTGGCCGGGCGGCCGGTGCGGCGGCCCGAACTCACGCTCGCGGTGCCCGATCACAACCTGCCGACCACCGCGCGGATTGATGCCAAGGGCGCGCCGGTGCCGATCGCCGACCCCGAAAGCGCCGCGCAACTGGCTGCGCTCGAAGTCAACGCCCCGGCTTTCGGCGTCCGCTACATCCCCGCGACTGCCAAGGAGCAGGGGATCGTCCATGTGGTCGGGCCCGAACAGGGCTTCTCGCTGCCCGGCACCACCATCGTCTGCGGCGATTCGCATACCGCGTGCCACGGCGGGCTGGGCGCACTCGCTTTCGGGATCGGGACGAGCGAGGTCGAACACGTGCTGGCAACGCAAACGCTGCTGCTCCAGCAATCAAAGCCGATGGAAGTGCGGGTGGAAGGCCTGCTCGGCCCGGGCGTGAGCGCGAAAGACCTGATCCTCCACATCGTCGGCACCATCGGCGCGGCGGGCGGCTCGGGCTATGTGATCGAATATCGCGGGGCGGTGTTCGAGGCGATGAGCGTCGAGGAACGCCTCACGGTCTGCAACATGAGCATCGAGGCCGGTGCGCGCGCCGGGTTGATCGCGCCCGACGATACCACCTTGGCCTATTTGAAGGGCCGCCCGCTCGCTCCCAAGGGCGCGGAATGGGACGCCGCCGTGGCCTATTGGCGCACGCTCCAGAGCGATGCGGGCGCAGTGTTCGCCAGGTCGGTCGTCATCGACACCGCCGCGGTCGAACCCAGCGTCACCTGGGGCACCAGCCCCGAAGACGTCGTGCCCATCGGTGGCCGCGTCCCCTCGCCGGAGGACTTTGCCGACGAGAGCAAGCGCGTCGCGGCACAAAAGAGCCTCGACTACATGGGCCTCACCCCCGGCATGGCGATGACCGAGGTGGCAATCGACAACGTCTTTATCGGTTCTTGCACCAACAGCCGCATCGAAGACCTGCGCGCCGCCGCAGCTGTCCTGAAAGGTCGCCACAAGGCCGATAATGTGCGCTGGGCGATCGTCGTGCCGGGCTCGGGTCTGGTCAAGGCGCAGGCCGAGGACGAAGGGCTCGACAAGGTGTTCATCGATGCCGGATTCGAATGGCGCGAGCCGGGCTGTTCGGCGTGTCTCGGCATGAACCCCGACAAGGTGCCGCCGGGCGAGCGCTGCGCATCGACCAGCACCCGCAATTTCGTCGGCCGCCAAGGCCCGGGCGCGCGCACGCACCTGGTCTCGCCTGCGATGGCGGCGGCCGCCGCAGTTGCCGGACGACTCGCCGATGTCCGCGCGTTGGTTTGACGCCAACCCCTTGAAACCCGACCCCGCAAGGCGCATGGAAGTGGCATGAGCGACAAGAAGAAATCCGACAAGAAGTCCGCCGGCAACAACACCGCCGCTATCGGCGCGGCGGCGATTGGTTCGGCGGCTGTGGCCGCTGCTCTGCTCTATGCCGGGCGGCGGTGGGGCAAGAAGAAGCCCGAGGAACCGGCGCAGTCCGCCCCGATCCCCTCGGGCGAACCCCCGCAAACGGACTGAGGAAGCCTGCGTCCATGCAACCGCTCACCTGCGTCGAAGGCCGGGCCATCCCGCTTGGCCTCAAGAATGTCGATACCGACATCATCATTCCGGCCAAGTGGCTCAAGACCATCAGCCGCGAAGGTCTGGGCGCCGGCGCGTTCGAGGCGCTGCGGGCGGAACCGGGCAATGTCATCGACGATCCCGCCTATGCCGGCGCTCCGGTGCTGATCGCGGGCGACAATTTCGGCTGCGGATCGAGCCGCGAGCATGCCGCCTGGGCCTTGGGCGATCTCGGCATCCGGGTGGTGATCGCGCCCAGTTTTTCCGACATCTTCTCAGGCAACGCGGTCAAGAACGGGATCCTGCCGGTGGTGCTGCCGCAAGCGGCGGTTGACCGGCTGCTCGAGGTGGCGCGCGCGGGCCAGCCGATCACGGTCGATCTCGAACACCAGACCGTCACCACGCCTTTTCAGGACCGCTTCGCCTTCAACCTCGATCCGTTCCGCCGCGATTGCCTGCTGAACGGGCTCGACGAGGTCGGGCTGACGATGGCGCGGAGCGAGGCGATCGGGGGGTTCGAAGCGACGCGCATCGCTACCCAGCCGTGGCTGATGCGCGGCACCGCTGCCTGACACTGAATGACTTGGGAGAAGACACCATGAAAGCCATCCGCAGCCACGCCACCGGCGGGCCCGAAACCCTGACCCTCGACGAGATCGAGACCCCCGTCCCCGGCGCGGGCGAAGTGCTGATCGCGGTCAAGGCCTGCGCGATCAACTATCCCGACACGCTGATCATCCGCGACATGTACCAGTTCAAGCCCGCACGCCCCTTCGCCCCCGGCGGCGAGATTGCCGGCGTGATCGAGGTGCTGGGCGAAGGCGTTGAAGGCTATGCCGTGGGCGACCGCGTCATGGCCGGGATTGGCAATGGCGGACTGGCCGAGAAGGTCGTGGTGCCTGCGGGCCGGATGTTCCCGGTGCCGGACGGCGTGCCTTTCGCAAAAGCCGCTTCGCTGCTCATGACCTACGGCACCACCATCCACGGCCTCAAGGATCGCGGGCATATCAAGGCGGGTGACACCGTGCTGGTGCTGGGCGCAGCGGGCGGCGTGGGGCTTTCGGCAGTCGAACTCGCCAAGGCCTTCGGCGCACGCGTGGTCGCCGCGGTCTCGTCCGAGGAAAAGGGCGCCGTTGCCCGTGCGGCTGGCGCGGACGACGTGGTGATCTACCCGCGCGAGGCGATGGACAAGGACGCGTCCAAGGCGCTCGCCGAAGCCTTCAAGGCCGCCTGCGGGCCGCAGGGCGCCAACATCGTCTATGACATTGTCGGCGGGCAATATTCCGAGCCCGCGCTGCGTGCCATCGCGTGGGAGGGCCGCTTCCTGGTGGTCGGCTTCCCGGCGGGGATCGCTAAGATGCCGCTCAATCTCACCCTGCTGAAATCCTGCGACATCTGCGGCGTGTTCTGGGGCGCCTTCACCGCGCGCGAGCCGGCGCTCTTCCGCGCCCAGGTGGACGAGCTGTTCGACCTGATGAAGGCCGGCAAGATCGACCCGCTGGTGTCCGAAACCTTCCCCCTCGCCCGCGCCGGCGATGCCATCGCCAAGCTCGAGAACCGCGAGGCGGTGGGTAAACTGGTCGTGACGATCGATTAATGCCGGGCGGGCACGGCTTGCCGCTTGAAGCGGCGCGCGGCCCGCTTTATCGCTAGCTGCGGATCGACGCCGGAGGGATACTGCACATGACCGACTTCAAAGACCGCGAGCGGGCCGAGGAATCCAAGTTCGCGCTCGATGGCGAAACCGAATTCCGTATCGCTGCGCGGCGCAACCGGCTGCTAGGCGAATGGGCGGCCGGATTGATGCAGCTCACCCCCGAAGAGACCGACGCCTATCGCAAGGCCGTGGTGCAGGCCGATTTCGAGGAAGCGGGCGACGAGGACGTCATCCGCAAGCTGCTCGGCGATCTGACCGCCGCGCGCGTCGAGATGAGCGAAGCCGATATCCGCGCCAAGCTCGAAGAAATGGTGATCGAAGCCCGCCGCCAGATGCTGGGCGACGTCTGATCCGCCGGTTCCGGGAGGCACCGCCATGCCGATGAGTGCTGCTGCGATCGAGCAAGCCATCCTCGCCGCTCTGCCCGGAGCGACAGTTGAACTGACCGATCTGGCCGGCGACGACGATCACTGGGCGGCCACCGTCACCGCGCCGCAATTCGCCGGGATCAGCCGGGTGGCGCAGCACAAGCTGGTCTATGCCGCTTTCGGCGGTCGCATGGGCGGGGAACTGCACGCCTTGCAAGTGACCACCAAGGTTCCCACGTAAACCGCAACCATCATCCAACCGTTTCAAGGGCTGCCCTGACCATGTCCGATTCCAATGCGCGCATTTCCGATCTCGTCACCAGCAATGATGTGGTGCTGTTCATGAAGGGCACTCCGCTGTTCCCGCAATGCGGCTTTTCCAGCCGCGCGGTAGCGATCCTCGATCATTGCGGCGTCGCCTATGAAAGCGTCGATGTGCTGCAGGACATGGAGATTCGGCAGGGCATCAAGGGCTTCTCCGACTGGCCGACCATCCCGCAACTTTACGTCAAGGGCGAGTTCGTCGGCGGCAGCGACATCATGATGGAAATGTTCGAGGCCGGCGAATTGCAGCAGCTGCTCGACGAGAGCGGCGTCGAGAGGGTTGGATGACGTTTGCTTTCCGCATGCCATCCGGCGCGCGAAATCCTCGCTAACACGGCCCGAAGGCCGCGTCGCTGCGGGTGGCCGTTCGGCCTTGCGGTTGCTACGCAACCGAGATCCGCACATCACTCCGATCGAGCGCTAATCGGCCCATAGGCCCGCAAGGGCGACCGCCCGCCCGAACGGGTGGCCCTGAAAGGGCCGGGCCCGCGGAGGAAAGCCAAGGCGGACGGACGGCCCGCGCCCGGCGCTTGAGGGCGAAACAAACATAAAAAAACACCCCGCAGGACCAGTGCGGGGTGTTTCTATTCTGGGGAGGCGCAGCCCGGAGACCAGGAAGGGCGCGACTCGATTTGAAGACCAGTCGGACTCGTTTTCTATCATGCATGGCTCGTGCCAAACAAAGTAATTACCTGACTTTCATAATTTTTCTGTCCTGGCGTAGCCGGCGCATTTGGTTAACTGTAAAGCAGACCGACACACCTCTCCAAACCGGCAGGAACCCGCCAAAGCGCTTGGCAAGGACTTGCTGCCGCGCCATGCTACCCTGGCATGACCAACGAATCCGCACCCCAAGGCATTCCCGCCGCCACGATCATCATTTTCCGCAATGCGCCTGCTGGCGAGCCGCCGGAGGTGCTGATGACGGTGCGTTCGCGCACTATGTCCTTTGCGGGCGGGATGGCAGTGTTTCCCGGCGGCCGTGTGGATCCTGCCGATTATGCGCTGGGCGAAGCACTGGCAGAACAGATCGGGCTCGCGCCCGATGAAGCCGCGCACCAGATCGCCGCAGTGCGCGAAACGCTCGAGGAAACCGGCCTTGCGATGGGCCTTTCCGGCGCGATCGATGCCGCCCGCGCGGCCGATGCGCGCGCGATGCTGGCCGAGGTCGGCGCGCTCGCCCCGGTGCTCGATGCGTTCGACTGGCGGCTCGATCTGGCGCAGATCACCCCCTTTGCGCGCTGGTTTCCAAAGAGCGAGGCCATCGCGCGCGTCTATGACACGCGCTTCTATCTCGCCAATCTCGGCACCGGCGCGGTCGAGGTGTCGATCGATCATGCCGAGAACACACAATTGTTCTGGACCTCGGCGCAGGGTGCGCTCGAGGCGGCGGAACGCGGCGATATCAAGCTGATCTTCCCCACCCGCCGCAATCTCGAACGCCTCGCGTTGTTCGCCAGCTATGAAGAAGCCCGCGCGCAGGCCGAAGCGATCCCGGTGCGCACGATCATGCCGCAGGTGGTCGAGGAAGGGGGCAAGGCGTGGCTGACGATCCTCAGCGATGCCGGCTACCCGATCACCGCCGAACTGCTGGAAAACGTAGCTCGCGGTTGAAGTATCGCGCCCCAAACAAATACGGCGGCGCGGGGCATTGCCCGTCGCCGCCGTTATGCGCGAGCCCGGGGCCCGTTAGAACTTGACGCCGAACTCCAGCCCGAGCCGCTGACGGCCGCCTGGCGAGATGAACGAGCCGCCGAAGTCGACCGCGGTGATCACCTCGTTCAGATACTTCTTGTCGAACAGGTTTTCGGCATAGGCGAACAGCGACCAGCGGTCGGTCTCGACCCCAATGCGCGCATCGACCACGCCGAAGGCATCGCGGCGCGAGACCGAGTAGTCGGCATCACCCACAAAGGCCGGCAGAGCCAGCGCCGAACCCGGCAGCAGCCCGCTGAACAGCGTCGGATTGGTGTCGTCCTGCAGCGTGTGGAACCACGTCGGGCCGGTGACGCGGTAATCGACGCGGCTAACGAAATCCATCGAGCTGGTCATCGGCACTTCAAGCTGGGTGCCGAAGTTCAGCGTGTAGTCGGCGGTGTAGGGCGAATTGTTGCCCACCGTGACCGGACGCGAGGCGTTTTCCTTGATCTCGCTCTCGGTCACGTTGGCCGAGCCGAACACCGTCCAGCCCTCGATGATCTCGGCGGTCAGGTTGAGCTCGCCGCCGTAGATCTCAACCTCGTCGATGTTCGAGACCACGCGCAGCAGGCCGAAGCCGCCGACGAAGAATTCGAAGAACTGCAATTCCTCGATGGTTTTGTATAAGCAGGCCAGATCAGAGGTGATGCGGCCAGCGAGCAGGCTGCCCTTGATCACCGCTGCGAAGGCGCTCGAGACTACCTTGCGGGACTGGTCGTT
>JBKDUW010000241.1:0-8009 GCA_046339235.1 Erythrobacteraceae bacterium | reverse complement strand
CCGCGGTGGTCAGCGGCGCATTCGGGGGGGTCGACGCGATGTTGTCGATCGCGCCTTTGGGCCCGCCTGGGGTCTCCCGCATCGCCGCAATCGCAGCGCGGCAGCCCGCCATGGTGCCGGTGAGATTGACGCTGAGCACCTGATCCCACGCAGTGAACATTGCCTCGTCATCGAGGTCGCCGATGCCCGCGCCCGACACCATCCCGGCATTGTTGACGAGGATATCGAGCCGCCCGAAGGCTTCGACCGCTTGCCCGACGATCACCGGCCACACCGCCCGCTCGGACACGTCCGGCACCGCAAACAGCGCGCCCACCTCGGCGCACAAAGCCGCGCCGCGGTCCGCGTCGAGGTCGGGGCCGAGCACCTGCGCCCCGTCCGCCACGAACCGCCGCACCGTCGCCGCGCCAATCCCGCTGGCGCAGCCCGTGACGATCGCGATTTTCCCGGAGAGGTCAGGCATTATTCGGCCTGCTGCCAAACGCTCGCGCAGGCGCGCTGGTTATGCGTGTCGATGAAGCGCGCGAGGTTGTCGGTGCCTTCGGGCAGCTTCCAGCCCACCGTGAAGCCGAAATTGGCAAAGGCGAACATCAGGAGATCGGCAAAGGTGAAGCGGCCCAGTGCGATGTGGTTGCTGCCGCCCAGAAAGCCGTCAAACATCCGCCACTTTGCGTCCGCCATGGCGGAAAGCTCGGCCCCGGCTTCAGGGGAGACCACCGCCATGCGCGGTTCGAACATCGGGCGGCCCGTTCCTGCGCGGAAGCCCATTGTCATCGGCACCACCACTACCTGATCGAACAGGCGGGCCCATTTGCGCACCGTGGCGCGTTCCACCGGGGTCTCGCCGAACAGGTTGGGCGCGGGGTGCAGCTCCTCGACATATTCGCAGATCGGCCAGCTTTCGGTGAGGCAGGTGCCGTCATCCAGTTCCAGCGTCGGCGTGGTACCGAGCGGGTTCTTGGCGACATAGCCGGCATCCTGCCGGTTCGCGCCGGTGATGATGTCGTAATGCACGCGGGTGAAATCGCGACCTTCCTCCAGCCCCTTTTCGATCATGAACATCCGCACGAGGCGCGGGTTGGGGCCGAGGCTGGAGTGGAGCGTGGTCATTTGTGTTTCTCCCTGATCGATTTTGCGCAAACTCTAGGCCGCACGGGCTTGTCCGTCGCCCTCATAAATGCGCTAGGGGACGCGGACGTGACGACAAGGGATTGATGCTGGCATGGACTTTCAACTGACCGACGAGCAGCGCGAGCTGCAGGACACCGCGCGCAAATTTGCCCGTGCCGAACTGCCCGCGCTGGCGCGCGACATGGAGGCCAAGGACTATCCCGTCCCGCACGACATGCTGCGCATTTATGGCGAGATGGGCTTTCTCGGGGTCAACCTGCCGGCCGAATATGGCGGGCTCGGCCTCGGGCATCTTGAGGCGCTGATCGTACTCGAGGAATTCGCGCGGATTTCCAACGCGGTCGCTTTCCCGGTCTTCGAGGCGCTGGCCGGGCCGGTGCGCACCATTGAACGCTTCGGCTCGCCCGAGATGAAGGCGAAGATCCTTCCGCAAGTGATCAAGGGCGAAAAAGTGGTGGCGGTCTCGATGTCCGAGCCTGACGCCGGCACGGCGCTCACCGATCTCAAGACCCGCGCGGTGCTCGATGGCAACCACTATGTCGTCAACGGCTACAAGCGCTGGACGTCGGGTGGCGGCCATTCGGATTACTACGTCACCTATTGCCGCTTCAACGACGATGAAGGCGCCAAGGGGATCGGCGCGATCCTGCTCGAGAAAGACCTGCCCGGGATGCAGTTCGGCAAGCGCGAGGAGCTGATGGGCTTCCGCGGCATTGCCACCGCCGATTACGCGATCGAGGAAGTGCGCGTTGCCACCGACAACGTCATCATCGGCGCGGGCGGGTTCGGCAAGCTGATGAGCGCTTTCGGATTGGAACGCTGCGGCAATGCCACCCAGAGCCTTGGCGTGGCGGCAGCGGCGCTGGAAGCGGCGACCCAGTATGTCCAGGAACGCGAGGCCTTCGGCAAGCCGATCATCGAGTTCCAGGCAGTGCAGCTGAAGATTGCCGAGATGGCGATGAAGGTCGAAGCCGCGCGCCTCTTGATCCACCGCGCCGCCGCCAATGCCGCGAACCAGCCTGACGGCCTTCCCACGGTGTTCGAAAGCTCGGTTGCCAAGTGCTTTGCCAACGAGATCGTGCGCGAGGTCACCGCGATGGGGATGCAGGTGATGGGCGGATACGGCTATCACAAGGACTACGGCATGGAGCAGCGCCTGCGCGATGCCTATGCCTGGGGCATCGCGGGCGGCAGCATCGATGTGCAGAAGACCAACATCGCCGCAGCGCTGATCGGACGGCGGTTCGACCAGCGGCGATAATGCTTGCGCAGGGCTAGTGTGTTGCGCCAGTAAGGCACCATGGACACTGCCTCTGCGCTCAGCCCTGCCGGCCTGCCTGTCGATGATGACGGCGAACTGACCCGGCTGCACCCCAATTATGCCAAGGCGCTGCGGCTGCGCACGGTGATGACGGCGATCCCGTTTCTGGTCGCCGCGCTGGTCGTCGAAGCCGTGCTGCGGGAAAAAGCCCTGCTGCCGCCTGGCCTGATCGCCGGCACGGTTCTGGTGATCGCGCTGGCGCTGGTGATCCGCATTCCGCAAAGCCGCTACAACGCGCGCGGCTATCAGATCAGTGCCGATCGTCTGCGGGTGGTGCGCGGGCTGTTGTGGCGCTCGGACACGGTCGTGCCGTTCGGACGGGTGCAGCACATCGACGTCGATCAAGGCCCGCTCGACCGGTTCTTCGGTATTGCCACGCTGACGCTCCACACCGCGGGCAATCACAATGCCAGCGTGTCGCTGCCCGGCCTTGGCGAGGAGCTGGCGCGCACCATGCGCGAGGACATCCGCGCCCATATCCGCCGCGAGAGCCTGTGAGCGAGCCGCAACGCACCGCGCCGCTGAGCGTTGCTCTGGGCGCGATCGGCAGCATCCGCAGCGCGATTTTCCCGGCGATCGCGATTGGTTTTTCCGGGATCGGGAGCGGCAGCGGCAACCGCTTGTGGATCGCGCTCGCGGTCGGGCTGGTCTCGTTCCTGATCGGCACCGCCTTCAGCTACGCAAGCTGGCGGCGGCTGACCTATACTATCGGCGAGACCGACATCCGCGTCGAAAGCGGGCTTTTGAGCCGCTCGGCGCGCTCGGTGCCGTTCGAGCGCATTCAGGACGTCAGCCTCGAAGCCAAACCCTTGCCGCGCCTGTTCGGGCTGGTGGCGGTCAAGTTCGAGACCGGGGCGGGCGGCGGCGAGGACATGAGCCTCCAATACCTCACCAATGGCGAAGGCGAGCGCCTGCGCCAACTGGTGCGCGAGCGGCGTGACGAGGAGCAGGCGGCGCCAATCGCCAATGCCGATCCCGAAGCACCTGTGGCTGCTCCTGCGTCCGAGGGCGAGGTGCTGTTTGCCATGGGTCCGGGGCGGCTGCTGCGCTTCGGCCTGTTCGAATTCTCGCTCGCGGTGTTCGCGGTGTTGTTCGGCGCCTTGCAATATTTCGACAATGTCGTCGACATCTGGAACGTCGATCTGTGGTACCGCTGGCTTAAGGAGCAGGGCAGCACGGTCGCCACGCTCGGCCCCTATGTGCAGGCAGCCGGCGCGATTGCGGGGGTGATCGTGCTGGTCGTGGTCGGCATGATGTCGGGCATCGTGCGCACCTTCCTGCGCGACTGGGGCTTCACGCTCACCCGCAGCCCGCGCGGTTTCCGGCGGCAACGCGGCTTGCTGACCCGAACCGATGTGGTGATGCCGGTGCACCGGGTGCAGGGACTGGTGATCGGCACCGGCCTCATCCGCTACCGCTTCGGCTGGCATGCCTTAAGCTTTGTCAGCCTCGCGCAGGATGACGCGGGCGAGAGCCATGTGGTCGCGCCGTTTGCGAAGATGGACGAGATCGCGCCGATTGTGGCGGCAGCCGGCTTCCGTCTGCCGGGCGAGACGACCCGCTGGCAACACGCCAGCAAGCGGCACCGCACCGACAAAACAGTCCTCGATGCACTGATCTTCGGGCTGGCCGCAATCCCGGTCGCGATCTTAGCGCCGCCGGGGCTGGCGCTGATCCCGCTCGGGCTGGCGTTGGTGGCGGTGGCAGCCAATCTCTACGCGTGGGAGTTCCGCCGCTTTGCGCTCGGCGAGGCGCAAATCTTCTCCACCAGCGGTCTGCTATCCCCCACCAGCCAGATCGCGACCCGGCTCAAGCTCCATTCGGTCGAGATCGCACAGGGGCCGCTGGCGCGCCGGCGCGGCTATGCGACCGTGCATCTCGGGCTCGCAGGGGGCACCTTCGCGATTGCCGGGGTGCCGATCGAAGCGGCCCGCGACTTGCGCGCGCGCGTGCTCGAAACCATCGCCGCGACCGATTACTCGCGGCTCGATCAGGCTCTCAATGAGGCCCAATCGGGATTGTCGGCAAACTTTCTGGCGACATAGGAACAATCGGGGCGGATCAGGAAGCCCTGCCGCATCGCATCTTCAATCAGCCGGTCGACCAGCGCCCCTGCCACCCCGCGCCCGCCAATCGCGCGCGGCACGATGGTGTGCGCGGCGACGCGCACTTCGGCTCTGTCACGCGTCCCGCCCGGCTCCCATTCGAGATAGGCTTCCTCGGCCGCGCCTTCGACCACCGCAACATAGCGGCCGCCCTGCCCGGTGACATGGTGGGTGATTGTCAGCTTTGCGCTTTCGATGCTCATTGGCGGATCCTGCTGCTTGCCTAACCGGCGCTGGCGGCTAGAGGCGTTTGTCGATGACCCTTGCCAAGCCCTTCCTGTCGGACAATGCCGCCGCCGTCCACCCCAAGCTGTGGGAGGCGATGCGCGCCGCCGACACGCCCGACAACCCCTATGATAGTGATGCGCTGTCGCAGGAGCTCGATGCGCGCTTTTCCGCGCTGTTCGGGCGCGAGTGCGCGGCGCTGTGGGTGGCGACGGGAACGGCAGCGAATTGCCTTGCGCTCGCCACACTGTGCGCGCCGCACGGCGGGGTGGTGTGTCACCGCGAGGCGCATATCGAGGTCGACGAAGGCGGCGCGCCGGGGTTCTTCCTTCACGGTGCCAAGCTGATGCTGGCAGAGGGCGAGGGCGCCAAGCTGATACCCGCCGATATCGCGGCGTTGATCGATCCGATCCGCGATGATGTACATCAGGTGCAGCCCCACGCGATCGCGATCACGCAGGCCAGTGAATATGGCCGCGCCTATTCGCCTGCCGAACTCGCAATGCTGGCAGCCTTCGCCAACGAGCGCCGCCTCGGCCTGCACATGGACGGGGCGCGCTTTGGCAATGCGGCGGCGTTTCTGGGCGGTTCGCCCGAAGCAGCGGCGCGCGCCGCCAGCGGCCCGGTCGACAGCCTCGCCTTCGGCTTCATCAAGAACGGCGGGATGGGGACCGAGGCCGTGATACTGTTCGATCCCGAGGCGGCCAGCCAAGTCCGCTACCGCCGCAAGCGTGCCGGGCACCTGCAATGCAAGGGGCGCTATATGGCCGCGCAGATCCTCGCGATGCTGGAGGACGGGCTGTGGCTCGCCAATGCCGCCCACGCCAATGCCGCCGCGCGCGAAGTGGCCGCGGGCTGCGCTGACCGCCTGCTCCACCCGGTCGAGGCGAACGAGTTGTTCGTGCACCTGACCGAAGCCGAACGCGCCGCCCTGCGTGCGCAGGATTTTGCGTTTTACGACTGGGGGCCGAAATCGGCGCGCTTCGTCACCGCGTGGAACACCCGCCCCGAAGATGCGGCCGCGCTCGGCAAGGCGATCGCCGCGCTATGAGTTCCGCGCCCGTGCCGTCGATGCTCAGCCCCCGCGTGCTGATCCCCTTCATGCTGACCGGCACGATCTGGGGTTCGACCTGGTTCGTGATCACCGGGCAGATCGCCGATGTGCCCGCGGCCTGGGGCGTGTTCTACCGTTTCATGCTGGCAACCCCGGCCCTGTTCGCGCTGGCGTTTATGATGGGCAACCGGCTGCGGCTCAATCGCCCTGAGCACCTTTTGGCGCTGGGGGTCGGCATCGCGCAGTTCTCGGGCAATTTCCTGTTCGTCTATCATGCGGAGCAGCACATCACTTCCGGCATCGTCGCGGTGATGTTCGCGCTGCTGATGGTGCCCAACGCGATCTTTGCCAAAGTCTTCATCGGCGAGAAGGTCGCCAGTGGCTTTATCGGCGGGAGCCTTGTCGCGATTGCCGGTGTCGCGCTGCTGCTGGTGCACGAATGGAACGCCGCGCCGCTTGGCGGCAATGTCGGGCTGGGGATCGTGCTCGCGATCGGCGGGATGCTGGCGGCCTCGATTGCCAACGTCGTGCAGGCCAACCCCACCGGGCGCGGGGTGCCGATGGTGAGTTTTCTGGCGTGGGCGATGGTCTATGGCACCGCCTTCGATCTGGTTTACGCGCTTGTCACGGTCGGCCCGCCGCCCATCCCGAGCGGCTGGCAGTTCTGGGCGGGGACGGCCTATCTGGCAATCATCGGCTCGGTCGTGACCTTCCCGCTGCATTACAATCTGGTGCGCGAGATCGGTGCGGGGCGGACGGCCTATAACGGCATTGTCACCGTGTGCGTGGCGATGCTGCTCTCGACCCTGTTCGAGGATTTCCGCTGGACGTGGCTGGCCGCGAGCGGGATGGCGCTGGCGCTGCTGGGGATGGGGCTGGCGCTCCGGTCAAAGAGCCTCTGATTTCCGCAGCGCCTCCGCGCTGCGATTTCCTCGCTCACGCGACCTGAAGGTCGCATCGCTGCGGGCGGGCGGCCGCCCTTGCGGCTGCGGTGCAGCCGAACCAGCGTCTACCGCAAGAGCCCGAATAACCCCTCGACATAGGTCGGATATCTCGGCGACCACCCCAGCACGCGCTTGGCCTTGCCATTGGCGACGCGGCGGTTCTCCATGTAAAACCCGCGCGCCATTTCGGAGAGGTTGGCTTCCTCAAGGCTTTCGAGCGGTGGCAGCGGCAGGCCGAGCAAGCGGCAGGCGTGTTCGGTGACTTCATTGCCGCTGCACGGACAATCATCGCCAAGGTTGTAGGCCCCCGCAGGCGCATCCTGCATCAGGGCGGCAACCACCCCGCTGGCAATGTCGTCGACATGGACGCGGCTGAACACCTGATCGGGCAGATCAATCCGCCGCGCTTGTCCGGCCCGCACGCGGTCAAGCGCGCTGCGGCCCGGCCCGTAGATCCCCGGCAGGCGGAACACCCGCGCGCCCATGGTGAGCCATGCCAAGTCAGCCTCGGCCCGCGCATTGCGGCGGCCTTCTCCGCTCTGAGCGATGGTCGGCGTGGCCTCGTCCACCCACGCGCCCTGCTTGTCGCCGTAAACGCCGGTCGAGGAGAGATAGAACAGCGGTTTGCCTGCGAGCGCCGCGCCATAGGCATCGAGCACCGGATCGCCGCCGGTGGCGCGGTCAGGCGGGACGGAGGACAGAATGTGGCTCGCCTGCCCCAGCGCCGCCAGAACGCCCGCGCGGTCGGCAAAGGCGATGTCGCCGGCGCTGCCGGTAGCGGTCACTTGTCCGCCGCGCGCCCACACCCCCTCGGCAATGCGCTGCGCGGTGTATCCCAGCCCGAAGATCAGCAAATGTGCCATGGAGCCAACCTAAAGATTGGACGCCCGCGCGAATCAACCTAAATCGGCGGCCATGGATATCGCCACCGCCCCCACGAACCCCGAAGGCAACCCCGAACTGGCCGACGCCGCCCGTACGCCGCATCAGCCGCCGGTGATCCTGCGCGAGGATTACCGACCGTTCGGCTGGCTGGTACCCGTGGTCGCGCTCGACTTCGACCTCGGCCTTGCCCGCACCCGCGTCACCGCCAAGCTGACGGTGCAGCGCAACGCCCGCGCCGACCACGCCGACGCGATCCGCCTCAACGGCGATGATCTCGTGCCGGTCTCGGTCAGCGTCGATGGCGAGGCTGCCGACTGGCGCATGGACGGCGGCGATCTGATCGT
>JBKDUW010000240.1:0-12543 GCA_046339235.1 Erythrobacteraceae bacterium | reverse complement strand
CCGTAGCTCAGCACCGTCTCGCGCCCGCCATGTTTGAGGAAGTGACGCAGCGCCTCGGGCTTTTCAAATGCGGCGAGGAACATCTCCTCGTGATTGCCCGCCAGCACGCGCACGCGGGCGTGCTGCTGCCAAACCCGGGTGCGGGCGATCACCCCGGCGCTGTCAGGTCCGCGATCGACCAGATCGCCGAGCAGCACGAAGCGCGTATCGGCGGGGGGCGCTTGGCGGTTATCCTCCTCGATCGCGGCGATCATCGCCTCGTAGAGATCGAGCCGGCCGTGGATGTCGCCGATCACGTAATAGCGCGTGCCTGCGGGCACCGAAGGCAGCTTCGGCTCCGACTTGGGACGGAAGATGGCACGCAATCTGTCGAGCATGATGAAAAGGGCGGTTTCCGGTTGTGCGACCCCGGACAATGATGACCGGGGCAGAGTTCTTATGACCCGTGCCCCGCGGGAGCGCCCGCATACAGCCAACGCCGACAGGGCGCAACACGCCGCTCGGACGGCGCTTTCATCGCTGCGGCCAGCGCCTATTCGAGCAAGAAGCTCACCGTCGTGACCACCCGCACCTTCTTGTAGGGGCTATCGGCCATGCCCCAGCCGCCAGCCTCGCCGTCGCGCGCTTCGATGGTGAAATAGCCCTGCGTCGCGTCGCGGATCTTGCCGACGCCCGAGCCGGAATCCTCAGCGAACTGCTCGGCCGCCGCACGTGCGTCCTTGGTTGCTTCGGCTACCATCTCCGGCTTGACGTCATTCAATTTGGTGAAGGTATAGGCCATTGCCGAGCCTTCCTCGAGCAGCACGCCGCGCCCGACCAGAGCGAACTGGCGCGCCACCGCCTTCTGCGCGCGCGCGACATCTTCGGTGCGCAGCGCGAGCCGCTGGCGCACAGTGAAGGTGGTCACGCCCTCATTGGTGAAGCTGGAGACGTTGGCGCCGGTCGGCTGGAGTGCGTCGGCGGGAAAGCCCAATTCCTTGAAGAAGCCCTCGATCGCCTGCGTATCGCGGCTTATCTTGGCCTGGGCCTCGCCCAGATCGGTCGCGGCCGCAGAATAGGAGATCGTCCAGGTGGCGAGATCGGCGGTGACGTCGCGCTCGGCGAGGCCGCGCACGGTGACCGCGCGCTCGGCATCCTTGGCGCGCAGCAACCCGTCGCCGAGCAGATAACCGCCCGCGATCAGCCCGACCGCGAGGATCCCTGCCGTGCCGAACCAGCGCCGGGTCTCGGGTGACTGCCAGAGGCTCGTTTCAGCATTCACCGGTTGCACATCTTCGCCTGTCATTGCATTGTTCCCTTGATCGAGTTGGAGCGACGAGTTGTGCATCATCGTCGATGAACCGTTTTTGAATGGAAGTTCTCATGGTGAAATATCTTCACAGCATGATCCGCGTGACCGATCCGGACGCAACAGTTGCGTTCTTCAAGCTGATCGGGCTGGAGGAAGTGCGCCGCTTCGAGGTCGAGGCGGGGCGGTTCACGCTGATCTTCCTCGCCGCGCCGGGGCAGGCGGGCATCGCCGAGGTGGAACTCACCTATAACTGGCCCCCGGCCGATGGCAGCGCGGGCGAGGACTATACCGGCGGGCGCAATTTCGGCCATCTCGCCTACCGGGTCGAGAATATCTCTGAGACCTGCCAGCGCCTGCTCGAAGCCGGCCACACCATCCACCGCCCCCCGCGCGACGGGCACATGGCTTTCGTCAAATCGCCCGATGGCATCTCTGTCGAACTGCTGCAGGAAGGCCATCTCGAACCGGCCGAGCCGTGGGCCAGCATGGCGAATGTCGGCAGCTGGTAATCGGGCCCCCTAACCGGCACGGTTAAGGTGAACCTCCTCTAAACTATCGAAATATTCTGGCCCGTTGCATCCGAGGCAAGGCCGCGATAGTTTGCGGGCTTACGCTGGGGAAGGGGGTCGCCTTGTCCATCGGAGATCTTGGCCTGTGGCAGTGGCTCGCCGTGCTCCAGCATGAGCTGCTTCTGTTCGCGGGGATCTTTTTCCTGATCGGCGCGGCTGACGATCTTGCGGTCGATGCGCTGTGGCTGTGGCTGCGGCTCACCGGCAGGGCCAAGACCCCGGTGCGCAAACGTGCCGCACTGCGCAACCCTCCGCTCCACCCGCCGGCGGCCGTGCTGATCCCGGCATGGCACGAAGCGGCGGTGATCGGCGATACCATCACCCATCTGCTCGCCAGCTGGCCGCATCCGCTGATGCGGCTCTATGTCAGCTGCTATCGCAATGATCCGGCGACGCTGGCAGCGGCAAGCGCGGCGGCGAAGGGCGATGCGCGGCTGCGGCTGGTGATCCACGACCGCGACGGGCCGAGCACCAAGGCCTATTGCCTTAACCGCCTCTAACACGCGCTGGCGACCGGCAAGGCGCACTCGGGCCGGCGCTAAGCGATGGTGGTGTTTCATGATGCCGAGGACATGGTCGATCCGGCCGCGCTCGGCCTGCGCGGAGTCAGGAGCTGGCTGAGGCGCCACATCGGCAGCCATTACTGCGAGGAATTTGCCGAGGCGCATGGCAAGGCGATGGTGGCGCGCGATCGCTTGCGCGCTGGCCTGCCCGGTGCGGGCGTGGGCTGCACAGTCTCGCGCCGCGCGCTAGATCAGCTCGCCGCGAGCCGCAGCGATGGCCTACCCTTCGCCACCGATTCGCTGACCGAGGATTACGAGCTGGGTCTAGCCCTCGCATCGGATGGAGGGAGCAACTACTTTGTCCGGGCGCGCGGAGCGGATAGGCGGCTGATCGCCACCCGCGCGTTCTTTCCCGATCGCTTCGATACCGCAGTTCGCCAGAAAAGCCGCTGGGTGCTGGGCATCGCCTTACAGGGCTGGGACCGGGTCGGCTGGTCGGGCGCGGTGATCGAGACGTGGATGCGTCCCGTCAGCTTCTCCTCGCCGCCTTCGCCGAGGAAGTCGATATGGGCCATGATCCCGCCTTCGGTGCGGCGGTCCTTGCGCTGGTCGCGCACAGAGGCGAGCAGCCAGTCATCGCCGACACGGATCTTGATCTGGTTGCCGACCTGTCCGGCCAGCGCCACGGAAGGATCCTCATCCTCCATACATTCATCGATGCGCTGAAGATCGAAGGCGATCTGCGCGCCAGAGCATGCCGGAACAGATCGCCAGCCGCGCACCCGGCGGCGCAGCACCGGCCCGCATCGCGGTGCCGGCCCAGGCGCGCAGCGACGGCACCGTCGCGCTGCTCGGCAGCGATTTTGCGGTCGGCATGGACCCGCGCTTCCCCGCTGCGCAGCAGTATCTGTGGCACAATGCGATGCGCACGCAGCTTACGCCGCACGCCCGTTTGGCGGCATTTGGCGGCGGCGCGGCGGGTGATGATCCGCCTTGCTTTGCGCCTGCACCGGCGCAACAGGCGCAGGTGGGGCGCTGGTCGCTTGATGCCTGGGGCTTCTGGTGGCAGGGTTCGGGCGCTGCGCCGATCTCGCATTGTCGGGTGCCGATCTATGGGGCTAGCCAGATCGGCGCAGTGCTGAACTACCGCCTCGCGCCCGATAATGCCCGCGACCCGCGGCTCTTTGCCCGGGCCTATCAGGCGCTGGTGCGGCGCGGCGAGAGCGAGGTCGCGCTGGGCGCATCGGCGCGTCCGCTTCCGCGCGTGCCGATGCGGCTGTTCAGTGCGCTGCGCTACACCCGCAACGCGTTCCGCAGTGAGGCCTGCCCCGCCGCCTATGCCGTCACCGAGCTCGCGCCGCTGGCGCTGCCTTTCGGCACGCGGCTGGAGGCCTATGCGCAGGGCGGCTGGGTTGGCGTGACGGACGACACGCTGTTGGCCGACGGGCAGGCGAGCCTGACCCGCGAGATCGGGCAGGTCGCCGAGGCGACCGACAATGAGCTGCGCCTCAGCCTCGGAGCCGGCGCTTGGGGCGGGGCGCAGGAAGGCGCACACCGGGTCGATCTTGGCCCGACGATGCGGCTCGATGTGACGCTGGGCGCGGTGCCGGCGCGCGTCTCGTTCGAATGGCGTGAACGGGTCGAAGGCGATGCCGGCCCCGGCTCTGGCGCGGCAGTGACGCTCTCGACGCGTTTTTGATTGCGTGCCACCTGCCCCACCGGCAGGTGGCCGCAAGCAATAAAGTGGATGCGTGCTCAGCGCGGGTTTAATCCCCCGGCGCGCTGGGCTAGTCCCCTCGCATGGACGTGTACCTGCCCATCGCGAATCTCTCGGTCAACGGCCTCTTTATCGTGTTTCTGGGCGTGCTGACGGGCATTCTGTCCGGGCTGTTCGGCGTCGGCGGCGGGTTTCTGACGACGCCGCTGCTGATCTTCTATGGCATCCCCCCCACGGTCGCTGCCGCTTCGGCTGCCACGCAGGTGACCGGCGCCAGCGTTTCGGGTGTGCTCGCCCATGCGCGCCAGGGCGGGGTCGATTACCGGATCGGGACGGTGATGGTTGGCGGCGGGGTGGTCGGCGCGCTGATCGGTGCGCTATTGTTCCGTCTGCTCCAGGCGCTCGGCCAGATCGATGTCGTGATCAATATTCTCTACGTGCTGATGCTCGGCTCGATCGGCACATTGATGATGCGCGAGGCGGTGGGCGCCCTCCGGCCCTCGCTGCTGGGCAAGGCCGGACCGCCGGTGCGCAAGCGCCGCCACCACCCGCTGGTGGCAAGCCTGCCTTATCGCTGGCGGTTCTATGCCTCGGGGCTGTATATCTCGCCGATCGCGCCAGCGATTTTGGGCATGCTGATCGGCATCCTGACCATGCTGATGGGTGTGGGCGGCGGGTTCCTGCTGGTGCCGGCGATGCTCTACATTCTCGGGATGAGCGGCAATGTCGTGGTCGGCACCTCGCTCTACCAGATCCTGTTCGTGACGATGGTCACCACCATGACCCATGCGCTGACCACCAAGTCGGTCGATATCGTGCTGGCCGCATTGCTGCTGCTCGGCTCGGTGATGGGCGCGCAGTTCGGCACCCAGATCGCGCTCAGGGCACGGCCCGAATATCTGCGCCTCGCACTCGCCGCGCTCGTGCTGCTGATCGCGTTGAGGATGCTCTACGGCCTCGGGGTGCAGCCTGACGAGATCTACACGGTGGCGCCGTTGTGAGACGCCCGCTCGCCGTGCTTGCGCTGGTGCTCGCCGCGCCGCTCATCACCGCCCAGCGCGAGCCGATTCTGGTTCCCGAAGTCAGCCAGTCGCGGATCGAGGTGCGCCAGGGCTTCACGGGGGCCAACCTGCTGCTCTACGGCGCGGTCATCGCGCCTGCCGGTACGGCTGAGAAATACGACATCGTGGTGGTGCTCAAAGGACCGACGCAGGCGATCCGCATCCGCGAGAAGGAGCGGCTCGTGGGCATCTGGATGAACGCCGGGGCGAGCGATTTCCGCTCTGCCCCTTCGTTCTTCGCCGTCGCCTCCTCGCGACCCGTCGGCGATATCGTCGACGAGCGCACCGCGGCGATCTATGAACTGGGGACCGACTTCATCCAGCTGTCCCCATCGGGCCAGATCGACCTCGAGGAGCAGACCCGTTTTGCGCAAGGGCTGGTCGAACTGCGCGAGCGCCAAGGGCTGTTCCAGCAGAATCCGAAGGGCGTGCGGATCAGCGAGGGCGTGCTCTATCAGGCGCGCATCGAGTTGCCCTCCAATGTCACGACCGGACGCTATACCGCCGAAACCTTCGCTATCGCCGGCGGCCGGGTGCTGGCGAGCGCGACTGCGCGGATCGAGGTCGAGAAAGTCGGGCTCGAAGGCAGCGTCGTCACCGCGGCGCAACGCTGGTCGTTCCTCTATGGGCTGGGCGCGATTGCCCTGTCGCTGGCAATGGGCTGGCTCGCCGGACGCCTGTTCGCGCGCGCCTGAGCCTCGGTACCGGCGGATTAGCGTTGACCCGATCTTAACTCCGTTCGCTCTATCCCTGCAGCCGCATGAAGACGCTGGCGCAGGAAAGGCGTGCATGACCGACATCGGCAGTCAGAATTTCGAACGTTTTACCGGCGAGCCGCTGGGTGCGCAGGACAATGTCTCCGCTGCCGGCGCTGGCCTGCACGACAATGCGCGCCTGCCGATCGGCGTGGTGCTGGAAGTCTCGGGCTCCGGCGCGCAGATCGCCTTCGATCTTCAGCGCATCAATGAATGTATGGAGGATGAGGATCCTTCCGTGGCGCTGGCCGGACAGGTCGGCAGCCAGATCAAGATCCGCGTCGGCGATGCCTGGCTGCTCGCCTCTGTGCGCGACCAGCGCAAGGACCGCCGCACCGAAGGCGGGACCATGGCCCATATCGATTTCCTCGGCGAAGGCGGCGAGGAGAAGCTGACGGGACGCATCCACGGTTTCCGCCGCGGTGTCACCCGCTATCCTGTGCCAGGCGCGACGGTCTATCCGGCCACGACCCGCGATCTTGAACAGATCTACGCCAGCGACGGGCGCGCCTCGATCACCGTCGGCAAGGTGTTCCCGACCCGCGATATCCGCGCCGGGCTCTATATCGACGCGATGCTGGGCAAGCACTTCGCGCTGCTCGGTTCGACCGGTACCGGCAAGTCGACCAGCGCTGCACTGATCCTGCACCGCATCTGCGAGGCGGCGCCCAAGGGTCATATCCTGATGATCGACCCGCACGGCGAATACTCTGCCGCGTTCCGCCAGATCGGACAGATCCTCGACGTCTCCAACCTGCAGATGCCCTACTGGCTAATGAACTACGAGGAGCACTGCGAAGTGCTTCTCACCGGCAGCGGCAATGATCGCGAGGTCGATGCCGATATTCTCGCCAAGTGCCTGCTCGCCGCGCGCTCTAAGAGCCGTCTTGCGCAGACCATGGGCAAGATCACGGTGGATTCGCCGATTCCCTATCTCCTGTCCGACCTCAGCGCGATTTTGCAGGACGAGATGGGCAAGCTCGATAAGGTGACCTCATCCACGCCCTTCATGCGGATCAAGGGCAAGCTCGACGAATTGAAGGCCGATTCGCGCTACCAGTTCATGTTCTCCGGGATGCTGGTCGGCGACACCATGACCAGCTTCATCAGCAAGATCTTCCGCATGCCCGGCCATGGCAAGCCGATCTCGATCATCGACGTTTCGGGCGTGCCGTCGGACATTACCTCGACGGTCGTAGCAGTGCTGTCGCGCCTCGTGTTCGACTTTGCGATCTGGGGCCGCGAGGAAAAGACCCGCCCGATCCTGCTGGTGTGCGAGGAAGCCCACCGCTACGTTCCCAACGAGAAGAATTCGGATGGCTCGTCAGTCGCCAAGATTTTGAGCCGCATCGCCAAGGAAGGGCGCAAATACGGGATCAGCCTCGGCCTGATCACCCAGCGCCCGTCTGACTTGGCCGAAGGCGTGCTGTCGCAGTGCGGCACGATCATCTCGATGCGCCTCAACAACGAACGCGACCAGGCCTTCGTGAAGGCCGCCATGCCCGAAGGCGCGCGCGGCTTTCTGGATTCGATCCCGGCGCTGCGCAACCGCGAATGCATCATCTGCGGCGAGGGCGTCGCAATCCCCATCCGCGTCAGCTTCGACACGCTCGAGGAACACAAGCGTCCTGCGTCCGAAGACCCGAGCTTCGTGGAACTGTGGAGCAAGGATGGCGGCGAGGAAGAACTTGTCGACCGCGTGGTGATGCGCTGGCGTTCTCAAGGTTAGCGGCGCGCGCAGGTGGCCAGGCAAACAAGCTACGTGCCTCTGGTATCCCCATAGAGATGGATATGCAGCCGGTCGCTCATGCTTAAACCGTGCTTGAGGCATTCCTCCGATAGCCATGCCTGCCGTTCGCGCAGGGTGGCGCTGTCGGTGCCCTCGGCCATTAGGAACACCTGTCCCGGGCGGAAGCGGTAGCGGCGCTGCAACTCCAGCACTTCAGCGATATCGTCGGGGCTCGCAATCACAAACTTCACGAAGGCGCGTGGTTCGCTCGCCCAGGCATCGAGCCGTTCGGGGATCAGCGCGAGGTTTGCCTCATTGCCGCTATGCGAAAGCTTTGGGCTGACATTGTATTGATCGACCCGGACATCAAGCCGCGCGGGCGGGGCGATGGTACCGTTGGTCTCGATTTCGACGGTGATGTCCGGCAGGTGCGCCAGCATCTCGGCCAGCGCGCCCGCCTGAAGCAGTGGCTCGCCGCCGGTGATGACGAGGCGCTTCTGGCCGAGCGCCGCGACCCGCTCCGCCGTCTCGGCAGGCGAAAGTGTAACCTGATTGGCCTTGCGCGCAAAGGCGATGCCATCGCGGTGGGGCCTGTTGTCGCCCTCGAACCGCCATGTATAGGCCGTGTCGCACCAGGTGCAGGCGAGGTTGCAGCGTGACAGCCGCACGAAGGCCACCGGCACGCCTGCGCTCGGCCCTTCGCCTTGCAGGCTCGCAAAGATCTCCGGCCCGCCGGTGTCGTCGGTGGCGAGGGTGATGTCCACCTCACCCCAGCCGCGCCAGCGCCGCCGTCAGCCGCTCCACTTCGCCCTGATGGTGGGCGAGATCGGCACGGGCTTTATCGACCGCTTCAGGCTTGGCTTTCTCGGCGAAAGCGGGGTTCGACAGGCGGCCGCCCAGCGATCTTGCTTCCTTCTCCGAAGCCGCCAGCGCCTTTTCGAGGCGGGTTTTTTCGGCCGCGATGTCGATGATGCCTTCGAGCGGGATGACGAACACGTCGCCGCCTGCGATCACCTGGATCGCCGGGCCCGCGGGGGCCTCGCCGATGGTGACAGGCGTGAGGCGCGCGAGGCGTTCGATCGCGGCGCTGCTGCGCTCGATGGTGCGCACGGCCACATCGGAAGGGGCCGCCAGATAGGCCGTCAGCTTCGCTCCGGGCGCAATGCCGAGTTCGTTTTTCGCGCTGCGGGTGTTGGTGGTGAGATCAATCACCCAGTCGATCGCGTCGGTCGCGTCCTTGGACACCTCGGCCTCGGGCGCTGGCCATTGGGCAAGGATCAGCTCGTAATCGCGCTGCCCAAGCTTGTGCCACAGCTCTTCGGTGATGAAGGGCATGAAAGGGTGCAGCATGACAAGGATCTGGTCGAGCGCCCAGCCGGCGACTGCGCGAGTTTCCACGGCAGGCGGGCTGTCGGCGTCGCCTGCGAAGACCGGCTTGATCAGCTCCAAATACCAGTCGCAGAACTTGCTCCACGTGAACTGGTAAATCGCGTTGGCTGCCGCATCGAAACGCAGATCGGCCATGGCGCGCTCGATCTCGGAGACACAGGCCGCGACCTCGCCGATGATCCACTGGTTGGCGGCGAGGCGGGCAGGCGGGGCCTTGATGCTCAATGAAGCACCGATCCCGTTCGACTGGCAGAACCGCGCCGCATTCCACAGCTTGGTGGCGAAGTTGCGATACCCCTCGACCCGCTTTTCATCCATCTTGATGTCGCGGCCCTGGCTTTCCATCGCCGCCATGAAGAACCGCAGCGCGTCCGCACCGTACTGGTCGATCAGGCCGAGCGGATCGACGACATTGCCCTTGGACTTCGACATCTTCGCGCCGTCCGCCGCGCGCACGAGGCCGTGGAGATAGAGCGTGTCCCAGGGCTTCTGGCCCATGTTGTAATAGCCCATCATCATCATGCGGGCATCCCAGAAGAACAGGATGTCGAAGCCCGATATGAGGAGCGAGTTGGGGTAATGCTTGGCGAGCAGCGGCGCATCGCTGCACGGCCAGCCGAGTGTAGCAAACGGCCACAGCGCGCTGGAGAACCACGTGTCGAGCACGTCCTCGTCCTGCGTCAGCGCTACGCCGTCGCCAGCGAGCGCCTGCGCGGCGGCTTCGTCTTCGGCAACGAAGCAGCGGCCATCATCGGCAAACCAAGCCGGGATCCGGTGCCCCCACCACAATTGCCGCGAGACGCACCACGGCTGGATGTTCTCCATCCAGTTGAAGAAGGTCTTCTCCCAGGTCTTGGGCACGATGCAGATTTCGCCCGATTGTACCGCAGCGATCGGCTTCCTGGCGAGTTCCGCGGCGTTCACATACCACTGGTCGGTCAGCCACGGCTCGATCACCACGCCGCCGCGATCGCCGAAAGGCGTGGCGATCTGGCGCGGTTCGGCGTCGTGCTCGATGTCCTCGCAGTCCTTGGTCTTGGTCACGTGGGGGATGAGGAAGCCCTGCTCCTTCATCCGCGTGACGACCAACTCGCGCGCACCGTCCACACCGTCCTTGCGGAAACGGTGAAGCCCGATGAACTCCGCCGGCACCAGCCCGTCCGCCGTCTGGCAGACGTTCGCCTCCGCATCGAGCATGTTGAGCATCTCGGCGGGCGTAAACCCGGCGCGCTTGCCGACTTCGAAGTCGTTGAAATCATGCCCCGGGGTGATTTTGACGCAGCCCGAGCCCAGCTCCGGATCGGCGTGTTCATCCGCCACGATCGGAATGCGCCGACCGGTCAGCGGCAGGATGACGTGGCTACCCACGACGCTCGCATAGCGTTCGTCCGCCGGGTTCACCGCCACGGCCATGTCGGCCAGCATGGTTTCGGGCCGGGTGGTGGCGACTTCGATATAGTCGCGACCATCGGCCAGATGCTCGCCGTCAGCCAGCGGATAGCGGAAGTGCCAGAAGTGCCCTGCAAGCGTCTGCGTCTCGACTTCGAGATCGGAAATCGCGGTCTTGAGCTTCGGGTCCCAGTTCACCAGCCGCTTGTCGCGGTAGATCAGCCCGTCGTTGTAGAGATCGACGAAGGTCTTGATCACCGCGCGTGTGAAGTGCGGGTCCATCGTGAATTGCTCGCGGCTCCAGTCCATCGAGCAGCCCAGACGGCGCAACTGGTTGGTGATGGTACCGCCGCTTTCGGCTTTCCATTCCCACACCTTGGCGACGAAATCCTCGCGACTGTAATTGGTGCGCTTGTCCTGCGCCGCTTCCAGCTGGCGCTCGACCACCATCTGGGTCGCGATTCCGGCGTGATCGGTGCCGACCACCCACAGCGCATCCTTGCCGCGCAACCGTTCATAGCGGACCACCACGTCCTGCAGCGTGTTGTCGAGCGCATGACCAATATGCAGGCTCCCCGTCACGTTCGGCGGCGGGTTGACGATCGTGAAGGCTTCCGCGTCGGGGCGATGCGGGCGGAACAACCCGTTCGCTTCCCAGTGGGAATACCAGCGCGCCTCGATATCGGCGGGGTCGAAAGTGGTGGCCAAAGGCGGGTTCGTCGTATCGCTCATGATGGCGCGCGCCATGCCAGCACCCATGCTGCGATGCAATGTAGAAGCAATGCGTGATTGGCCCCGAGAGCCTTGCGAGGGGCAGAAAACAGCCCCATACCTGCCACGCAATGCAGGACACCGCGCAATATTCGCTGGAAGATGATGGCGCGGGTACGTCCCGGCTGGTGCTCTCCGGCCCGTTGACGCTGGCCGCGATCGGCCCGTTCGAGCGCGCCCTGAAGAATATCACCGCCCCGCTCTCGGCGATCGATCTGGCCGGGGTGGAAGAGATCGATACGGTCGGCGCGTGGGTGGTGTGCCAAATGGCGCACGCTCATGAATGCGAGATCACCGGGGCGAGCCCTTCGGCCCATCGCCTGCTCGATGCGGTGCAGGCGATCAGCGCCGGGGACGATATCCATCCGCCCATCGTGCCGGGGTGGGAACGCGTGCCGCTGGCGCTGGGCAAGCAGATCTATGCCGCGCGCAGCGGCATCTACGGCGTGGTTGGCTTTTTCGGGCAGATTCTGATCGGAGCCGCGAGCCTGCTGCGTCACCCGTTCCGCTTTCCGGTCAAGTCGTTGGTGCACCAGATGGAGCTGGTTGGCGTGTCGGCGCTGCCGATCATCGGTCTGATGAGCTTCCTGATCGGTATCGTTATCGCCCAGCAGGGCTCGGTGCAGCTCGAACAATTCGGGGCCGAGGCGCTGACGATCAACCTTGTCGGGCGCATTACCCTGCGCGAACTCGGCGTGCTGATGACCGCGATCATGGTGGCGGGCCGCTCGGGCAGCGCCTTTGCGGCGCAGCTTGGCACGATGAAGCTGACCGAGGAGATCGACGCGATGCGCACCATCGGCATATCCCCGATCGAGGCGCTGGTAATCCCGCGCATCATGGCCGCGACCTTCATGATGGTGCTACTGGGCTTCTACGCCTCGCTGGTGGCGATCATCGGCGGCGCGGTCGTGGGTGAACTGGCGCTCGGCATCCCGTTCTGGACCTTCCTTTTGCGCATCCAGGAAGTGGTGCCGACTTATGACCTGTGGGTCGGCTTGATCAAGGCTCCGGTGTTTGGGCTGATCGTCGGGCTGGCGGGATGCTATAATGGCCTTCAGGTGCGCAGCAATTCCGAGGAGGTCGGCCGCCGCACGACCATGGCGGTCGTCTCGGCGATCTTCGCGGTGATTGTGCTCGATGCCTTCTTCGCGGTGTTCTTTACCGAAATCGGGTGGGGCTGATGCGGATCACCGATCATCCAGATCACGACCGTCCCCCAATCGTAGTCGAGGGGCTGGCCAACCGGTTCGGCAATTTCGCCGTCCACGAGGGGCTCGATCTCACGGTCAACCGCGGCGAAATCCTCGGCGTGGTCGGCGGATCGGGTAGCGGCAAATCGGTGCTGATGCGCTCGCTCATCGGGTTG
>JBKDUW010000239.1:0-6812 GCA_046339235.1 Erythrobacteraceae bacterium | reverse complement strand
GGCTCCTTGGCGTACAGCTCGTACATCAGCGCCACGACGGCCTAGCAGCTATGCTCGCCGAGCAGTACGAAGGCGCCGATGCGGCTGAATTCGGGCGGCAGCGGATGGACGTCGATCCCGCGCTTGTTGGCATAGGCGTTGAAGTCGTCGCCCGGCTTTATGTCGGTGGCGAGCAGCGCCGGTTCGAACCCCCAGCTGCCAAAGCTCATGGTCGGCAGCGCGGGCGCAGCGGCTTCGCCTTCGGCCAGCGTTTCGATGCCGTGTTCATGCGCGGGGGCATGATCATTGGCGAGGGCGGGCGCCGTAAAGGCCAGCGCAGCGAGGCTGGCGCCCAGCAGGGCGGCGGTCTTGTCGATCATGTCTGGTGTCCCCGAAAAGCTGTGGCAGGATGCCTTCGAACGTCACACTAACGTCGCACGCGACAAAGGGTTGCCGCTTGTCCGGTGAGCCTAGCGTTTTGTCGAAAAAGCTTGCTTGCGTGCCACCTGCGGTGGCGCAGACGTACCGGTTCTCTGGCCGCCCCGCCTCCCCGCCCGGCTACCATAACATAGTGGTGCTTTTGGTGGCCGGGCGGGGAGGCGGGGCGGGGCGGGGCGGGGCGGGGGGTCTGCCGTTCACGTCAGTGAACGCGAAGGCAGATTACGCAGCGTCGGCTGCGAATTGCAGCTTGGCGAGGCGCGCATAGAGCCCGGCGGTCTTGCTCAGCGCCTCGTGGGTGCCCTGTTCGACGATCCGTCCTTCGTCCAGCACCACGATCCGGTCCGCCGCGCGAACGGTGGCGAGGCGGTGCGCGATCACCAGCGTGGTGCGGTTCTGCATCAGCGCATCGAGCGCCTGCTGCACCAGTTGCTCGCTTTCGGCATCCAGGGCGCTGGTGGCCTCGTCAAGCAGCAGGATCGGCGCATCACGCAGCAGCGCGCGGGCGATGGCGACGCGCTGTTGCTGGCCGCCTGAAAGCTGCGTTCCGCCCTCGCCGAGATAGGTGTCGAGGCCCTGGGGTAGCGCGCGCAGGAAGCGTTCCGCATTGGCCGCGCGCGCCGCATCCCAGATCTGCGCATCGGTCGCGTCCCACTTGCCATAGCGCAGGTTGTCGCGGGCATTGGCGCTGAACAGCACCCCGTCCTGCGGCACCAGCGCGATGCGGGCGCGAATATCGGCGGGATCAGCGCGGGTCAGCGGCACGCCGTCCAAGCGGATCGTGCCGCCCTGCGGATCGTAGAAGCGTTCAACCAGCTGGAAGATGGTCGATTTGCCCGCGCCGGACGGTCCGACGATGGCGATGGTCTCGCCCGGCTCGATCTCGAGCGTGAAGTCCTTGAGCGCAGCGGTTTCAGGCCGCGCCGGATAGCGGAAGGTGACATTGCGGAAAGACAGGCTGCCGCGCGCCGGCTTGGGCAGGCGTTCGGGGCGGGCCGGGGGTGCGATGTCTGGCTTGGCTTCGAGCAGCTCGGCCAGCCGGCTCGCCGCGCCTGCGCCGCGCAGCAGATCGCCGTAAACTTCGGTGAGTGAGCCCAGCGCGCCTGCCACAAGGATGCCGGTAAACACGAAAAAGCCCATGTCGCCCGGCGTGATCGTGCCTTCGTTCACCGCCAGCGCGCCGCGCCACATCGCCAGCGTAATCGCGCCGAACACCAGCAGAATCACCACCGATGTCATCGCCGCGCGCAAGATGATGCGCTTGCGGGCCGTCGCGAAGGTCTCCTCGACCACGCCCGCAAACCGCTCGCCCTCGCGCTTTTCCTGCCCGAAGCTCTGGACGATCTTCATCGCCGAGAGCACTTCGGTCACGTAAGCACCAACATCGGCGATCCGGTCCTGACTGGTGCGCGAAACCGCACGGATCTTGCGCCCGAAGAAGACGATCGGAGCAATCACCAGCGGGATGCCGATCAGCAGGCCCAGTGTCAGCGAGGGCGCAAGGAAGATCAGCAGCCCGATTCCTCCGATCGCGGTGAGCGAGTTCCTGAGCGCGACCGAAACCGTGGTGCCGACCACGTTCTCGATGATCGCGGTGTCGCTCGTCATCCGGCTGGAGATTTCCTTGGGGCTGTTGACCTCGTAGAATCCCGGCGAAAGGCGCAGCAGGTTCTCCTGCACTTTCAGGCGAATATCAGCCACCACCCGCTCGCCCAGCCAGCTCACGAAATAGAACCGGAGCGCGGTGCCGATTCCGAGGATCACCACGATCATCAACAGATACTGGAAGGCGTGGGCAATATCGTCAGGTGTGGTGGAACCGCCGAAAGCCTCGTCGATGATCACCTTGAACCGGTAAGGGATCGCCAGCGTGGCGGCAGAGGTGATCAGCAGAGCGGTCAGCGCAAAAGCGATCTCGCGCGGGTATTGCACCGCCGCGCCGAACACCATCCGCAAGGGGGCGAGCGAGCGCGACTTGGGCGCAGCGTACGCCTCCTCCCCGGGCCCGTCGCTGAGCGGGGCGAGCGTCTCCACCGGTGCGTTCACCAGTTCGGGCTCTTCGCCGGCAGATTGCGCCGCTCGCGGATTTTCGGGGGTCTCGCCATGCATCGTGCCGCCGCTCTAGCCACGAAGCCTGCGAATTTCACGTGCAAAAAGCAACAGACGCCTGCCGCACGGGGGAAGCACACTATATTGTGCATTGCACAATGCCCTGCAAAGGCGCATTTGTAGGCCCAAGGCTCCCGCGGGATGAGGTGCCGGCTTGTTCGTCGTTTAAGGTTATTTGATGCTCTACCACGCTTACGAGCTGCAACGCAGCTGGATGAACAGCGCCAGTGCGCTCGCTTCGATCAGTTCGGGCCTGCTGTCCAATCCTGCAAATCCCTTCGGCTACATGGGCATGGGCCCGATGACGGCGAGCGCGCTTGACGTCTTCGCCCACGCCACCGCGCATTACGGCAAGCCCGAATTCGGCATTACCGAGGTGGAGATTGACGGCAAGGCGCACGCCGTGACCGAGACCATCGCCCTCAAGCGCCCGTTTGGCGATCTGCTACAGTTTACCGTCGACGACACGCCCGCAGGCCGACCGCGCCTGCTGATCGTCGCGCCGATGAGCGGGCACTACGCCACGCTGCTGCGCGGCACGGTCGAGCGGATGCTGGAATCGGCGGACGTGTTCATCACCGACTGGGCCGACGCCAAGATGGTGCCGCAAAGCGCCGGCACCTTCGATCTCGACGAATACATCGATTACCTGATTGAATTTGCAGAGCATGTCCACGCCGAAGCGGGCGGACAGCGGATCCATATGATGGCCGTGTGCCAGCCGAGCGTCCCCGCCTTTGCCGCGACCGCGCTGCTCAACCTCCACAAATCGCCCGCGACCCCTGCCACGCTGACCATGATGGGCGGGCCGATCGACACCCGCGAATGTCCCACTCTGGTCAACAACATGGCGATGCAGCGCCCGATCGAGTGGTTCCGTCAGAGTGTGATCGCGACCGTTCCGATCAAATATCCGGGCGCGGGTCGCCGAGTCTATCCCGGCTTCATGCAGCTCAACGCCTTCATGAGCATGAACCTCTCGAGCCACATGATGAGTCACTACGAGATGTTCAAACACCTCACTGCAGGCGATGATGCCAGCGCGCAGGCGACCAAGGATTTCTACGACGAATACCGCTCGGTCTGCGACATGACCGCCGAATTCTACCTCCAGACGGTTGAAGAGGTGTTCCAGAAGCACTCGATCCCCAAGCGCGAGTTCCGCCACAAGGGCGAGTTGGTCGACATCACCAAGATCACCGACACCGCTTTGCTGGCGATCGAAGGCGAGCGTGACGATATTTCGGGGCTCGGCCAGACCAAGGCGGCGCTCAAGCTGACCCCGAACCTGCCGGAGGCCAAGAAGCGCTACTACATGGCCGAAGGTGCGGGCCATTACGGTATCTTCAACGGCAGCCGCTGGCGCACCAAGGTTGCGCCCGTGGTGGAAGAATGGATCGCCGCGCACGCCAGTCAGGCCAGCGCGTCGCCGGCCGTTTAAGCCTGTTCGAAGGCTTCCAGCGCTTCGCTGGCGGCGAGCCAGACTTGCTCCGCTTGGTCCAAGGCATCACCGACTTTGGCGCGCGCGGCCAGCAGGCTTTGCAGCTTGGCGGTATCGTGACCGGCTTTGCTGCTCAGTTCGAGGATCTGCCCGTCCAAACGCGCGACCGCGGCGGTCTGGCGCGCCAGCACCTTTTCGGCCTTTTCCAGCTGTGACTGGGCATAGCGTGCTTCGGCCATGGTGTTGGGCCCGCGCGGCTTGCCCTTGCCAGCATCACCCTTGATCGCATCGCCCTTGATCGCATCGCCCTTGGGCTTGCGGCCGAGGATGAAATCGATGTAATCGTCCATGCTGCCGGCATATTCGCGCGCGGTGCCGCCATCGACCAGCACCAGCCGGTCGGCGGTCAATTCGACCATGTGGCGATCGTGGCTGATCAGGATGACAGCGCCAGTATAGGCGTTGAGGGCCTGCACCAGCGCCTCGCGCGCATCCACATCGAGGTGGTTGGTCGGCTCGTCGAGGATCAACAGATGCGGCGCGTCGCGGGTGATCAGCGCCAGAGCGAGGCGCGCGCGCTCGCCGCCCGAAAGCTTTTCGACGCGCGTCTGCGCCTTTGCGCCAGAGAAGCCGAACCGCCCCAGCTGCGCGCGCACTGCGCCCTGCGATTGTTTCTCCATCGCGCGGGTCATTAGATCGACGGGCGTATTCTCACCCGCCAGCTCCTCGACCTGATACTGGGTGAAATAGCCGACCTTGAGCTTGCCCGGCGCATTCAACGCGCCTTCCGCCGGCGCCAGCTGCGAGGCCAGCAGGCGGGCGAGCGTGGTCTTGCCATTGCCGTTGCGGCCCAACAGCGCGATCCGGTCATCGGCCTCGATCCGGAAATTCAGCCGCTTGAGGATCGGCGCAGCCTCTCCATATCCAACCGCGGCCTGTTCGAGCGTGATCATCGGCGATTTCATCTCGTCGGGGTCGGGAAAATCGAAGCTAAGCGTGGGGTCTTCAATCAGCGCTGCGATCGGCTGCATCTTGGCGAGCATCTTGGCGCGCGATTGCGCCTGCTTGGCGGTCGAGGCGCGCGCAGAGTTCCGGGCAACGTAGTCCTGAAGGCGCGCGCGCTGGGCATCCTGCGAGGCCTTGGCAGAAGCCAGCTGCGCGGCACGCTCGGCCCGCTGCTTTTCAAACGCGTCATATCCGCCCGGATAGAGCGTGAGCTGGCCGCCTTGCAGGTGCAGGATGTGATCGACCACCTTGTTGAGTAGATCGCGTTCATGGCTGATCACCACCAGCGTGGCGGGGTAGGATTTGAGGAAATTCTCCAGCCACAGCGTCGCTTCCAGATCCAAGTGGTTGCTGGGTTCGTCGAGCAGCAGGATGTCGGGCTCGGAAAACAGCAAGGCGCCGAGCGCGATGCGCATTTTCCAGCCGCCCGAGAAGCTGTCGACAGGGCGTTGCTGCATTTCCTCGTCGAAGCCCAGACCGTTGAGGATCTTGGCCGCGCGCGCCGGGGCAGAATAGGCATCGATCGCCAGCAGGCGTTCGTGGACATCGCCCATGCGGTGCATGTCGGTGCAGGTTTCCAGCTCCGCCAGCAGTTCCGCGCGCTCGGTGGCAGCAGCGAGCACCACCTGTTCGGGGGTCATTGAGCCGCTGGGGGCTTCCTGCGCGATATAGCCGATGCGGGCGCGGGCGGGCTTGGAGATTTCGCCGTCATCGGGCTCGATCTCGCCGATCAGCGCCTTCATCAAGGTCGATTTGCCCGCGCCATTGCGGCCGATCAGGCCGACGCGCGCGCCCACCGGCACCGTAGCGCTCGCGCGTTCGAGAATGGCGCGCCCGCCAAGCCGCACAGTGATGCCGTCGATTGTAAGCATGCGCGGGCCCTTAACAGCCTCGCGCCGCAAGCCCAAAGGAAATCCCTTGCCGTCTTGTTTGGGTCGCGATCAGTCCTGCGGCTTGGGTCCGCGGAAGAACACCCGCTTGATGATTTTGTGCGCCGTCCACAGCAGCGCGATCACGATCAGCAGCAGCACCGCGGCAACCGCGCCGGCGGCGAGCGGATATTCGTAGACCAGCCAGAGCAGCCCCACCGTCACCACATCCTCCGCGCTCGAGACGAGGATATTGCTCACCGGTTCGGGCGAGGTGTTGACCACGGCGCGCGCGCTGGCCTTGCCGCCATGCGCGAGGAAGCTGGCCCCGCCGCCAAGCAGAAAGGCGATCACCTGCGTGGCAGGATCGGATGGATCGATGATCGCGAGCGCCAGCAACGCCCCGCCGATGGGACGGACGAAGGTGTGCACCGCGTCCCACGCGCTATCGAGCCACATCACCTTATCGGCAAAGAATTCGGCCAGCGCGCCCACCGCCGCGATCACCATCACCCACGGGTTTCCGAGCACGGCCAAGCTGGCGAGATGTTCGGGCAGCGGCAGCAGTTCGAGCCGCATCGCGATGCCGGTGGCAAGGATGCACAGATAGAGCCGCCAGCCCGATAGCAGGCTGACGCTGCCCGCAATGCCGATGATCTCGATCACGCCCATAGCGGCCTTGTGCCCCCGAAGCGCGGCGGCGGCAATGCCCGCTTTGCGTTCAGCCCTCGGCGGCCTCGCGCTTTTCGAGCCACGGGCGCAGCGGAAACAGCCACTGCTCCTTGATCGACAGGCGCTTGCGATCATCCTGCCCGACCACTTCAGATTCACCATCGCGATAGGTGCCGAACACGCGGTCCCAGAAAATCACCGAGTTACCATAGTTGCAGCGTGTGTCCTCGTAGCTGAGTGCGGTGTGGTGCAGGCTGTGATTGCGGATGGTGGTGAAGAAGTATCCGTACCAGATCGGC
>JBKDUW010000238.1:0-2775 GCA_046339235.1 Erythrobacteraceae bacterium | reverse complement strand
GACGTGCGGGGTGAAGCTCGGCTTGTGCTTGCCGCGCAGGATGTTGGCGACGATCGCGGCGAGACGGCCGACGACGAGGCCATCGGCATCGATGATGTGCCAGTTCTTTTCGACCTCGGCCGGCTTGATTGACCGGGTCTGCTTGCTGAGCGCCTTCATGGCTGTGGTGTCCTTGGTTCTTTGCAGGCTGTCCGGCAACAAAGCCGGGACGTATCACCCTCCGATCAAGCGACCAGGCGGGCAAGAGGGGGTGCAAATGTCGTTCGGGGGCGCGAAAGTCAAGCAAAAGCGGCGCTTTGTGATACGGTAAAATAATACCGCATGCTTCAGTGGGGCTTCACCCTGTCAGCCCGCCCGGAAGGCTCACTTCCTCGACGCGGCGCTGCGGCGTCCCGGCGGGGACAAACAGATCGGGCGGCAGGGTCTCGAACTGGCCCGAACCGGCGCGGTGGGTCTCGGCGCGATAGCGCCGCAGATTATCGCGCAGCGTTTCGCTCTGCGGGCGGGCGGCGATCATATTCGCGGAAGCCCGGATCGCCGCGCCAAGATTAGCCGGAGCCGAGCCGCTCGCCACCACCAGGCCGGTGTCGGACAGCATGATCGGGAACATCGCCTGCGTGTCGCGCTGCTGTTCGATCCGGGCGAGCTCGGCAAGGCTCGGCGGGGCATCGACGCTCGCGCTCACCTGCGTGCCGGAAATGACAATCCCGCGCGCCTGCTGGGCGCCGCACATCCCACGCGCGCTGCACGGTTATCGCCGATTCGTCACCCTATTCGCGCACCAGCACCCGCGCAAGCCGCATTGGCCTCTCGGGTTGCGCCAGTGCGGCGCTCGCCAAAGCCCGGAGCGGCGGCGCGAGCGCGAGCGTGCCGCCGGCTGCAAGCAATCGGGCCAACAGCCTCCTGCGGGTCGTCCCGGCATGGTTTCTTTCCCCCCGCGCTTCACCCGTCCGGCCGCGTCGCCCCCGCCAGCCACGCGATTGTCGCTGGGAAAGCCGCATCAACGCGCCACCCGGCAATGGCCGGTGTATCATAGGGGTGCAGCTTGCCCAACCGCTCGATGGCATCGGAAAGCAGAGCAGCGGTGGTTTTGAACAATACGCCGGTTTCAAAAGCACTGCCGCGCTCGCCTTGCCACAGGAAGTGGGATTCGATTGCGCCGAGGATATTGGCGCAGGCGACGAGCTTGGCCTCGAGCATCTGTCCGGCAATGGCGCGGGCGGTTTCGCGGTCGGGGAAGGGGCACCAGATCAGCGCCGCTCCCCCAGCAGAGCCTGCGGCCACGTCCGTCATGAGTCGGCCAGGCGCCGCCGTGCCAGTCCGTCGCTGTGCATCGACCGCGCGGTCGCCGCCACGGTCAGCGCGCCGACGAGCTGGTGCGCGGCGGCGACCCACAAGGACACCCCGCTCAGCACCGTGGCGATGCCGAGCAGCACCATTGTCCCGAAGGCGGCGTTGACGGCAATCGCGGCGAACCGGTCGCTCGGGCGCACCCGCCGCGCCAACCACACCAGCGCCGCCGCCGCGACGAAAGCCCACCCGCGATGGCGGAATTGCAGCAGGAAGGGATCATGCGTCAGCGCCCAGACGGACCCGCGCGACCAGTCGACTTCGGGGAAGAACCGCCCGTTCATCAGCGGCCAATCATAGGCGGCATGGCCGGCATTAAGCCCCGCAACCCATGCACCAAGCAGCAATTGGATGAACAATGCCCCCGCCACCAGCGCCGCAAAACCGGTCAAGGGTGCAGGACGCGCTGCCGGATCGCGCGCCACCAGCCGCATGTCGCGCGCGGTCCACACCAGCCCAGCCAGCAGCAGCAGCGCGGTCAACAGGTGGAGCGAGAGGCGGAAGTGACTCACATCGGTCATGTCGCCGACCAGCCCCGATTGCACCATCAGCCAGCCGAACAGGCCCTGCAATCCGCCTAGCGCGAGCAGGCCGAGCAGCCGCAGCTTGAACCCTTGCGGAATCGCGCCGCGCAGCCAGAACCACGCCAGCGGCAGGGCGTAAACAAGGCCGATAACGCGCGCGATCAGGCGGTGGACCCATTCCCAAAAGAAGATGAACTGGAAATCCGCAAGGCCCATCCCCCCTAGCGCCGCTTCGAGCCGGTATTCGGGGGTCGCCTGATACTTGGCGAACTCCGCCTGCCATGCCGCCTCGGTGAGCGGGGGGAGGATGCCGGTGACGACATTCCATTCGGTGATCGACAAGCCGCTCTCGGTCAGCCGGGTGATCCCGCCGACCACCACGATGCCGACCACCATCGCCGCAACGATCTCCAGCCAGCGGGCAATCGCCAGCGGACGCGCCTTTCCGCGCGGCGATGCTGCGAACAGGTTCGAGACAGAGGCGGAGGTTGCCATGACGCGGCATTCTTTGTGCCCGCCCCGCCCGATGTGCAAGCCGCTTTGCGCGCAAGCACCCGTGCGGGCGATGCAACCACCGCGCTCGCCCCTCGCCCCTTGCAATATGATACAATGTAACATATGTGCGGCTCAGATGGATAGTCCCGACCCCCTGTTTGCGAGTCGTCCGACGTTGCGACGCCGGCTCGATCAACTCGGGATCGGGCTCGCCGGCCTGTGCGCGGTGCATTGCCTGGCCACGCTGGTCATTGTCTCGACGCTGGGGCTGGGCGGGCATTTCCTGCTGGACCAGAACATCCACCGGGTCGGTCTGGCGCTGGCGCTGGTGGTGGCGGTGGTCGCAATCGGCTGGGGGCTGTGGCGCCATCGCCGTCCGCTGCCCTTCGCCATCGCGGCGACTGGG
>JBKDUW010000237.1:0-9278 GCA_046339235.1 Erythrobacteraceae bacterium | reverse complement strand
TCGTGGGACTATTGGTGGCCGGGCACGGAGGCGGGGTGGGTGTTTTGCTTCTCGCGCAAGTGCGATCGGAAAACCTCAGCGTGACCGGACGACGATTTTCACTTTCTGCCCCGGCACCAGCTGGTCACGGCTGCCAAGCGCATTGAGAACCCGGAAGCGTTCTTCCTGCGCGGAAGGATAAGCCATACGCCGCGCCAGGCTCGCCACAGTGTCGCCGTGCGCCACTGTCACCACCTGCAGCTTCTTGGGCACCACCGTGCCAGCCTCGGCGGCGGTGATCCGGCGCATCGACTGGAACATCGGATTGAACGTCCCCGCGCGCCCCGCAGGGGCGATCGCGGTGAAGTGGTAGGCCCGGTCGCGCGCGAATTCGTAGGCGAATACCACCACATCCACCTGCGAATTGCCGCTATTGACCCGCGCGGTGCCATAGATTGCGGGCAGGCCGTTCACCGTGGTGCGCTCCATCTGCGACGGCGCGAGATTGCCGTTCTTGTCCCCCCCCAAGGCGGTAAAGACGGCGCGCACATAGCTATCGAGATTGCCGTTATAGGGCGCGAGCGTCATCTGCGCCTGACCGCCCTGCCCGTTGATCGCCACCGCGCGCGTGCCGTTGACCATGTAGAACCCCTGCGGCGCGGTAAACGACAGACGCAGCTCGGGATGGATGAACTGGCTGCCCTCGATCATTCCCTGCGCCGGGTCATCGCCATAGAGCAGCCCGTCAATCCGGGTAAGGAAGGTGTCGCGATTCGTGACACCGCCGCCAGCCGACCCTGCCCTTGACAGCGCGCCCTGAACCCGGCTCGCCGGATCGGGGTGGGTCGAGGCCCATTCGGGGACGCTCGCGTTGCGCCCCACAAGCTGGGCATCGAGCGTATTCTGGGCGGCAAGACTGGCCAGCACCGTCCCCATCGCGCGCCGATCATAGCCCGCCCGGGCGAGATACTGGATGCCCAGATCATCCGCCTCGAGCTCCTGCTTGCGCGAGAACTGGAGCGTGAGCAATTGCGAGCCTTCCAGGAAGGTGCGTGACAGGGTGTTGCCCAGCCCCGAATCGCCCAGCAGGATCGAGCTGCCGATCGCTCCCAGCACGCCGAGGATCGAATTGGTCTGCGCCGCCTTCTCCCGCCGCTGCGAATGGCGCGCGGCGACATGGCCGACTTCGTGTCCCAGCACAGCGGCCAATTCGGCCTCGCTGTTCATCAGCGTCACCAGATGGCGGGTGGTGTAGATATAGCCGCCCGGCACTGCGAAGGCATTGTGCACCGGCGAATTGAGCAGGCTGACGGTAAAGCTCGCGCGCGCGTTGCCGAGGCCCGATTGCACCGCGATATTCTTGCCCACCTGCTCGACATAGGCCGCCTGGGGCCCGCTCATCGCGCCCCCGAATTCGGCAAGGAATTTCGGGTGATACTGCGCCCCCATCTGCGCTTCCTGGGGCGTGATCGGGGCTGCGTTGCCGGGGATCTTCTGCGCGGCCGTGCCGGCGCCTCCGGCAAATGCCAGCGACGCTGCCCCGAGCGCGAGAATTCTGCGTGTCAGTAAAGCCATGGCCTGTCCTATCCCGCCGTTCTGTGGCTTCCCCTAAATTATCGGGAAAACGGCAGCGGACAAGACCTTGGCGACCCGAAGCTTAACCACCGATGGCGAGGAAGCGCGCCTCGCGCTGGGCGATCAGTTGCGCCCCGCTCTGGGCAGCGAGGAGGTCAATCTCCTCGGTCAGCGCCTGACCCAGCAACCTTGCGGCTGCCACGGGATCGCGCTGCGACCCGCCGACGGGCTCCTTGACGATCCGGTCGATCACATTGTCGCGCTTGAGGTGCTGCGCGGTGACCTTCATCGCCTGCGCTGCATCGGCCGCCTTGTCCGAGGTGCGCCACAGGATCGAGGCGCAGCCTTCGGGCGAGATTACGGAATAGACTGCGTGCTCCATCATCAGCACCCGGTTGGCCGCAGCCAGCGCCACCGCGCCGCCCGATCCGCCTTCACCGACAATCACGGCAATCATCGGAACCGGCAGCGCCAGGCACGCCTCGGTCGAGCGGGCAATCGCCTCGGCCTGGCCGCGTTCTTCCGCCTCGATCCCCGGGAACGCTCCCGAAGTATCCACAAGCGTCACCACCGGCAGGCCGAATCGGCCCGCCAGTTCCATCAGGCGGATCGCTTTGCGATAGCCCTCGGGCTTGCCCATGCCGAAATTGTGGCGAATGCGGCTCTGGGTGTCGTTGCCCTTCTCGTGACCGATCAGCATCACCCGCCGGCCGTTCAGTTTGGCAAAGCCGCCCATGATCGCCAGATCATCCCCGTAGAGCCGGTCACCGCCGAGCGGCACGAAGTCGCTGAAGGCATGGGCAACATAGTCGCGGAAATGCGGCCGCTGCGGATGGCGCGCGACCTGCGTCTTCTGCCACGGCGTGAGCGAGGCATAGGTGCTGGCGAGCAGCTCGGTGCTCTTGGCTTCGAGCCGAGCAATCTCAGCTGCGACATCGACATCATGCAGCGCGTTGACGCTGCGCAGCTGCGCGATGCGTTCTTCGAGCGCGGCGACGGGCTTCTCGAAATCGAGGTAGGAAATCATGCCCCGGCGCTAGTCCGATGTGGCGCGGGTTGCAAGCAGGTGGGCAAGCGGATGGCGCGCATTCACCAGCGCCACCAGCCGCGCGGCGTCGACATGGGTGTATATCTGGGTGGTGGATATGTCGGCATGCCCGAGCAGGGTCTGCAGCACCCGCAGGTCCGCGCCGCCTTCGAGCAGGTGGGTGGCAAAGGCGTGGCGGAGCACGTGCGGGCTGATCCGCGCCGGATCGAGCCCGGCGCGGCCCGCCAGCCCCTTGAGCAGCTGGAACAGGCGCACCCGGCTCAATGGCTTGCCATCCTTCGAAGGGAACAGCGCGCGCGAGGCCGGCGCGCCCGGGCGCACTGCCAGCCAGCGTGCCAGCGCCTCCAGCGCCCGCGCGCCGACCGGCACCAGCCGGGTCGCCCCGCCCTTGCCCGTCACTGTCAGGAACGGCGCATCACGCGGCACAGCGACCAGCGGCAGCGTGACCAGTTCCGACGCGCGCAGGCCCGAGCCGTAGAGCAGCTCGATCAACGCCAGCAGCCGCACCGCCTTGAGGTCTTCGCCCACCGCTTCTGCTTCCGCGCGGGCGAACAGCGCGGCGATATCCTCGTGACCGATCACCTTGGGCAGCGGGCGGCGGGTGCGCGGACGCGGCAGCGCGCCGGAGGGATCATCGCTGCGCCAACCTTCATCCACCGCAAAACCGAAGAACTGCCTGAGCGCCGAGGTTTTGCGTGCGACACTCGACGGGGCGAGCGAGGCCCATTCCTGCGCCAGCGAAGCCACCGCCTCGCGCGGGGCGGCGGCGAGATCCCCGATTGCCTCCTCCGCGCCATCGAGATCGCGGGTATAGGCGGCCAGCGTGTTGAGGGCAGCGCCGCGCTCGGCGGCTAGCATGGCGAGAAACGCTTGCGTTGCCGCAGACATTACCCGCGCGCGACCGCCTCGGCGGCGATCATCCGGGCCTCGGCGCCAAGCCCCACCCGGGTGAGGGCGGCGGTGATGTGGTAGAGATGCAGCGGGGTCATCTGCGCCCAGCTCGTCCCCTGCATCCCGAGCCCGGCGAGCATGACCACCAGCGCGGGATTATTGACCTCGGCCGCGCGCGAAATGGCGCGGGTCCAGCGGGTCTGGCGTTCAAGATCGAGCCCGACATCGCCTGCGAGCGATCCGGCATCGCCCTCCGAGACCTTGCCGAGCCCGGCCAGTCCCGCAACGAGGAAGGCCGATTTACGCGCGCCGGCGCTGTCATCATCGCCGATAAAGGTCTCGACCCCGCCTTGCCCGATCCGGTCGCTGCTCGGCGCGGCAAGCGCGATCAGCGCCCAGCCGAGCGAGCCTTCCTCGACCACGGTGCGCCACGACAGCGCGTCACGATCGAGCCCGGCGGTCAACATCGCCGCGATCAGTCCGCCCGCCACATCAGCATGGGCCGCATCGGCAGGAATGCGTGCAGCGGCATAGGCTGTCAGCACCCGCGCGCCGTAGCCATCGCCCCCGTCAATCGCGCTGCCTGCTTCCCACAGGCGCTGCATCGCGGCGATGCGATCGGACGGGCTCTCGGCAAGATAGGCTTGGCGTAGCGAGGCGGCGTGGGTCGCGGCACCGCCCTCGGCTGCGGTATCGGCATAGACCGCGCTATAGATATCGATCAGCGCCTGCGAGGACAGCACCCCCTCACGCGCGGCGCGCCCGGCAAAGGCCGCGCGGTCGGCGGCAGGCAGCATCGGCAACACCGCGCCGGCGCGGGCGTAATATCCGCCATCGGGCGCTTCGAGCGCGCTTTCGAGCAGGGCCTCGGGCACCGGCTCGCCGAGTGCCGTGGCGAGGCTGAAGCGCCACGGATTGAGCGTGTCGACCCCGTCCCATTCGATCTGCACCGCGCGCTGGCCCCGGCCTGCCGCCCCCGCAAAGCGCCGCGCCAGCAGCACGTCGACACGCGGCGCAACCTCGCGGAACAGCGCGCGATCAAGCTGCGAGGCGGCCAGCGCGCTTTCGCCCGCATAGGCGTTGCAAATCGCCTGCATCAGCTGCCACTCGCCATCATCGCGGGCCGAGCCTTGCAACCGCACCGCCGGACAGGCGCCAGTGATGTCTCCAGCAGCGAGGTAGGCCGTCAGCGCCTCGGCGGTGAGGCTTGTCGACCAGTTGGCGGTGTCGATATCCTGCACCACCGCCCGCGCGACGGCGTGTTCGCCGATCCGGTTGAGAACCCCGACGCGCAGCGCGGCAAACTCGATCGGGTCCATGCCGAGCGGTGCTGCCAGGCGGCTGGCGAGCGCGCGGCGCATAAGGATATGGCCCCAGCGTGATACCAGCTGGCCCTTGGTGCCCGACAGAGCGGCGCGCACCAGCGAGACAGGCTGATTGGCAAGCGCGCGCGGCGGCAAGCCGCCTTCGTACACCGCCAGCACACCGATGCGGGTCAGCGCCCGGCGTGCGCCCGGCGGAATATCGAATTTGGGCTTGAGGCCGAGCAGCTGGTCAAGCTCCTCGGTCGACATGTTTTCGAGCTCTTCCAGGCTCGGCATTCGCGCAAGCTCGTCACGGGTTATCGAAGGCAGCGCCGGTATATCGACCGGGCCGGAAGGCGCTGTGCCGGGGAAGAAGGTGCCGTCGGAAGGCAGGCTCGTCGGCGCGCTGGTGGCCGAAGGCGCGGTGCCGGGCGCAGGGCTTGGTCGCGCGGCGGGGCTCGGCGCGGGCGCAGGCTCAGGATCGTCAAACCCCGGCGGCAGGATCGATTCGGGCTTGCCTTGCGCGCTCGCCAAGCCGGCCAGCCCCGCGCCGCCCAATGCTCCGGCCAGACCGAGCGCCAGAACGCTGGCGGCAAGCGTGAATTGCGCGCGCAGCACGCTCATTGCCCGGCTCCGGGCAGGGCGACCTCTTGCGCGATCGGGTGCAGCGCCTCTTCACCGCCATCGATCCACGCCAGCCCTGTCAGCACCACAGCGACCATCACGCCTACCACAACCCCGCGCCGCGACACACGCGGGCGCTGCACCGGTTCGCGGGCGAGAATCTGCCGGGCCGGCAGCGGACGGGAGAGGATTGCCATATTGCACGCGCCCTAGCCCATCTATAGGCCGTGCGGCAATGTCCGGCGCACCAGCATCACCCGATCACACACCTGCCGACGTGGCCGCGCTGGCGGCGCGCCTCGCATGTCCGGTGGTGTTGGTGGGGCTGATGGGCGTGGGCAAGTCGACCGTCGGCCGCAAGCTTGCCGCCCTGCTCAACCGTGATTTCGTCGATGCCGATGATGCCATCACCGAAGCCGCGCAGCTCAGCATTCCGGAAATCTTCGAACAGTTCGGCGAACCCTATTTCCGCGACGGCGAGCGGCGGGTGATCGCCCGGCTGATCGAGGAAGGCCACGGAGTGATCGCCACCGGCGGCGGTGCTTTTGTCGATCCCTCGACCCGCGCGCTGATCCTCGAACGCGCCGTCGCGGTGTGGATCGACTGCGACGTCGCAACGCTGGTCGAGCGCACCGCGCGCCGCGACACGCGCCCCTTGCTGCGCGGCGGCGACCCGCACGAAATCCTCACCCGGCTGGCCGCCGAGCGCGCGCCCTTTTATGCCGAGGCACCCATTCGCGTGGTCAGCGAGAACGGCCCCCACGCCGACACCGCCCGCGCCATTATCGAGGCAATTGACCAATGGCTGTGATTCGCGTGGCGCTGGCGGGACGCGCCTATGATGTGGCGATCGAGGAAGGCCTGCTCGGCCGTTTTGCCGAGGTCGCTGCGCCTTTCCTTGCGGGCTATGGGTCAGCGCGCAAGGTCCCGGTGGTGGCCGATAGCAACACCCATCGGCTCTACCACGCCGCGCTTGAGGCCAACCTTGCCGCCAGCGGGCTGGCCGCGGAGTGGTTTGTGGTTGCACCGGGCGAGGAGGCCAAGACCTGGGGCGTACTCGAACGGCTCACCGACTGGCTGCTGGCGCTCGGCGTCACCCGCAAGGATCATGTGACTGCGCTGGGCGGCGGAGTGATTGGCGATCTGGTAGGTTTTGCCTGCGCGATCACCAAACGCGGCTGCGGCTTTGTGCAGGTGCCCACGACGCTGCTGGCGCAGGTCGACAGCTCGGTCGGCGGCAAGACCGCGATCAACACCGCAGCAGGCAAGAACCTGATCGGCGCGTTCCACCAGCCAGCCCTCGTGCTGATCGACCCGCTGGTGCTGGGCACCCTGCCGTCACGCGAGATGCGCGCAGGCTTTGCCGAAGTGCTGAAATACGGGTTACTCGGCGATGCAGAGTTTTTCGCTTGGCTGGAGGCGAACGGCGCAAAGGTGCTGGCGCGCGAGGCCACCGCCCTCGCGCACGCCATCGCCACCAGCATCGCTATGAAGGCACAAATCGTCGCCGAGGACGAGCGCGAGACCGAAGACCGCCGCGCGCTCCTCAATCTCGGCCACACTTTCGGCCATGCGCTGGAGGCGGAAACCGGCTTTTCCGACCGCCTGCTCCACGGCGAGGCGGTGGCCTTGGGCATGGTGCTGGCAGCGCGCTATTCGGCGCGGCGCGGGGAAATACCCGGTGAGGATGCCGAGCGCGCGGCGCAGGCCATCGCGGCCGCGGGTCTTCCGGCAAAGCTCGCCAGCCTCGGCCTCACCTGCGACGGCGCAGCCCTCGTCGAGCACATGCGCCACGATAAGAAGGCCGAAGGAGCCACCCTGCCCTTCCTGCTGCTGCGCGACATCGGCGAGGCTTACGTCGCGCGCGATGTCGATCTGGCCGATATTGCCGCCTTTCTCGACGGCGAGCTTGCCGGATGATGATCACGCTTGCAGACCTCGCCGACGCCGAGGTGTGCGATCTGATTGCCTATCACCAGCGCACAATGATCGAAGGCTCCCCGCCAGGCCTTAGCTTCGCGCTTGATCTGTCTGGCCTGCAATTGGACAATGTGACGGTATGGGCGGCCCATGTCGAAGGCCGGGTCGCCGCGATCGGCGCGCTCAAGCGGCTCGATGATGCACGCGGCGAGATAAAGTCGATGCGCACCCACCCCGATTTCCTGCGCCAGGGGCTGGCCGCCGCATTGCTCGAGGTGATCATCGATCACGCACGCGGCGAGGGATTAACTGTGCTGAGTCTGGAGACCGGCAGCGGGCCTGCGTTCGAACCGGCGCTGGCGCTCTATCGGCGGCGCGGGTTTGTCAATGGGGAGGCGTTTGCCGATTATGCGCTGACCGACTTCAACCAGTGCCTGCATCTGCACCTGAGGTAAGCCGACGCCAGCTTGCCGCGTTCAGCTAGCCGGACGGCTGCTCGGCAGTTTGGAGACATTGTCGGGCGTTTCGGCCTGGCGGATCGCCTTCATCGCCGCTTCCTCGGCAAGCATCTGGTCATGCTCGCCGAACAGGCGCTCGATTTCAGCACGGCGTTCAAGCAGCGTATAGGCGATACCCGGCGCAAGGCTTTCGCCCTCGCCGATCTGGCCGAGCAGGCCCGCCAGATCACTCACCGTCGCATCGCGCGCCGATTTGAAGAAATTGCCCTTCCGGTCAAAGAAGCCGGTACCCGTATGTGCCATGATCAAATCCCCCCACACAGATTTAATCCGGTCCGCCGGAAACACCGCGAATCGGCGGAATTAATGTCCCTCATTACGCGCCAGTAAAAGACCCAATGCGCACATTTCGCGCAGAAAACCATAACTCTGACGCAAACCTACAACAGCCCGCGTAACTTGATTGCTGCAATGCGAAGAAAGATTTCCGATTGACGCAAAGTTTCCCTGTTAACTAACGTCGTCAACCACGCAATGACCTGCGCATGACCTCGGTCACATGGGGAACGAGGCTGCGACGACAGCCTTGTTCCCGCCTCACGTCACTCCAGTTCGAGGATCACCGCATCGACCGCGAGGCTTTCGCCCTCGGCCGCGTTGATCTTGGCGATCACGCCTTCCTTTTCGGCGCGCAGGATGTTTTCCATCTTCATAGCCTCGACGGTCGCCAGCGGCTGACCCGGCTGCACGGTCTCGCCTTCGGCCACATGCAGTTTCACCAGCATCCCGGGCATCGGGCAGATCAGGAACCGCGAGAGATCGGGCGGGGCCTTTTCGAGCATCAGCGATTGGTACCGCGCCAGCCGCAGCGGCAGCACCAGCGCGCTATGCGCCGCGCCGCGGGTGGTGACCTTCCACCGGTTGCCGATCCGCTCGACGATCAGGCCGAACCGCTGGTCTGCTTCGTCGGTCGCGCTCGCCTGGGCCATGCCCGGCATCCAGTCGCAATGGCCCTCGATCCGCACGCCGTCGACCATCGCGTGGCCCTCACCCAGCTCCACTTCGAAGTGCTGATCGTCCAGCTTCACCAGCCACTTGGTCGTGACCCGTAGCACGGCCTCGCGTCCATCATCGCCATCAAGCTGACCCGAGATGCGGCGCGCGCGGCTTTGAAGGGTGAATTCATTGCCGGCAAAGATCGCCGCCAGCCGCCGCGCGAAGTCCTCGCTGATCGGCGCCCCATGGAAGCCGTCGGGATATTCCTCGGCGATGAAGCCGGTCGTCAGCTCGCCCGAGCGAAAGCGCGGGTGCTGCATGATCGCGCTGAGGAAATCGACATTATGGCCGAGCCCCTTGATGCGGAAATTGTCGAGCGCCTCGATCTGCAAATCCGCCGCCTCGTCGCGGGTCGGTGCCCAGGTGATTAGCTTGGCGATCATCGGGTCGTAGAAGCGCGAGACCTCGCCGCCGTGGTACACG
>JBKDUW010000236.1:0-4977 GCA_046339235.1 Erythrobacteraceae bacterium | reverse complement strand
GGCCACCGAACTGCCCCCGCCCGGCCGCCATATCCGCGCGCGGGGGTTCGACTTTCACGCGGGCGACCTGCTGCTTGCGCGCGGCACAAGGATGACAGCGGGGCGCATCGCACTGGCGCTCACCGGCGGGCACGCCCGGGCCATCGCCGCGCGGGCGGTGCGGGTCGCGGTGATGGACAGCGGCGACGAGCTGGCGCGCGATCCCTCGGCCTGTACCGAGCATCAGGTGCCCGCCAGCAACGGCGCGATGATTGCCGCAATGCTGGCCCCGCTTGGATGCGAGGTGCTGCGGCTCGGCCCAGTGGGTGACGATATGGCAGCGCTCGAAGCTGCGCTTGCCGCCGCCGACGGGGTGGACATCCTCATTACCTCGGGCGGGGCCTCGGTGGGTGACCACGATCTGATCAAGCCCGCGCTGGCCCGCTGGGGCGCGCAGACGGCATTCTGGAAGGTCGCGATCAAGCCCGGCAAGCCGCTGCTGGTCGCCACCCGAGGCGCTGCTGTGATCCTCGGCCTGCCCGGCAATCCGGTGTCGAGCTTTGTCACGGCTTTCCTGTTCGCCCTGCCGCTGGTGCGTGCCAGCATGGGCGATCCCGATCCCTTGCCGCGCAGCCTCTCGCTGCTGGCAGGCGAGGCCTTGCCCGCCATCGGACCGCGCCGCGAGTTTCTGCGCGCGATCGGCGATGGCGGCGCGGTGCGGCTCGCCGGATCGCAGGATTCGTCCGCACTCTCGGCGCTCGCCGCGGCCGACTGCCTGATCGACCGGCCGGCGCATGCGCCCGTGGTGGCAGCCGGAGAAGCGGTGCGGGTGTTCCCGCTCGAGAATGGCTGAATTGCGCGGGTTTGCTGCGCAGCGCGCTTGACTCAGAGGTTCGGGTTGCCTAATTGTTCCTTGTTCGTTCACCTTAATGGCGGATGGAACGTGCAGGCAACGCACCGCTTGGCCCACCGGGCCGGTGCCTCTTGGCGCACACAAGGGATTGGCATGCCTTGCCCATCAGGGCGGGTGTGGGTGCGACCACAGGAGTTTTGATCAATGCTGACAGCCAAGCAGCACGAGCTGATCCGTTTCATCCAGCAGCGGCTGGAAGAAACCGGGATCTCGCCGAGTTTCGAGGAAATGAAGGAAGCGCTCGATCTGAAGAGCAAGTCGGGCGTTCACCGGCTGATTTCCGCTCTGGAAGAACGCGGCTTCCTGCGCCGCCTTCCCAACCGTGCGCGGGCGCTTGAGGTGGTGCGCCAGCCCGCCGATGCGCCGCCTGCGCGCCGGTGGGGCAATGTCGTCGCGAGGCCCGCGCCCAGCCCGCGTGTCGCCGAACCGGCCAATGACGTGATCGAACTGCCGCTCCACGGACGGATTGCCGCCGGGGCGCCAATCGAAGCGCTGGAAGGCCAGAGCACCCTGCCCGTCCCCGCCGCGCTGCTCGGCCCGGGCGAGCATTACGCGCTCGAAGTGTCGGGCGATTCGATGATCGAGGCCGGCATTTTCGACGGCGACTTCGCGCTCGTTCGCCGCACCGATACCGCCCGCGATGGCGAGATCGTGGTGGCGCTGGTGCGCGGCGAGGAAGCGACGCTCAAGTTCCTGCGCAAGGATGGCGCGCTGGTGCGGCTCGATCCGGCCAACGCGGCTTACGAGCCGCAGATCTACCGGCCCGATGAAGTCCAGGTGCAGGGCAAGCTTGCAGGCCTGCTGCGGCGCTATCACTGATACCTAAGGCTGGCGCGGGCGCAGGGCCGGTTTGCCCTCCCCGCGCCACCATCCATGCCGCCCCTCGCGCGAGGCGACAGTGTCGATCCGCTGGGCGGCAAGGTTGATCGACAGTCCTCCGGTGCGGTCGAGCATCTTTCGGTTGGCCTTGAGCCAGCGCGGACGGCAGGAAGACGGCAGATAACGGTCCGCGATAACGATATCGGCGCGGGCACAGGCGCTGGCGAGCGCGCGCTCCTCCACTCGGTCGCGGGTGCGCGCCAGCAAGATCGCCCAGTCCGTCCCGCCGCGCTGGATCACCAAGGTGCAGAACGCCTCCGAGCAATCCGCGCCGGGCCACTCGGCCAGCGGCACCGGCTCGGCCTTGACCCCTGCCAGTTCGATCAGATTGTCACGCGCATAGGTCGATCGGCCGTCACGCAAGGACAGCAGCCGCCGCTCGCCGTCCGGTCCTTCGAGGGTGATCCCCACTTGCCGCCCGTCGCCTGACACCAGCAGGTCGGGCACCGGGGTCAGCAGCGTCAGCACGCTCGCTAGCGCAATGGGAATGAAGCCCCACATCCGCGCCCGCCCGTTCCACAGCGCCAGCCATAGCCCGCCGCTGGCAAACAGCACGATCGCACCGCCGCCGATCTGCGGCATCAGCCTCACCGCGCCGGGCTGGATTGCGGTCACATGTGCGATGGCCAGCAGCAGATCGAGCGAGCGCTCCACCGCCAACCAGAACGGCGCGCCTGCACCGACAAGGTCGAACACCAGCCCGAGCGCGATCAGCGGCATCGACACAAAGGTCACCAGCGGAATCGCAACGACATTGGCGAGCGCCCCGTAGAGGCCGGCGCGGCGGAACTGAAACAGCACGATCGGCATCAGCGCCAGCTCGATCACCACACCAGTGGCTAACAGCATCGCCACCCGCCGCGCGGTCGGTGTCCACCAGGGCTCCTCGCGCGCGGCGAGGAAGGCGCGCACCGGCGCGCTGGTCGACAGCGCGATGATCGCCAGCACCGCGGCAAAGCTCATCTGGAAACTCGGGCCGATCGCGCTTTCGGGCCACAGCAGCAGCACAAATCCGCCCGCCACCGCGATCATCCGGAGCGACAGCGCGTCGCGCCCGAGCACCAGCGCGCCGAGCACCAGCAGCGCGGAAACACAGCTGCGCACGGTAGGCACCTCGGCGCCGGTCAGCAAGGTGTAGCCGATCCCTGCCAGCGCCCCGGCACTCGCTGCCACCACCGGCTGGCGCACGCGCAAGGCCAGCGCGGGCCATAAGGCGAGGAGCTTGAGCACCGCGAAATAGGCAGCCGCGATCACCGCGCTCACATGGAGCCCGCTGATCGAGAGCAGATGGGTCAGGCCCGAATCGCGCATCGCGATCTCGTCGGCCTCGCTGATGCTGCCGCGGTCGCCGCTGGCAAAGGCGGCGGCGATAGCGCCGGCCGAACCATCGACCCGCGAGCGGACATGGGCGGCAAGCGCCCGCTGGATCGTTGCAATCCCGGTCCCTGTCGGTGCCGGGCGGATAATCTCGACAGGGCCAATCGCGCTGCCGGTCGCCGCCAGCCCTCTGAACCACGCCGCACGGGCGAGGTTGTAGGCGCCGGGCAGCATCGGCGGTGCGGGTGGCATCAGGCGGGCGCGCAGCCATACCACCGCACCCTCGGCCAGCGCCGGGGTCGCCGCCTCCGCTACAAGCGCTTCGAGCGGGACATTCACCCGCACCTTCTGCGCAGCCGGGGGCGCTGTGCCGTCGCCTGCAAGCCGCACGGCGAGCGTCAGGCGGATGCGCCCCTCGGCCGGCTCGTCCTCGCGTTCGAGCACTGCGCCGTGCACGACTTCGACCGTCGGCGCGGCAATCGGCGGCGCGCCGACCACTTCCGAGCGCGCCCAGATCACCGCGATCCCGGCCGCAAAGACCAGCCCTCCGGCCAGCAATGCCTGCCGCAGGTGGACGCGGCGTTCGCCTGCCTCGCTCAACGGAGGCCAAGCCTGCCACGCCGCCACCGCACATCCGCCTGCGGCCACTATCGCGGCCAGCCAGTAAAGCGGGCCGGGAAGCGCGAACCACGTCAGGATCCCGCCCATGAACAGCACCGTGAGCCATGGCGCGCGGTCGAACCCGGCAGCAGCGAGAAAGTCCTCGGCGCGGGCCGCCAAGGTCGCGCTCTGCACTGCTCCGGCGCTGGACTTTCCGCTGCCGCTTTGCCAAGGCCGCGCAGGAACTCCACTCCCGTCAGGCATGCTGCCGGAGGCGTCTCCCATCGGAATGATCGGCGTATCGCGCACCGGCTTGCCCCCCCGACCGGCCAGGCCCCTCAAAAGGTCAGTGCCAAGCCGCTCAAAGTGAACAGGAATTGACAGTCCATGGCAAGCGAATCCAGCGTCTCCGCGGATCAGGCCACAACCGAGGTGGTCACCCGCTTCGCCCCCTCGCCCACCGGTTTCCTACATATCGGCGGCGCGCGCACCGCGCTGTTCAACTGGCTCTACGCCCGCCACCACGGTGGCCGCACGCTGCTCAGGATCGAGGACACCGATCGCAAGCGCTCCACGCAGGAGGCGATCGATGCGATCATCGAAGGGCTCGACTGGATGGGGCTCGACTATGATGCGCCGCCGCTGTTCCAGTCCGACCGCGCTGAGCGCCATGCAGAACTCGCCGTTCAACTTCTCAAGGCCGGGCACGCCTACAAGTGCTTTGCCACGCCGGAAGAACTCGAAGCGATGCGCGAGGAGCAGCGCGCCAGCAAGAAGCCGCTGCGCTACGACGGGCGCTGGCGCGACCGCGATCCGGCCGAAGCGCCCGAAGGCGCGCCCTTCACCATCCGTCTCAAGACGCCCAACGAGGGCGAGACCACGATCCACGACCGCGTGCAGGGCGCGGTGACGGTGAAGAACGAGGAACTCGACGACTACATCATCCTGCGCGCTGACGGCACGCCGACCTATATGCTCGCGGTGGTGGTCGACGATCACGACATGGGCGTGACCCATGTGATCCGCGGCGATGATCACCTCAACAACGCCTTCCGCCAGCTGCCGATCATCCGCGCGATGAACGCCATCGAGGGGAACTGGCCCGATCCGGTCTATGCCCACATCCCGCTGATCCACGGTTCGGACGGGGCCAAGCTCTCGAAGCGCCACGGCGCGCTCGGAGTCGAGGCCTATCGCGACGAATTCGGCATCCTTCCCGAAGCCTTGTTCAACTATCTGCTGCGTCTGGGCTGGGGCCACGGCGACCGCGAGGAGATCACCCGCGAGGA
>JBKDUW010000235.1:0-7241 GCA_046339235.1 Erythrobacteraceae bacterium | reverse complement strand
GCACCCGACCTTGCCGGCCATCAGGCAGGCGATCCTGATCCAGCTCAGCCAGCCTCCGCCGCCAACATGCCCACACTGCCGTAGACGATGGCGACGTATGATCCGCAAATATCTGCCAAAGTAGTGCTAGGCCCAGTCGCCCGAAACTTTTTAGGGCACAGCACGCGATGGCCGCAATAAAATTGCGCAAATTTGTTATGCTATTTTGCCAAAAAATCATGGGGATTGGACCCTGATTGCACTGGCATCAAGTCAACAAGCCCTTCATTCTATTGCTTGGATGATCCTAAGCTCCGGTCGGCGAAAGCGCGCATAAGTAAAAATACGTATACGCCGCGACTTACGATTCGATTACCGACTTGTAGAAATCTAAGGCTGTCAAGTTAGTTGAAACACGGAACGTAACTTCTCTTACTGATCAGGAGGCTTCGTTGAAGACAGACTTCGCCGCACATAATGGCTCCGAACCCGCCAATCCTGCTTCGGTTGGGCAGCGCGAGAACCGACAGGCGATTGCTGATCGCATGGAGGCTCTCGCGATCGAATTGCGCTCTCTTTCAGATGATGAGATGCAGACCGTCCCCACCGAAGGGACACTCTTTGCTCTGGCGAGGAAGATTTACTCGGCGCGGCGTAAGGTTGACGAAATCTTCGGCGTGCCCGGGTTCTCAGTCAGCCCTGCATGGGACATCCTGCTGGATCTGTATCAGGCCAAAAACATGGGCAAGGAAATCTCGGTCACCAGCGCTTGTATCGGTGCGGCATGCCCCCCGACTACGGCCTTGCGATGGCTCCAGGCGCTGGAAAGTCTGCAGCTCGTGAAGCGCCAGCAGGATCACGAAGACAAGCGCCGATCGATGGTCAAATTGACCGAAGGCGGCAAGGTAAAGGTCGTCAATGCCTTGGCATTACACCTGTGATCCGAGCCCAAACGCACTAGCCGGCATTGACGCCCCGGCTCGCCAGTGTGTCGATCACATGCTGGACATGCGCTGCGCAGATGAGCTCACCGGTCCTGTCGATCTCATCACGAGCTTTGCTAAGCTCCTTAACCATTGGAATGGACATCTTGCGTTCCTCGGGAGCGCCCCCTTGCCATGGCTCAAATGTCGGCTTGCTCTGCTGACAAAATCTCACTTGGCAAGAGACGGCGCCTTAACGGTTTTTCACTTGTTTCTGAAGCTGTTTCGGCATGAATTGTAACGGTCTGGCGCAAGAAGCGCGCGGCTGGTAGCGCGCACCGGCAAGCCAAGCGCGCAAAGTGCTCTCAGGCACCAGCGATTCCCTTGCGCTGCCGTGCGCTCATTTGCTCCTGACGGATGACTGAAAGACCGGAAACGGCGACGTAGCCAAGCCGGCGATCCTCGCGAAGGCGAGCATCCATGCCCTTCTGCTCTTGCCGCCATGCGCTGGACAGGTCTGCAAACCCATCGCTTTTGCCCATCCACAAGGCAGGCCAGCCCCGACAGGACATGAGGCCGAGAAGCCAGCTCCTGACTGTGAGCAGCCCGGTCAAGCACGCATTTGGCTGATGGTGAGCATGCGCTTTTGATCTGGGCCGCATCAATCCCGAAAAAGGCGCGAAAAAGAAGATCGCCGCTGGAAAACTCATGCCGGCAAGGAGGTCTCCCGTCTGCTCCTCCCCATTCCTGTTCGCCATTGGAAACGGGTGATATCGTAGCCTGCCCAAATCAGCCCATCCTTAGCGAAAACCGGAAATCTGCAGGCCCCATTTCCACACCCCCACCCGGCGCGGCCATGGCCGCCTTACCATCAGATAGTCTCGCCTGACTGGCTGTCGGGCCGGCAATGCCAAAAGGCATTAATTTCTAAATTATTGCCAAATGGCAATATTGCTGCTATCTCGCATCACAAGGAGAAACGCAGTGCTGGCTCTGCAACAAATCGATACGGCCGTTCCGGCTTTTCGTCCGGAACCCATCACCCAGGACGAGGCTGCCGCGATGTTCAGAGCGGTTCACAACCTGTTCGGCAAATGGGAGGTGACCGACGAGCAGGCGGCAACCTTGCTCGACATGCCGGTGCGTTCCTACCGGCGCTGGAAGGCGGAAGGACCCGGCCGCATCTCACGGGATGGTCGTGCGCGACTTTCCAACCTGATGGGCATCCACAAGGCGCTACGGCTCATCTTTGCCGAAGCAACCCTTGGTTATGCCTGGGTCAAGGCGGCCAACGATGCATTCGCAGGGACCAGTGCGCTAGACGTCATGCTCGCAGGTGAACTCACCGACATCATGCGCGTGCGTCGCTACCTCGACGCTGAACGTGGCGGCTGGTGACCAACGCCTTAGGCATACCGATTTCAAAGGTTGAGTGGAAAGGCGCTGTCCGGATCGTCCGGAGTGCTTTCCCGCCTATCGACCTGTTCGAGGACATCGCAGACCCAGCTGACTGGCCGCTGCTGATCTCTGCGGAGCAGAAGACCAACCCTCGTATCGCGATAACGATCGGCAATCTCGACCTGGTACCAATTGACCGAAGGGTAGGTGGACTAGGCGCCACTTACCTGATGGCGCCATTTACCCACGCCAGCCCTGACCGCCCAAGCCGGTTCAGCAATGGGAGCTACGGCGTGCTCTATGTCGGTGATCGGTTCGAAACCGCATTATTCGAGACAATCCATCATCATGCGCGTTTCATGGCGAGAACCAAGGAGGCCGCAGGCTGGACGTCCCAGTTCCGGGAAATCATCCTGACAGTCAGCGCCGACCTTCACGATCTGCAATCGAGAAAACCGGAACTTTCGCTCGAACTGAACCCCGATAGCTATGCCGCATCCCAAGCTCTGGCTGCAAATCTGAAGCAGACAGGATCCGATGGCATCGTATACCGCAGTGACCGCCATCCAGAGGGAACTTGCGTTGCACTCTTCTATCCTAACTGCGCATCAAGCCCAGTGCAGGGTCGACACCTTGACTATCACTGGAACGGGACGCGAGTTGATCTCGTCCGTGATGCAGCATCAGGCGCGGTGTTCCGTGTCATCGGCGATCCTCATTCCCTGCCTTGAGCAACTCGGGCAGAATGTGCAACCTCGCCGAAATGAACCGTGGTAGCCGATTCATGTCAACATAACTGGCAGCTCTGCATCGAGGGCACCCCAAAAACTTCCGCACACGATACAAGCCCGCTGCTGGCACAAGCAATTGACATCAAATGAAGCTCACGTAGCGGCCGCCGCTCTGACCACATCAACCCTGTGTATTTTGTCGTCCCGTTGAAGTGGGCCGCCTGGCTGATCCCCGCCATAAGGCAATCTCAGCCACCGGCGTTCCCTCCAAGCCCTGCTTGATGACGAACGCTTTTCTGCGCGTCCGAGAACTTCGATGCTCTTATGCCGCAACTTCTCGTCCAGCCAAGCAAACCTCGGTCGGAACACTCTTCCTGCAAATGGTCCAATTCTGGCGGCCAGGGACCAGAAGCCGGCACGACCTGCAACAGGGCAAGCCTAATGGTGAAACGCTCGGCAAGCCTAACGCGATTTTAAGGGCTTTGCGGCCAGTGCTGCTCTCGCGATGAGCGGGACCGTGATTTCATGAACGCACCATTCGATGCCACCTCGGCGCTCGGCAATGATGCGCTGAACCTGCCCGTGCCCGACCATCAGATCGCGGTGATCGGGCTCGGCTATATCGGCCTGCCGACCGCCGCGCTGCTCGCCAGCTATGGCTGGAGCGTGTGCGGGGTGGATGTCTCGCAAGCTGTGGTTGAAACGGTCAATGCCGGCGGCGTGCATATCGAGGAACGCGATCTCGACAAGCTGGTGCACGATGCGATCACGGCGCAGACGCTGGTCGCCTCGACCGAGGTGCCGACCGCGAGTTTCTACATGATTGCCGTGCCCACCCCGCTGGGACCGGACAACGCGCCTGACATCTCCTATGTCGAGGCCGCCGCGCGCGCGATCGCGCCCAAGATCCTTCCCGGTGCCTGCGTGATCGTCGAGAGCACCTCGCCAGTCGGCACCACCGAGCGGGTCGCGCAGATCATCGCCGATTTGCGCCCCGATCTGGCGGTCCCTTGCGACGGCGCCACCGAAGAAGCTGACATTGCGCTGGCCTATTGCCCAGAGCGCGTGCTGCCGGGCCGGATTGTCAACGAACTGGTGCATAATGACCGCGTGATCGGCGGCGTCACCCCGGCCTGTGCCGAGCGCGCCGCGGAGCTCTACACCAGCTTCGTCAAGGGCGACTGCCTCTATACCACCGCGCGCGTGGCCGAGACGGTCAAGCTGGTCGAAAACAGTTTTCGCGACGTGAACATCGCGTTCGCCAACGAACTCTCGATGATCGCCGATGTGATCGGGGTGGATGTGTGGGACGTGATCCGCCTTGCGAACCGCCACCCGCGGGTCAACATCCTCCAGCCCGGCCCCGGCGTGGGCGGGCATTGCATCGCGGTTGATCCGTGGTTTCTGGTCGCCGGCGCGCCCGAGGCTGCCAGGCTGGTGCGCACCGCGCGCGAGGTCAATGATCACAAGGCCGTGCACACACAGGCCAGGGTCCGCGCGCTGCTCGATGCGGCGCCCGATGGCAAGGTCGCGCTGCTCGGCCTTGCCTTCAAGCCCGATATTGATGACTTCCGCGAAAGCCCGGCACTCGAGATCGCGCAGCAGCTTTCCCGCACGCATGGCGAGCGGATCCTCGTGGTCGAACCGTTTATGGACGAATTGCCCGAGGCCTTTGCCGGAACCGGCGCCGAGCTGGTGACGCTTGACGCCGCGCTGCGGCAGGCCGAGATAGTCGTGGTGCTGGTCGATCACACCGCGTTCAAATATCTTTCGCCGCAGGATCTGGCGGGCAAGCTCGTGTTCGACACGCGGGGCATGCTGAGACGATGATCTCCAAAGGCGCTAAGCCGCGCATCCTGGTGACCTTCGGCACCCGGCCCGAAGCGATCAAGATGTTCCCGGTGGTGGCCGCGCTGCGCGAGACCGGACAATTCGATGTCAAGGTCGTGGTCACCGCACAGCATCGCGAATTGCTCGATTCCGTGCTCGCTCTGGCTGATCTGGTTCCGGACGTCGATCTCGATCTGATGCGGCCCGACCAGTCGCTTGATGCGCTCAGTGCGCGCCTCATTGTGCGGTTTGGTGCGGTTTTGGACGACTTGTTGCCCGATCGTGTGCTGGTGCATGGCGATACGCTGACCACCATGATAGCGACCCTGGCGTGCTATTTCCGGCGGATTCCGGTCGGCCATGTCGAGGCCGGATTGCGCAGCGGCGATATTTATTCGCCCTGGCCCGAGGAAGTGAACCGCAAGGTGACAGGCGTGGTCGCCGACCTCCATTTCGCTCCGACGGAGACGGCGGCAGCGGCCCTGCGGGCTGAAAATGTGGCGGAAACATCGATCCACGTCACCGGCAACACCGTGATCGATGCGCTGATGTTCGCGCAGGCGAAGGTCGCGGCCGACCCCACTCTTGCGCGCGCGATAGCCCCGCTCAAGGCGCGGTTTGCGGGGAAGCGGATTATTGCCGTCACCGCCCACCGGCGCGAGAATTTCGGTGCGGGGATGGTGCAAATTGCACTAGCTTTACAGGAACTTGCGGCGCGCGATGATGTCGCGATCATCTATCCGCTGCACCCCAATCCCAACGTTGCCGAAGTGATGCGACCGGCGCTGGCGGGCCATGACAACATCGCGCTGATCAACCCGCTCGACTACCTCGACTTCGTGGCCATGATGGCGGCCTGCGACATTGTTCTCACCGATTCCGGCGGGATCCAGGAGGAAGCGCCGAGCCTCGGCAAGCCGGTCCTGGTGATGCGCGATACCACCGAAAGGCCCGAGGGGGTCGCTGCCGGAACGGCGCGGCTGGTCGGCGCGGATGCGGCAAGAATTGTCGCCGAGACTAGCCGCCTGCTCGATAAGCCGGCCGCCTACCGGCAGATGGCTCTGGCCCACAACCCTTACGGCAATGGCAGCGCCAGCAGCCGCATCGCGGCGCTGATCGCGCAAGCGCATTGAGCGTGACTGAAGGTCGCACAAATTGCGATAGCCATCTCGGCAACCCCCAAGAGACTAGCAATCTCAATGCCCGTTACGGCTCGCACGTTGCTTTTTTTCGCGTCCCATAACTTTTCGTGCCCCCTTTTCCAGTAGCCCGCGCGATGGCGATAAACTACGCAAAGGGGGCGGTTGCGAGAAGGCCGCACCGAGCAGGGCAACGACCGCCGCGCAGCTCGCAGCTTCTGCATCGGCAAACTGCCCGGGCTAAAGCGTGCGGATTATGCCGGAAAAGTCGGTCGAGGCGTTCTCAGCTGCAAAGCTCTCGTAAATCGCGCGGGCGTGCTCGCCCATCGCGACCTTCGCGCCTGAGCTCTTGGCCGCTTCCATCGCCAGCCGCAGATCCTTGAGCATCAGTCCGGCGGCGAAACCGCCCTGATAGTCGTTGTCAGCGGGCGTCACCGGGCCGACGCCGGGGACGGGGCAATAGGACGTCATCGACCAGTTCTGGCCCGACGAGACGCTCGAGATGTCGAAGAAGGTCTGCGGGTCGAGCCCGAGCTTCTGCGCCATTGCAAAGGCCTCGCAGGTGCCGATCATGTGGATCGCCAGCAGCATATTGTTGCAGATCTTGGCGGCCTGGCCCGTGCCCGCATCGCCTGCGTGGATCACCGCCTTGCCCATTGCCGCAAGGATCGGCTGGGCGCGGCCGAACGCGCTCTGGCTGCCGCCGACCATGAAGGTCAGCGTCCCGCCATTGGCCGCTGCGATCCCGCCCGAGACCGGCGCATCGACCATCTGGTAGCCATGCGCTTCGGTCACCGAGATCACCTCGCGCGCGGTGGCGACGTCGATGGTCGAGCAATCGAGCAGGATCGCGCCCTCAGGCGCATGGCCGATCACGTCATCCCAATAGACCTGTTTGACGATCTGGCCGTTTGGCAGCATCGAGACGACCGCCTCGACGCCTGCGCAGGCTTCCTTGGCGGTGGGACAAGTCGCGCATCCCGCAGCACGCGCGGCAGCAAGTGCCGGTTCGCTGAGATCGAAGGCGCGGACTTCGTGGCCTGCCTTGACCAGATTGGCAGCCATCCCGCCGCCCATGTTGCCGAGGCCGATAAAGGCGATTTTCATGTCAGTTACCTTTCGCTCGCGGGAGAGGGACTGGCTTACCGCCCCTTCCACTGCCCTTCGCGCTTTTCGATGAACGCGGCCATCCCTTCGGCCTTGTCCTCGCTCGCGGTGAGAATCTGGAAGATCCGGCGCTC
>JBKDUW010000234.1:0-19826 GCA_046339235.1 Erythrobacteraceae bacterium | reverse complement strand
CCCTCGAACACCGCGGGTTATTGGCGCCTGCCCGAAGCCACGGCCAAGACGATCGACCCCGACGGCTGGCTCCACACCGGCGATGCGGGCGTGATGGACGCGGACGGCTATGTCTATATCCAGGACCGTATCAAGGACATGATCATCTCAGGGGGAGAGAACGTCTATCCCGCCGAAGTCGAGAGCGCGATCTACGGCCACCCTGCGATTGCCGAAGTCGCCGTGATCGGTGTGCCGAGCGCCAAGTGGGGCGAGGAGGTCAAGGCCTGCGTCGTCGCCAAGCCCGGGCACACGGTTGACGAGGCGGATGTTATCGCCTGGGCGCGCGAGCGGATCGCTGCGTTCAAGGCGCCCAAGAGCGTCGATATCATCCCGCTGATGCCGCGCAACGCCAGCGGCAAGATCCTGCGCCGCGAACTGCGCGCGCCCTATTGGGAGGGGCAGGAGCGTCAGGTCTCGTGAGGGCGTTCTCGTAATGGCGAAGCAGCACGCGCCGGCTACGCTGCGCAACCGCGATGCCATTGCGCAGGTGCTGGCGCGCGAATTGCCGGCACAGGGCAGGGTGTTGGAGATCGCCAGCGGAACGGGCGAGCACGCGGCGTTTTTCGCCGAACGCTTCCCTGCGCTGGAATGGCAGCCGAGCGATCCTTCGGGTGAGGCGCTGGTCTCGATTGCGGCCTATCGCGTGGATTATCCGGGCGGCAACCTTGCCGGACCCGTGCTGCTCGATGCGGCGGCACCCGAAGGCTGGCCGGTCGCGGCGGCTGAGGCCATTGTCTGCATCAACATGGTCCACATCAGCCCGTGGGAAGCGACCCTTGGCCTGTTTGCGGGAGCGGCCCGATTGTTGGACCGTCATGGCGGGCCGCTGATCCTCTACGGCCCCTATCTTGAGCAGGGCGTAGACACCGCGCCCTCCAACCTCGAATTCGACGCCAGCTTGAAGGCACGCGATGGCCGCTGGGGCCTGCGCGAGGCCGAGGCGCTTGATCGGCTCGCGGCGACGAGTGGCATGGCCCGTAGCGCGCGCTACGGACTGCCGACGAACAACATCATGCTAGTGTATCGCCCTAGAGCAAAAGCGGCTTAGTCAATCGCTTTCTTGCCCTCGCGGCCGACCGACTTGATGTCCTCAGCGGCCCCGTCAATGGTGTTGCAGGCGGTGGTGGTCAGCACGAGGGCGGCGGCGATGATGACGATGCGAACCATAGTGGAAATCTTTAATCCTCAGAGTTTAGCGAACAATTGTTACTCCTGACTCGCGACTGACGCAACCTTCTGGCCTTGGCCAATTGTCGCTCGCGCCAGGCGATCAGCGACCCGGCGGCGATAATCAGCGGCGCGCCGAGCCATAGGCTGGCCGGTGCGGCGCGGTCGAACACGGCATAGCCATAGAAACTCGCCCATAACAGCGCGGTATAGTCCATCAGCAGGATCACCGCCGCCGAGCCAAAGCGCAGCGACGTCGTCAACAGGAGCTGCGCCAGCACGCCCATCAGCGCCATCGCGACAATAATCCCCCAGGTTTCGGCATCATGCGCGGCCGCCACAAAGGGCAGGCCGAGGGCTGCCACTGGCGCGCTTAACGCCGCGAACCAGAACACGATGCTCCACGGGCTTTCGGTTGTGTTGAGATCCTGGATCTGGAAGCTGATGAAGGACACCATCAGCGGTGCCATCAAGCCGACCGCGACGCCTGCCAGGGTCAGGCCTTCGTGGGCTGCGCCGCCCGGCTGCATCACCACCACTACGCCTGCAAAACCCATCGCCACCGCCGCCCAGCGATAGGGGCCGATGCGTTCGCGGAACAGGAGCATCGCAATCAGCACCGCAAAGATCGGCGCTGTGAACGACAGCGTGGTCGCCTCGGCCAGCGGCAGCATCAGCACCGCGCCATAGGTGAACAGCATCCCGAACAGGCCCGTGGCCGAACGAATGCCGTGTGAGCCCAGGCGCGTGGTCTTGAGCAGCGCCAGCCGCCCCGTCAGCGCGAGGCCGCCGCCGACCACCGCTGCGGTCAGCAATTGCCGCCAGAAAATGAGCTCGATCAGATGCGCCCCGCGCTCCCCGGCGAGTTTGACCAGCATCGCCATCGTCGCCAGCGCCAGCGCGGTCAGCAGGCGTACGCCCAGCGCGAGCAGAGGGCGGGGGCGGGCGATCGAGCCATCCATCGCCGACGCGCTTGGCCGAGCGGCAGGGATTGCGCAAGCCGTCATCCTGCCTACATGAGCCCGCGATGGACGTCCTTGCCCGCTTTGCGCTCCTCAGCGATGCTGCCCAGCTTGCCATTGCCGGCGGGTTGTTCTGGATGTTTGCCGGTTTCGCCGCGCTGATGGATCTCCGCCGCAACCGCAAACGCGATCTGTCCCGGCTCGAAGCGGTCGGCTGGGTGCCGTGGACCGGGCTGTTCATGGGCGCAGCGATCATCGGCGGCGGATGCCTCGCGATGAGCCTGCCCGTGATGTTGGGGAGCCTTTGATTTTCGCACGCCCTCCGGCGTGGGTATCCTCGCCTATGCGACCTGAAGGTCGCAACGCTGCGGGCGGGCGCCCAAACATTTTGGCGGCCTTGCGGCCAGCGGTGCTGGCCGAATAGCTCATATCGATAGGGCCATGTCTATGGCCTCGAACCCGAAGGGTTCGCAAGCGCGGAGTCGAAGCCGAAGGCGCAGACGTGCAAAGCACACCTGCAAGCGCGCCTGGCTCCTAGAGGCAGGCCTCCAAATACGCCTGATCGAAGCCGAACTGGCGGGCCTTTTCCAGCGTGTAGGGCCGCAGACCCGAAGCGCGGAATTCGCCGAGAATCTTCCCGTCGTCGCTCTCTTCGAGATATTCGAACTTGAACAATTCCTGCGTTACGATCACGTCGCCTTCCATCCCGATAACCTCGGTGATGTTGGTGGTGCGGCGCGAACCGTCGCGCAGACGCTTGACCTGCACGATCAGATCGACCGATTCGGCGATCTGGCGCGAAATGGCTTCCTTGGGGATCTTGATGTCGCCCATCAGGATCATGTTTTCCATACGGCCAAGGCATTCGCGGGGACTGTTGGCGTGGAGCGTACACATCGAACCGTCGTGACCAGTGTTCATCGCGGCGAGAAGGTCGAAACATTCCGCCCCGCGAATTTCCCCGAGGATGATGCGGTCAGGACGCATACGCAGGGCGTTCTTTACAAGGTCGCCGATGGTAATCGCGCCCTGGCCTTCAAGGTTCGGCGGACGGGTTTCGAGCGGCAGCCAGTGCGGCTGCTGCAGGCGAAGTTCGGCCGCGTCTTCGATCGTCAGCACGCGCTCGCCCGGGTCGATCATTTTCGACAGGGCGTTGAGCATCGTCGTCTGACCCGAACCGGTACCGCCCGAGATGACGATATTCATCCGGCAGGCGCCCGCGATTTTGAGCGCGGTACACATCTTGTCCGACATCGAACCGAAGTCGCGCAGCATATCGAGCGTGATCGGCTTTTCGGAAAACTTACGAATCGAGATCGCGGTGCCGCGCAAGCTGAGCGGCGGCACGATCACGTTCACACGCGAACCGTCCTTCAAGCGGGCGTCAGCCAGCGGGGTGGTCTGGTCGACGCGGCGGCCGACCTGGTTCACGATGCGCTGCGCGATCTGGAACAGGTGCTGTTCGTCGCGGAAGCGGATCGGGGCGAGGGTAAGCTTGCCCTTCTTTTCGATGTAGGTCTGGTCCGGCCCGTTGACCATGATATCGGACACGTCCGGATCGTTGAGCAGTTCTTCGAGCGGACCGAAGCCGAGCAATTCGTCGATCAGCACCTTTTCCAGCGCGAATTGCTCGCGGCGGTTGAGGGTGACCCTGAGATCGGCCAGCACTTCCATGATGATCGGGCGGAATTCCTCGGAGAGATCCTCCTTGGACAGCGTCGCCGCCGCTTCGGGATCGACCCGTTCGAGCAGGCGCGGGAGCACCTGTTCCTTGATCTTGTGGACGCTGGCTTCAAACCCGCCGACTTCGGAATTGCCCTCGTTGACCGAGGTCATGCGCTCGTTGAGACGGTCGATCGCTTCGGCGGTTGTGGCCGGGCGCGACGGCACCGCAGGCGTCGGGGCGGGGCGTTCAGCGCTGCCTTCGCCCGGGATCGGCGGGAACTGGTCTCCGCCGCGCGGGCCGGATGCGGTCGAACCTCCGGAGCCCTTCATAGGACGCGCGACCCCGAAGGCCGGTCTGCTGCCGGGCTTCATTCCGCCAGCGTTGCCTTTCTTGCCGAATGCGCTCATTCCCAGCCCCCGAGGCTCATCATTATGCTCTGTACCTTTCGCTAATGATGCGAAGGGTAACTTCCGAAGAATGGTGAATAGGCAGGAAAGCTTATCTTTTCCCTAAAGCCCAGATAACCCCATCGCACGCGGGGCCTTGCCCCACCGGCGCGCGGCGCTAGAGCGGCACAAACGACAACGAAGGAACAGCCCGGCTATGTGCGGAATTATCGGGATCGTGGGCAGCGCCGGCGTGGCCGATCGGCTGGTCGATGGCCTCAGGCGGATGGAATATCGCGGCTATGACAGCGCCGGGATCTGCACGATTTACGAGGGCACGCTGGTGCGCCGCCGGGCCGAGGGCAAGCTCGCCAATCTCGCCGCCGTGCTGGCCGGTGATCCTGCGCCCGGTACCGTCGGGATTGCGCATACCCGCTGGGCGACCCACGGCGCGCCGACGGCGGCCAATGCCCACCCGCACGCCACCACCGAGGTCGCGATCGTGCACAATGGCATCATCGAGAATTACAAGGAACTGCGCGCCGAACTCGTCGCCGCCGGGCGCAGCTTCGAAAGCGAGACCGACAGCGAGGTGGTCGCGCATCTGATCTCGGCCCAGATCGAGCGCGGGGCGGATCCGGTCGAAGCCGTGCGCGTAGTGCTGCCACGCCTGCGCGGTGCCTTCGCGCTCGCCATCGCCTTTCGCGCCTATCCCGATCTGCTGATCGGCGCGCGTCTGGGCTCGCCGCTGGTGCTCGGCTACGGCCCCGAAGGTGAGGAGGCCGAAATGTATCTCGGCTCCGACGCGCTGGCGCTCGCGCCGCTGACCCAGCGCATCGCCTATCTCGAAGAGGGTGACTGGGTGGTGGTGCGCCGCACAAGCGCGCAGATCTACGATTCCGCGAACACGCCCGTCACCCGCGAGATTCGCGCCTCGGGTGCTTCGGCGGCGGCAGTGGAGAAGGGCAATTACCGCCACTTCATGCAGAAGGAGATCTACGAGCAGCCCACGGTGGTGGCGCAGACGCTCGCCTCCTATCTGCGGCGTTCAGACAATTCGGTGGCGCTGCCGCAGATGGATTTCGATCTCTCGGCCATCCGCCGCCTCACCATCGTCGCCTGCGGCACCTCGTTCTATGCCGGGATGGTGGCGAAATACTGGTTCGAGCAATTCGCCCGCGTGCCGGTCGACATCGATGTTGCCTCGGAGTTCCGTTACCGCGAGCCGGTGCTGGAAGAGGGCGGCCTCGCACTGTTCATCTCGCAAAGCGGCGAGACCGCCGATACGCTCGCCGCGCTGCGGCACTGCAAGGCCAAGGGGCAGACCATCGCGGTGGTGGTCAATGTGCCGACCAGCACGATGGCGCGCGAGGCCGATCTCTTGCTCCCCACGCATGCCGGCCCGGAAATCGGGGTCGCCTCGACCAAGGCCTTCACCTGCCAGCTCGCCGTGCTCGCCGCGCTGGCTGCGCATATGGCGGTGAAGAAGGGCCTCCTCTCGCGTGATCAGGAGGCCGAGATCGTGCGCCATCTGCTCGAAGCGCCCGCCGCATTGAATGCCGCGCTCGACCATGATGACGATATTGCCGCGATGGCGCACCTCATCGCGCCTGCGCGCGACGTGCTTTATCTCGGGCGTGGGCAGGATTATCCGCTGGCGCTGGAAGGCGCACTGAAGCTCAAGGAAATCAGCTACATTCATGCCGAAGGCTATGCCGCGGGCGAGATGAAGCACGGGCCGATCGCGCTGATCGACGAAGCCGTGCCGGTGGTTCTCATCGCGCCTTCGGGGCCCTTGTTCGAGAAGACCGTCTCGAACATGCAGGAAGTGCGCGCGCGCGGCGGGCAGGTGGTGCTGATCTCGGATGCCAAGGGGCTGGATGAGGCGGGTGATGGCTGCATCGCCACGATCGAGATGCCGGTGGTCCACCCGCTGATTGCGCCGCTAGTCTATGCCATTCCGGTGCAATTGCTGGCCTATCATGTCGCGGTGCTGAAGGGCACGGATGTCGACCAGCCGCGCAACCTCGCCAAGTCGGTGACGGTAGAGTAACTGCTTGGGCGCTGTTAAGGATAGAAATCCGCGGCTTGCTTCAGAAATTTACCGCAATCTAACCTTTGGCGGTTAAGCTTCGCACCGTGAGCGATACGCCTGCCTCTCCTGTTTCGACGCGCCCCGCTGATCTGCCGGTTTCGGCAGTGCTCGGCCTGTCCGACAAAGGTGATTTCGACTGGGCACGGCTGCGCGGGATGCAATATCCGGCGCTCGCCAAGCTCGCGTTCTACCGCGTGTTTTCCGAGGCGATCCTCGCGGTGTTCGTGGCCCAGATCTACATCGCCAAGGTCGGGCTGCTGGCGATTGTCTGCTGGTTTGCGGCGCAGGCCGCGATCCAGTGGCGCGGAACGAAGATCGACCTCTCGCTCGCCGACGCCGATCGCCGCCGCATCACCCGGACCGAATTCCACCGCCAGGCGAGCACCGCGATGCTCTCGGGTCTTGTGTGGGGCGTGGCGATCGTGGTGTTCCCGTTCTTCGGCACGCCGGTCGATCTCATGGCGCTGCTGATGGTCGTGGCCATCCTCGTTTCGGGTTCGGTGTTCTTCTACACTGCGGCGCCTTTCTGCATCGTCTGCTTCATTGGCATCGTCGGGGTTGCGACCATGCTGCATCTGGCGCTGGTCGGCATGTGGTACGGGGTGGTTGCGGTGCTGCTGCTGACCATCGTCGGGCTGCTCGGCACGGTCGAGGTCGGGCGCACCTATCTCAGCGCGCGCTTTGCCGAGGCGGCGATCACCGAAAAGGACGAGGTCGTGTCGCTGCTGCTGCGCGAGTTCGAGGAGAACGATGCCGACTGGCTGTGGGAGATCGACGCCACCCGCCGCTTGCGTTCGGTCAGCCCGCGCTTCGCCTATGCGCTCGGCCGCCCGCAGGTCGAGGTCGAGGGGATGCCGCTGCTCGAACTGGTGGCGGGTCGCAACTGGGAGACCGGCAAGTTCCCTGCGAGCCTCCACGATCTCGCCGAGCGGCTCAAGAACCGCGAGAACTTCTCCAATATGCTGGTGCAGGTTTCGATCCTCGGGGAGGAGCGCTGGTGGGAGCTTTCGGGCATGCCGATCCGCGATGATCGCGGGCGCTTCACGGGCCTGCGCGGGGTTGGCTCGGACGTCACCGAAAAGCGCAATTCCTCGGAAAAGATCGCCTATCTGGCGCGGTTCGACACGCTCACCCAGCTGCCCAACCGCTTGCAGCTTACCGAGGCGCTGGGCGAATCGCTGCGCTATGCCGAACAGTGGCGCACGCACTGCGCGCTGCTGATGGTCGATCTTGACCGGTTCAAGTCGGTCAATGATTCGCTCGGCCACATGACCGGCGACAAGCTGCTCGCGCAGGTCTCGGCCCGACTCAAATCGCTGATGGGCGAGAACCAGCTGTGCGGGCGTTTCGGCGGGGACGAATTTGCCATCGTGCTGCGCGATCTGCATCGCGCCGACGACGTCGCAAAGGTGGCGCGGCAGGTGATCGAGCACCTGTCCGAACCCTATCAGGTCGATCAGCAAACGCTCTATGTGGGCGCCAGCGTCGGCTCGGCGATGGGCCCGCGTGATGGCAGGACGGTCGAGGAACTGATGCGCAACGCTGACCTTGCGCTCTACCGCGCCAAGGATGCTGGCGGGGGCGAGCATTGCAAGTTCGAGCCGGTGTTACACGCCTCGGCCGAGGAACGCCGCCAGTTCGAAATGGCACTGCGCAACGCCCTGGGCAACGACGAGATGGAGCTGCACTATCAGCCGGTGGTGGATTCGCGCAGCGAGGCCGTGGTCAGTTTCGAGGCGCTGGTGCGCTGGAACAGCGCCGATCACGGCTTTGTCAGCCCGGGCAAGTTCATCCCCTTGGCCGAGGACACCCGCCTGATTGTGCCGATCGGCCGCTGGGTGATGCACAAGGCCTGCGAGGAAGCGCGCAATTGGCCCGATCACATCAAGGTCAATGTCAACATCTCGCCCGAACAGCTGCTTGAGCCCGACTTCCACAAGGAAGTGGTCGAGGCGCTCGTGGCCAGCGGCTTGCGCCCCGAGCGGCTCGAGGTGGAAGTGACCGAGAGCATCTTCCTGCGCGATGCCAGTGTCGCGCGCAACGCGCTCGAACAGGTAATGGCGCTGGGCTGTTCGGTCGCGCTTGACGATTTTGGGACGGGCTATTCATCGCTCGGCTACATCCGCAAGCTGCGGTTTTCGACCATTAAGGTCGATCGCACCTTTGTGCAGGGCGCAGCGCAGGGCAGCGCCGAAAGCCTGGCGATCATCAACGCGGTGGTCGCGATGGCCAAGAGCCTCGACATGACCACCACCGCCGAAGGGGTCGAAACCGCCGAGGAAGCCGAGCTGATCCGCAACCTCGGCTGCGACAAGATCCAGGGCTATTATTTCGGCCGCCCGATGTCAGCAAAGGATGCGCTGCGGCTGTTCAGCGATCCGCAGCGCCACCTGCGCGCCTAGGCGCTGGCCAGCGCGGCGAGGATATTTGCGAACACCCGCCGCCCGTCGTCCCCGCCCAGCGCAGCCACCGCGGCCGGTTCGATCGCGCGTTCGGGATGCGGCATCATGCCCATCACCCGGCCGTTATCGCTCAGCACCCCGGCAATATCGCGCGACGAGCCGTTGACGGCCTCGGCATAGCGGAACGCCACAAGCCCTTCGCCTTCGAGCCGGTCGAGCGTTTCGCTGTCGGCGAAGTAATTGCCATCATGGTGCGCCACCGGAATGCGCAGGATCTCGCCCGCGGCAAAACCGTGGGTGAACAGCGTATCGGTGTTTGCGGCGGTCAGCATGACGGTGCGGCAGACGAACCGCTGGCCGGCATTGCGCATCAGCGCGCCGGGCAGTAGCCGCGCTTCGGTGAGCACCTGGAAGCCGTTGCATACGCCGAGTACCGGCACCCCGCGATCCGCGGCGGCCACCACCGCGCGCATGATCGGGCTCATTGCCGCCATCGCGCCCGAACGCAGGTAATCGCCATAGGAAAAGCCGCCGGGCAAGGCGACCAGATCGAGGCGGTCAGGCAGATCGGCATCGCCGTGCCACACTGTGAGCGCCGGCTGCCCCGACACTGCTTCAAGCGCGGTGGCCATGTCCCGGTCGCAGTTGGAACCGGGGAAGGTGATGACTGCGGCGCGGAAGGCCATCACTTGCCTCCTTCGGTCTCGATCGTGAAGTTCTCGATCACGGTGTTGGCGAGCAGCTTCTCGCACATCGCGGTGAGCGTGGCCTCGTCGGTGCCATCGGCAACCTCGAGCTCGATCAGCCGGCCGACGCGAACATCGGCAACCCCGGCAAAGCCGAGGCCTTCGAGCGCATGGTGAACCGCGCGGCCCTGCGGGTCGAGCACGCCGGGCTTCAATCGGACAAGGACACGGACTTTCATGCTTCGGGACTCCTTGCAGGGTCGCTGGCGGATACGGGGCCGGATATGCGCGCCGCTATAGCGTGCATGCCGCGCGGTGCAATCGCATCCGGGCAGGTTGTTCACCGCGGCCGGAAACACCGTTCGCAAGTAGCTGAATGTCGTATTATTGTCGTATTATTGTCGCATTAAGTCAGAATCTGTAACCTCAATGCAACAACTGCAAGCCTAGTGCAGTAAAACGGCCCATTTCCCGCCGCTAGATGATGCTGCAATCTCGCCAGAATCGTCCAAAACTGCCAGCGCACGGGCCATATCTACTCCCTCTCCGTCCGACCAATCCGAAAGGGTCTTGTTCGATGTCTAAGCGTTTCAATGCCATCCGCGCCGCATGGGCCGGTTCGACCGTTCTTGCAGCAGCCTTCACCTTCGCAGCGCCCGCCGCTGCGCAGGACGCCGAAGCCACCGCCACTGACAGCGGCCAGCTCGACACCATTATCGTCACCGCCAACCGTCGCCAGGAAAACCTGCAGGACGTCGCGGTTTCGGCCGAGATCCTCGATCAGGCCCGGGTCGATACCATCTTCAGCGGCGCCGGTGATGTCACCGCGCTGGCCGGCTCGGTTCCGGGCCTCAATATCGAAAGCTCGAACGGCCGCGTGGCCCCGCGCTTCTACATCCGCGGTCTCGGCAACACCGATTTCGATCTCGCCGCCTCGCAGCCGGTCTCGGTTCTGCTTGACGACGTCGTGCTCGAGAACGTGACGCTCAAGAGCTTCCCGATCTTCGACGTCGAGCGCGTCGAAGTGCTGCGCGGCCCGCAGGGCACGCTGGTCGGTCGCAACACTCCGGCCGGTATCGTCAAGGTCGACAGCATCAAGCCCGGCCAGGACATGAGCGTGCGCGCAGGCGTGTCCTTCGCGAGCCTCGACACCATGACGCTGAGCGGCGCGGTCGGCGGCCCGCTGATCGAAGACAAGCTGGCCTTCCGTGTCGCCGCCCAGCTTCAGAGCCGCGGTGACTGGATCGACAACGGCTTCACCGGCGATGAGAACGTGCTCGGCGGTTTTACCGACTTTGCGGTGCGCGGCCAGTTGCTGTTCACCCCGACCGAGCGTGCGAGCATCCTCGCCTCGGTCAATTTCCGCGATCTGGACGGGTCCTCGACCTTCTTCCGCGCCAACATCCTCGGTCCGGGCAACAATAACCTGAACGACAACTATGATCGCGGCACCGTGTTCTACGATGCGGGCGGCGGCAACGAGGCGAACTACAAGCAGGTCGGTGCCACGCTGACCGCAGCCTACGAATTCGACGGCGCCACGCTGACCTCGATCACCAGCCACTGGACCAGCGAAGGCTCCAGCCGCGGCGATATCGATGGCGGATTCGGCGCATCCTTCCTGCCGTTCATGGGCCCGGGCTTCATCCCCTTCCCCTCGGACACGCAGGACTCGATCGATCTGGAGCAGACCACCCAGGAAGTGCGCCTTGCCTCGAACGGCGATGGCCCGCTCAGCTGGCAAGCCGGCGGCTTCTATTTCGAGAGCGATTTCGACGTAACCACCGTCGGCTTCAACTTCCCGCCGCCGGTCACTGTCAACCACACCAACGAGGCCTGGGCACTGTTCGGCCAGCTGTCCTACCAGCTGAACGACATGCTCAAGATCACTGGCGGCCTGCGTTACACCGACGACCAGAAGGACTTCTTCGTGCGTTCGGGCGCTGCCCCGCAGCCGGTGAGCGTGGGCGATGACCAGTTCGACTGGGACATCGCGCTGTTCGCCGACGTCTCGGACGATGCCAGCGTCTATGCCAAGGTCGCCAACTCGTTCCGCGGGCCGACCATCCAGGGCCGCGACGTTGCCTTCTTCGCCGCTCCCTCGGTGGCGCAGTCGGAGAACATCACCTCCTACGAAGTCGGCTTCAAGACCGAGCTGGCGGATCGCCGCGTGCGCCTCAATGGTGCGGTGTTCTACTACACGGTCGAAGATCCGCAGTTCACCGCTGTCGGCGGCGCGGCCAACCTCGTGCAGCTGATCAACGCCAACAAGGGTGAGGCCTATGGCTTCGAACTCGACACTGCGTTCCAGATCACGCCGAACTTCCTCGTGACCCTTGGTGCTGCCTATAACAACACCGAGATTCAGGATAACGGCCTTGCCGTGGGCATCTGTGCGCAGTGCACCGTGACCGATCCGACCATTTTGGTCGGCGGCAGCCGCCGCGCGCTGATCGACGGCAACCCCTTCCCCAATGCGCCCGAGTGGAGCGGCGATTTCACCGCCCGCTATGGCATCCCGATGGGCGACAGCGGCGAGTTCTTCATCTTCACCGACTGGACCTATCTCGGCGAAACCAACTTCCTGCTCTACTCGAGCGAGGAGTTCGACGCCGGCAGCCGCTTCGAAGGCGGCCTCCGCATCGGTTACGCCGGCAATAACGGCGAATGGGAAGTGGCGGCGTTTGCCCGCAACATCACCGATGAAGACAATGTGCAGGGCGTGATCGACTTCAACAACAACACCGCCTTCGTCAACGATCCGCGCGTTATTGGTGTGTCGTTCAACGTGAACTACTGATCCGCGCCGTGCCGCTCGCGCTGCGGGCGGCATAACGCCAAACAAAAAGGCTGGCAGGAGCGATCCTGCCGGCCTTTTTTGTTTCGGCGCAAGGGGGTTACTGCGCGGTGCTGGCCGCCGGGACCACCGCCACCTCGACCGCCGCGCCGCTGGCGAGCCACTTGGCCGCGGTGGCCTTCAATTCCGCAGGCGTGATCGCGCGGATCACGTCAGGGGCGGCAAACCAGCGGTCGATCCGTTCAGGATCACTCTGCGCGCGCGCGGCAAGGCTGATCCAGCCGCCCAGATCCTTGAGCGCATTGTCATATTCCTCGAGCAGCGGACGGCGCGCGCGTTCGATCATGTCGGCGCTGGGCGGCGCATCGCGCAAGGCTGTAAGCACCGCTTCCACCGCCGCGCGCGTCGCATCGGCCTGGGCCACGTCAACCGAAACCGAGAGCGTGAAGGTGCCGTAATCGCGGTACTGGCGGCTGTTCGAAGCGCCGGCCGACGGTGAATAGGCCTGGCCCAGCTCCTCGCGCAGCTTCTCGGTGAGCGCGATCCGCGCCACGCGTGCGAGCAGGCCGAGGCGCAGGGTCTCGGCCAGATCACTGTCGTCGGTGGTCGGCCAGGTCCATTGCAGCAGCGCCTGATCGGCCTCGCCCTTGTGGGTGATGACGCGCGGGCCACGGGTCGCGGTAAAGCTGCGGATGCGCGCCTCCTCGCGCGGGACAAACTCGGCCTCGCGCGCTGGCAGCGCGCCGAAGGTCGCCGCGACCGCTGCAATGGCTTCGCCCTCGTCAAAGTCGCCCGCCAGCGCCAGCTCGATCGCGCCCTTCGCCAGCCGGTCGCCGATGGCGGCCTGAAGCTTGGCATAGTCGAGCGCGAAGAACGCCTCCTTGGGCTGCAGGGTGAAACGCGGGTCATTGTCTGACAGGATCCCGCCCAGCGCTGTCCCGAGCGCGCGGCCCGGAGTGGAATCGAGCGTGGCGAAGTAATTGTCGATCCCCTTGCGGAAGCGCTCCTCGCCCTCGGGCCGATAGCCCGGATCGGTCAGCAGCGCGGCCAGCACCTGCATCTGCAGGGCGAGATCGCGCTTGGTGGTGTTGCCCGAGGTGGTGAAGACATCGGTTGCACTCGCCAGGCCGAAGCCGACGCTGCGCCCGGCGAGCACGCTCGAAAGCTCGTCCTGGCTGTGCCGCCCGAGCCCGCCGAGCGCGAGCGAATCCACCAGCGCGACCTGCAAGGGCGCCTCGCGGGTGTTCATCAGATCGCCGCCGTCAACCGCGATCGTGAAGGCAATGCGGTCCTCGCGGATCGCCGTCTGTTTGAGCGTCAGGCGCGTGCCATTGGCGAAGCGGATCAGGCGCAGGCCGAGCCGCGGCTCGGTGGTGTCGGAGATGATCGTGCCGGGCGGGCCGAAGTCCTGATAGGCAAAAGCGAGCGCGCCGCTATCGGCGGGAGCCTTGATCGGCAGCGCCAGCGCTTCGGCAAAAGCGCTGCGCAGACCCGCTTCGCCGCCCTCGGGCGCGGTGCGGCCGGTGAAGCGGATCAGCGGATCATCAAGCGGCACGGCGTCAGCCTTTACCGCGTTCCAAACCGCCTCGGGCGTCAGCGACGGCGCGATCCGCTCGAACTGCGCCAACTGCCATTGCGGAGTCGATGGTACGCGCTCGTCGCTCGCCAGTGCCAGTGCCGCGCCGACAAAGGTCGGGTGGCTGCGGGTCTCGGCGGCCTTGACCGCGTCCTGGTAGGCGGTGCGCAGGTTGGCGAGCTGTTCGTCAAGCTCGGCGCGGGTGAAGCCATAGGTCAGCGCCTCGTTGACCTCGCGCACCGCGGCGAGCACGCCCTTCTTCCATTCGCCGTCCGCGCTGCTGACCGAGAGGCTGGTGATGCGCGCATCCTCGAACAGATCGCCGGTGCCGTAGCTCGCGCCCCGGAACGGCGCATCCCCGCCGCGGGCGAGGCGCGCGAGGCGGCGGTTGATGATCCCGTAACCGATGCGCTGCACCAGCGACGTCTCGCGGTTGGCAATCGTGTCAGGCTCGTCGCGCCACGGGGCGAGGCGCGAGATCGTGATGTCCTCGGACAGCGCCGGATCGAGGTAGATGTCGGTCAGTCCCTTGCGCGCGACATCGATCGGCCCGGCGACCGGCTTGGCAGGCGCTGGGGCTGCGGCCCAATCGCCAAAGCGGGCGCGGATCGCGGCCTCGACCGTCTCGACCGGCAGATCGCCGACCACCACCAGCACGGCGTTGGCGGGCACATAGGTGCGTTGGTAGAGCCCGCGGATGTTCGCTGCACCCGCGCTTTCGAGCACCCCGATTGTGCCGATCGGCAGGCGTTCGGCATAGAGCGCTTGCGGCGCGATGAAGGCGACATTGTCCTCGAAATTGCGCTGCTGGAAGCCTGCCCGGTCGCGCCGCTCGGCAAGGATCACGCCGCGCTCGCGCTCGACGGCTTCCTGCGCGATGGTCAGCTCGGTCGCGGTCTCGCGCATCAGCATCAGCGCGGTATCGAGCAGTGCGGGTTCATTGCGCGGCAGGTTGAGCATGTAGGTGATGCTCTCGAACCCGGTCGAGGCATTGGTGTCGGCCCCGAAGGCCAGCCCTTCGCGCTCAAGCAGCTTGACCATCTCGCCCTCGGGGATGCCCTTCGAGCCGTTGAAGGCCATGTGCTCGAGATAGTGTGAGAGCCCGCGCTCGTCCTCGCGCTCGGCCAGGCTGCCGGAATCCACCCGCAGCCGCACCAGCGCGGTGCCTTCCGGCGTGGCATTGCGGCGGATGATGTAGCGCATCCCGTTGCCAAGCTGCCCGAAGGTGTAACCCGGATCGACCGGCACATCGCTGGCCTCGAACGCCCAGACGCGGGCCTGCGCAGCGGCGGGGCTGGCAGCCTCGGCAGCCGGCGCTTCCTGCGCGGCGAGCGCGGTGGTGAAGGCCAGCGGAGAGAGCGCCAGCAGCAGGCTGGCATAAAGCGCGCGGGAAGGTTGGATCATAACGGGCAAGGCACCTTGAACACTGGCATGGGAAGGGCCGAGACTAACCGAAAGCACCGGTCTGTCAGCCCCTGATTGGCGGGAAGCGAGGCCCTAGCCCTTGCGCGGGAGCATGTCGGCGGGGAGGCAGGGCGGGCTTCCGCCGGCCCAGTCGAATTCGGTGATTGCCGGGATCGGCTTATCGCCGGTCCACCGCTCGCCGACCGCGCCGGGGCTGTAACTCAGGATCGCCATCGAATTGTCGAAGTCGGCCAGTCGCTTGTTGTCGCGCCCGGCCCTGTCGGGGGCGATCTCCGTGGAGCGGCACGGTGTAGGCGATTTCGAGATCATCGCCGACGCGCAGGACCGGCACGCGCAGCACGGCGGTCAGCAGCCCGTCGAGCATCGCGGCTTCGAGCTGGTCCTCGCGCCGCAGGATCTCGAACCCGGTCTTGCCGAGCACGTCGATTGTCTGCCCGCGGCGGTGGATCACCACCTTGTGGACCCGCGCCTCGCCCGCAGCCGGGTTCCAGCCGATCGCGATATTACCGATCTCGAGCGCCTGCGGCTGGAGAATGCGGATCATCTGGCTGCTGAACAGGTCGTGCCCGTTTGCGGTAAGGCGGACGAAGGTGTCCTGCCGCCGCAGAAAGGTGGGCCCGTGCGTGTCAGCAGGCACTTCGAGCGGTTCGGACAGGGCTGCCCAGCCAGGCGCGGGCGCAATCGCGATCGCCTGCTGGCCCTGCGCCGCAACAAGGCTCGACTGGGCCAGAAGCCCTGCCACCACCACCGATTTCCAAGCCATGCAAAGCGCCCCTGTGTTGACCCCCTGGCGCGCGCAAGAAATGTCGCAGCACCAAGGACTTCGTCAGCCTAAGCGGGGATTACGCGGCCGTGAAGAGGCTACTTCTTGAGCGGCGGCGGGCCGCGCAGGCGCGAGCGCGCGTGCGACAGATCGAACACTTCGCCCGGGCCATTGTCCTCGGCATTGAGCAGGCCGAGCCGGCGCGCGACTTCGCGATAGGCCTCTTCCTCGCCGCCCAGATCGCGGCGGAAACGGTCCTTGTCGAGCTTCTCGCCGGTCGCCATGTCCCAGAGGCGGCAGCCATCGGGGCTGATCTCGTCAGCGAGGATCACGCGGCTGTAATCGCCGTCGTAGAGCCGCCCGAATTCGAGCTTGAAGTCGATCAGACGGATGTCGATCGCGGCGAACATCCCGCACAGGAAGTCGTTGATGCGGATCGCCATCGAGGACATGTCATGCATCTCCTCGTTGCTGCACCAGTTGAAGCAGGCGATATGCTCCTCGGACACCAGCGGATCGCCGAGTGCATCATCCTTGTAGTAATATTCGATCAGAGTGTGCGGCAGCGGCTCGCCTTCCTCGATCCCGAGGCGCTTGGAGATCGAACCGGCGGCGACATTGCGCACCACCACTTCCAAGGGAATGATTTCGACCTGCCGGATCAGCTGCTCGCGCATGTTGAGGCGGCGGATGAAGTGGGTCGGGATGCCGATATGCGCGAGGCGCGTGAACACGTGCTCGCTGATGCGGTTGTTGATCACGCCCTTGCCAGCGATCGTGCCCTTTTTGGCCGCATTGAAGGCGGTCGCGTCATCCTTGAAGTACTGGATGAGGGTGCCAGGCTCGGGCCCTTCGTAAAGGATCTTGGCCTTGCCTTCGTAAATCTTGGTGCGGCGGGACATTGGCACTTTCCCTTTGGGCGAATGGCCCTTTTCAGCGAATGGTGCCCGAGGGCGGATTTGAACCACCGACACGCGGATTTTCAATCCGCTGCTCTACCCCTGAGCTACTCGGGCATTCGCTGCGAGCGACGGGCTGAGTTGCCCGGCGAGCAAATGAGAGCGGCCCTATGGCGAAGGCGGCGGGGGTTGGCAAGGGGGATTTGTCGCATGCGCGCAGGATTATGGCGCGCTGCTCAATCCTGCTCGCGCCAGTCTTCCGAGGCGAGGGTTTCCGGGTCGGCCGGCGGGCCGGGAACGGCATAGGAATCCGAGAACCAGCGCGCCAGATCACGGTCCTTGCAGCGCTGCGAGCAGAACGGATGGAATTGCTCTGTTCGCGGCTTGCGGCAGATCGGGCAGGGCTTGGATCTTGTGGTCATGCATCAAGGATCTGGGCGCTGGGTGCTTCGAGTGCAAGGCCGGGATCGGCTTCGATCCGCACCGCACGCCCCGTCCGCCGGGCCAGTTCGTCGAGCCATTGGGGCTTGAGCTTCGCTTTTAGCGCGGGATGTACGCGCAGTTCGAGGATGGGACCATGGCCCTTGGCCCGCTCGGCCAACCGCAACGCAAAACGGGCGCACATCCCTGTGCGCGACGTGGCGAAGCGGTGCAGCAGCGAGGGGCCTTCCAATCGCGCGACCAATTGCACAAAGCCGAACCCGTTCATCGCGGTGCATTCATGCGGCCAATCGTCGAGCGCCAAGTCCAACGCGTCGTCAACGTCGCGTCGGTCGGCTTTGGCATCGAGGGTGGGAAAGTCGATGCCAATGTTCCCGCCGATGTCGAACCAGCGCAGGGCAGTTCCAATCGCAGGGATGCAGGCGAGGGCAAGTTCGCGCGCGGCCAATTCCCCGTCAACGTCGATGACCGTCATGGCAGGTGTCACCGCGCAAATGATCTCGCCGCCGGCAAAGACGACGCTGCCAGACGATGCAGCGCTCCACACCTCTTCCCAGACACCGCTTGCGAATTGCCGGACCACTTCGCCTTCGAGCGGAACCGGATCGAGGCTGGACCCAATCGCGCTGAGCCAGCGAGCCTGTGCGCGCTTAAGCCGCCCGCGCTCGTGGATCGGCGCCCGTGTCAGTCGCACCTTGCCCGAAACGCCCTCGGTCGTTTCGCGCGGGAGTTGGTCGATCAGCGCCTCGACCCCATTGTCCAGCAGGACGATGCCGCGACGGGTGCCCGCATATCGTTTTGTCAGGCGTGCGCTGTGGACTTCGCCGGACACCAATTCGCCCGGCCACTGCACCCGCGCGGCGAGCACCTGTTCGCCTTCGACCAGCAGCGCGCGCGTTTCCGCGATGCCGTCTTCGATCAGCCACTCAGCCAATCGCAAACCCCGCCGACTTGAGCAGGGCCCGGGTTTCGTGGAGCGGCAGGCCCATCACGCCCGAATGGCTGCCCCGGATCCATTCGATCAGCCCTTCGGCCGCGCCCTGGATGGCGTAGCCGCCGGCCTTGCCGTGCCATTCGCCGCCCGCGAGATAGGTATCGATTTCCTCGGCCGAGAGGCGCTTGAAATGCACGACAGTCTCGCTGAGCCGCTCGCGCAGGGAGCCGTCGGGCGCGCGCAGCACGACACTCGAGAGCACCTGATGCCGCCGCCCGCTGATCAATTCGAGGCAGGCGCGCGCTTCGGATTCGGTTTCGGTCTTGGGGAGGATGCGGCGCCCGACCGCGACCACCGTGTCACCCGCCAGCACATAGCCCGGCGCGTCCACCGCCCCAGAAACTGCCAACGCCTTCTCGCGCCCCATGCGCAAGGCATAGGGGCGCGGCAATTCGCCCGTCAGCGGGGTCTCGTCGATATCGGCCGGGGTCACCGCGTGCGGCTCCAGCCCCAACCGCGCGACCAATTCGCGCCGCCGGGGCGAGGCAGAAGCCAAGGTGAGATGGAGAGAGCCCATGGCGTGGGCCCCTGGCCCTTATTGCGGGCCGGGGCCGCCGCGACCCGGCATGAAGCGGTAGGTGATGCGTGCCTTGGTGAGATCATAGGGCGTGAGTTCGCACAGCACCTCGTCTCCCACCAGCACGCGGATGCGGTTCTTGCGCATCTTGCCTGCGGTGTGGCCGAGAACTTCGTGGCCGTTTTCAAGCTCCACCCGGAACATCGCATTGGGCAACAACTCAACCACGCGCCCGCGCATTTCGAGGAGTTCTTCCTTGGCCATGAATTTCCTTTATTTATGATGCGGCGCACAATGCACCGGTCGAAAATCTAGCGCGCTTTAGCGATGCGGGAACCAAAAGGGAAGGCTCGAGCTTTAAGGGCCGCGTTAGGCTCGATTCGGGCTTTGTCCGTCTAGTTCATGAGGCATGCGCCGCATGTCCTGAGGGACCCGGGACCGGCAACAGGCCGGCCTGCTGAATGACGTTGAACTGAAGGGACATGATGAACCTCTCTCCGCTTTCCCGCGCGCTGCTGCGCGCCGGCACCTGTGCTGCCAGTCTTGCTGTAGCCACCACGGTTCTCGCCAGCGAGAGCACCGTGGCCCAGCCGCAGCCGGTCGCAGTGCCGCAGGCCGAGGAGGAGCCCGAGCCCGCCAGCGGCAGCGTCAAGGTGAGCGACGGCGCCGCGCCGCAAGCCGCCGACGGCGAGATCGTTGTCAGCGCCGGGCGGCTCAAGGGCCAGCTGGTGGTCGATCAGGCGCCGCTGCTGGAGCTCGGCGAGACCGAGATTGCCGCCGAGGGTGTGACCTCGATCACCGATCTTATCGCCCAAATCAGCGCGCGCACCGGATCGGCGCGCGGTCGCGGCGGCGGCGGGCAGCCGGTGATTCTGGTCAACGGCATCCGCATCGGCTCCTTCCGCGAATTCGCCAATTACCCGCCCGACGCGCTCGCGCGGGTCGAGGTGTTCCCCGAAGAAGTCGACCAGCGCTTCGGCTTTCCGCCCGATCGGCGGGTGATCAACC
>JBKDUW010000233.1:0-3696 GCA_046339235.1 Erythrobacteraceae bacterium | reverse complement strand
GCCGGGGGGTCGATCTGACCTGCTTCTCGCCTGACGCGCCCCCGCCGCCCGAATATGCCGGATTGCAGGGGCCGATCCTGCTCTATGTCGGCCGGATCGCGGTCGAGAAGAACATCGAGGCCTTCCTCGCCTGCGATTACCCCGGCACCAAGGTGGTGGTCGGCGATGGTCCGGCGCGCGCGGCGCTGGCAGCGAAGTTCCCGCAGGCGCTGTTCCTCGGCAAGAAATCCGGCGTGGAGCTCGCCGGCTGCTATGCCGGGGCTAACGTCCTTGTGTTCCCGAGCCGGACCGACACTTTCGGGCTGGTGATGATCGAGGCGCTCGCCTGCGGCACGCCGGTCGCGGCCTTCCCGGTCGCCGGGCCGCTCGATATCGTCACCGCTGAGGTCGGAGCGATGTCCGAAGACCTGACCCGCGCGATCGACGCCGCACGCTATTGTGACCGGTCGGCCTGCGCGTCCTATGGCGCAAGCTTCAGCTGGGACGCGGCAACGCGGCAGTTTCTCTCCGGGCTGGTGGCGCTTGAGGAAGATCAAGCGGTCTCGCTGCAAACCGTTCCGGCGTTCTAGTTTGCGGCCTCGCAGCGGCGAGGCGCAGACCGCCTGAATCCATTCCTTGCCGTTTTCCCGTCCTTCGCCTATCTAGGAGATCAAGGTGGCCGCTCCGCGAGGGGCGGCCCTTCTATTTTCAACGGAGATACCCATGGCTACCAAGGATCAGCCCAAGCCGCTGATGCCGCACGCCACCGCGACGTGGCTGGTGGACAATACCGCGCTCTCGTTCGAGCAGATTGCCGAGTTCTGCGGGCTGCACATTCTCGAAGTGCAGGCGATGGCCGATGATCTGGCCGGCAGCAAGTATACCGGCCGCGATCCGGTGCATTCGGGCGAGCTGACACAGGGCGAAATCGAGCTGGGTCAGGCCGATCCGGCCTATTCTCTCAAGATGCACAAGGCGCCGGTCGAAGTGACCCGCACCAAGGGGCCGCGCTATACCCCGGTGTCGAAGCGGCAGGACAAGCCCGATGGCATCGCCTGGATCCTGCGCAACCACCCCGAAGTGTCGGACGCGCAGATCTCCAAGCTGATCGGCACCACTCGCAACACAATCGGCGCGCTGCGCGACCGGACGCACTGGAACATCCAGAACATCCAGGCGAAGGACCCCGTCACGCTCGGCCTGTGCTCGCAGCGCGAGCTTGATGCGATGGTTGCCAAGGCCGCCAAGCGCGCCGGGATCACCGAGGATGTCGATGCGCCGGTCCGGACGGAGCGCAATGATCGCGAAAAGCTGATCGAGGAACTGCGCGCCGAACGCGACGCTAACGTCAAGGCAGCCGGGCAAGCCGCGCAGGAAGCCGAAGCAGAAGCATGGCTCGCCGCGCGCCGCGCTGCCGAAGCCGCCGAGGAAAAGATCGACCCCGAAAGCGGGTTCATCTCGAACTGATTCCCGTCTGGCCGGGGCGCGGTAAGCGCACCCCGGCCACCGCCTTCTGCCGCTTGGCAAAGACCGACACTGTCGCCGCGAGTTTCGCTTGTGCGCCGCCGGATTGTCGGCCAATATTATTGACATGACTGTCAATAGCGCTCCCTACCACCACCCCACTCCGCAAGGCACCCGGTTCGAGGCGATGAGCCTCCCGGCGATGTTCGAACGCACGATGCGCGCCAATCCGGATGCGCCCTTTCTGCACTTCCTCGGGCGGACCTATTCCTACGGCGAGATCTTCAGGAACGCCCAGCGCTTTGCCGCGGGCCTCCAGGCCATCGGTATCGCCAAGGGTGACCGGGTTGGCCTGTTCCTGCCCAATGTGCCGATTTACGCGGCGGCATACTACGGCGCGATGATGGCCGGCGCGGTGGTGGTCAATTTCTCGCCGCTCTATTCGGTCGAGGAGCTGAGCTGGCAGGTCGGCGATAGCGGCACGCGGGTGTTGGTGACGCTCGATGTGCCCGAACTCTACAAGACCGCCGCAAAGGTGCTCGAGGCTTCCGCGCTGGAAACGCTGGTCGTCGGCAGCCTCGCCGACATGCTGCCATGGGTCAAAGGCGTGGCATTGAAGCTGTTGAAGCGCAGCCAGATTGCCGATGTGGCCTATGGCGCGGCGATCCGCAGCTGGGCGGAGATGACGCCCGATAGGCCCGTCACCCCGGTCGCGGTCACCCCGCAGGATCTCGCCCTTCTCCAATATACCGGCGGGACCACCGGACGGCCCAAGGGCGCTATGCTGGGGCATGACCAGCTGTCGGTGAACGCGCAGCAGGTCGCCGCGATCAACCCCTTCGGCAATGCCAGCAGCGAGGTCTTCATGGGCGCGCTGCCGTTCTTCCATGTCTTTGCCAACACCGCCTTGCTCAATCACGCCTGTGTCACCGGCGCCTCGATCGCGATGGTGCCGCGGTTCGAGACGAAGCAGGTGCTTGCAACGATCCAGAAATATCGCTGCACCGGCTTTCCCGGCGTGCCGACGATGTTCCAGGCGATGCTCGATCACCCCGATCTGGCGAAAACCGATCTTTCCAGCCTCAAAGTCTGCATTTCCGGCGGCGCGCCGATGCCCGGCCCGGTCCATGTGCGGTTCGAGGAAGCGACCGGCGTGCGGCTGGTCGAAGGCTATGGCCTCACCGAAAGCGCCGGCGTTGTCTCGGCCAATCCCTACGACGGCACCCGCAAGCGCGGCACCATCGGGCAACTGGTGCCGGGTACCGAAGTGATCCTGCTCGACAAGGAGCACCCCGAACGCCTCGCCCCCGAATGCGAGCCGGGCGAGCTTGCGGTGCACGGCCCGCAGGTAATGCGCGGCTACTGGAACCACCCCGAGAGCGACGCTGACACCTTCGTGGAGCGTGACGGTAAGCGCTACCTGCGCACCGGCGATGTCGCGCGGATTGATGCCGACGGCTTCCTCGAGATCGTCGACCGCATCAAGGATATGATCGCAGTGGGCGGCTTCAAGGTCTTCCCGAGCGTGGTCGAGGACGTGATCCTCGAGCATCCCGCGGTCAAGGAGGCGCTGGTGATCGGCGTGCCCGAGGAATATCGCGGCGAGGTGCCGCGCGCCTATATCACGCTGGCCGAGGGCGCATCAGAAAGCGCCGAGGAGCTGGCGAGCTGGCTCAACGCCCGGATCGGGAAGCACGAACGCGTCGATCAGGTGGTGATCCGCAGCGACCTGCCCAAGACCATCATCGGCAAACTCGACCGCAAGACCCTGCGCGCCGAGGTGCTCTAGGCGCGCTTATTCTGCCGCTTCAATGCTCGAGGGCACGACCTTGATCGGCTGGCGGGCATTGGGGGCAAAGCGGCCATCGACCTGCGCACCCTGTTCGATCGTCAGCGCATCATAATGCACATCGCCTTCGATCCGGGCACTCTTGAGGATCACCAGCTCGCGTGCGGTGATCGATCCGCTGACCTTGCCGGCCATCCGCGCGCTTTCGGCGGTCACCGCGCCGTTGATGCTGCTCGATTCGCCTTGCACGAGGCTGGCGCACTTGATGTCGCCCTCGATCGTGCCGTCGACGTGCAGATCGGCGGTGGCGGCGATATCGCCCTTGATCACCACATCGGCGCCGATCACGGAGAAAGTCGAACCTGAAGCCACCATGCTTCTCCTATTTGCGGGCCGGGGAGGCGGGGGCGCGCTCAGCTCGGCTGGCGCGGGCTTCTTTGAGAACATCGGGAGCAGTCTCCAGA
>JBKDUW010000232.1:0-5008 GCA_046339235.1 Erythrobacteraceae bacterium | reverse complement strand
CTGAAATGGATCCGGTCCGCGAACTCCCATACTGGCCCGCAGCTATGGCGCTGCTCATCGAGGCCGGACAGATGACAGCATCCGACTACGTGCCAATATGCCCGAAATTACCGCTTGCATCCGAAGGGGCGTCCACAGATGTTGAGAGGTTCCGCTCCGCACGGTCTTGTTGCGTTTCACGTTCTGGTTCTCCCCAGATATCCTCTAGGAGTGAATCCAACCCTTTTCCAACGCCCCATTCGAGGATCTGGTTCCCTAGCCAGGTGATGGTCCCTTTCCATTCCCATTCTTGTGCTGGATCTGGATTGGTGTTGTTTCTATTATCCCAACCTCCGCTGACGGCTTCAACCTCAGAAGAGTTGAGATCACGGAAGCCAACGCTCTTTGTATTACTTGCGAGTATCATTCCTTTTCCTCTCGTTGTGAGTATTCCGCGCAATTGGTGCTGTAGCCAAGCGGAGGCGGCGCGAAAGGTGCCTCCGATTGTTCGTTGTGCGGTGGAGGTTCGGGCCCGTACGTGGCAGGGATGTGTGAGCAGCCCTGCATGGCGGATGTGAAGTTTGTCTCATTCATCATGGGCCTCGGCCCCTCGTCGGCCTTCGGTGTCTCTTTCAGGATTTCCTGAAGTTCGCCGGCTGTCACCGCAACCACCCGCTGCGCCGCAAGCAACGTCGCTGGCCTGTGGGCCACAGCGATGCGCGTGATGCTGAGTTCCTTGAGCACCTTGAGGATCCTGGCCTCGTTCTCGGCATCCAGATTGGCGGTCCCTTCATCGAGGATCAGCGCCTTGGGGTCGGGATAGAGCGCGCGCGCCAGCAACACCCGCTGCAGTTGCCCACCAGACAACACCGAGCCCATGTCGCCAACCAGGGTCTCGTAGCCCATAGGCATCTTCTCGATCTCGCTGTCGATCTGCGCCATGCGCGCAACTTCATGCACGCGCACCATGTCGAGCTCGGGGTCGAAGAACGCGATGTTCTCGGCCAACGAGCCAGCGTAGAGCATATCACCCTGAGCGACTGATCCGATGCAGCGGCGATATTTGCCCTTGCGGTAGGAGGAAATCGGCCTGTCTCCCAAGCGAATGGCCCCGCTCGTCGGCTCGAACAGCCCCATCAGGATTTTCATCAAAGTCGTCTTGCCGCCGCCCGAGGGTCCGGTGATGGCGATGAACTCGCCAGGCGCAATGGTGAGGCTCGCCCCGTTCAGCACCATCGGTTCGTTGGTGCCGTAGCGATAAAACACTCGGTCGAGCACCAAAGGCTTGGTGAAGTCCGGCTCGTCGTTGCTCTTCTCGGCCTCGCCCTCCTCAAGCGGCGAGAGCGCAATGTCGCCAAAGCCCGGGATCTGGGTGCATGGCTCGGCCTGGTTCCGCGTCAACATACCACCGGAGGCAAGCCACGGCTGCTCGGCATATCCAAGCGTGGGAACACTTACCTGCGAACCCTGCTCATCCACGGTGCCCGGGCAGCCTTGCCATCGCTAGCCCGAAGCGAGACCCCGCTGGGGCGCTGGTTGACCGGCATAATCGAGCGCGGTGTCCACCGCAATGCGATCGTCGTCGCCCTGGCGAACAAGTTGGCGAGGATCGCATGGGCGGCGCTACGCAAGGAGGCAACGTTCAAACGCGGCTACCCAGTCGCGGCATAACCGGATCGGCCGCACGAATCTGCGTGCACAGGCCAAAGATGTTTGCAGGAAGGATCGTGAAGATGGCCTGACAGTCGATCGGCGTCTGGAAAGCCCGGCCAAAAAAATGGCACTCAATGCCGAACTCTTTATTGCGGCTCCAGACGTGCGGATATCCATCTTGGCCATGGGCTCGCCCATGAGACCGTATACGTTGACGCAGACTGATCAGAGCTTCTCAAAATCCTACTTGCAAGCGGGGCGGGCCATACGTTTTTTGGGACCCGCCACGCGCGAGATCGCCTCGCGAAGGATCTCGTTCTCCATAGTCTTCTTGCCGAGCATGCGCTGTAACTCGCGAACCTGGTTCTCCAGCGCGCGATACTCGCTGGCCGGAACCACCTCGCCGCCGGCACGGGTGGCGGTCAGGGCGCCGCTTGCCGCCTGTCGGCGCCAGCCAAATAGTTGGTTGGGCGCCACCCCGTGCATGCGAGCGACAAGCGACACGCTGTTGCCAGGCAGGAAGGTCTCTTCGACCATGCGGAGCTTCTCTTCCGGGGTCCAGCGCCTACGGCGCTGAACCCCTCCGAGAACCTCCGCATGCACATAGTTCCTGGGATTACTGTCGGTCATATGCCTCACTCTTACATAAGTGTGAGGAACTGTCCGGTCATTTTGGGGGCCGCTTCACTGGCGCTCTCAGCCGCTCCTTGACGCTCCAAAGCGCATCGAACTCTCGTGACCGGCCCCCACTGAGTTGTCCGCGTTGATTGTTAGTGCAAGAGTGCCTCCTGCGCCGAACCACGGAGCAAGTCAGTGCAGCCAACTGAAGCCATGGTGAGGATAGATAGAAATCTAGCCCGAATCCGCCAAGCAGTAGCAGCGCATGCTCAACAGACGGCTCCTGCCGCCCTCCCCAGTGATAAAGTTGGGTCGCCCAAGCCTCAGGTTTCCCCTTCGGCACAGTTCGGCAATGGAGTCATCACCGCGCAGGCCTTCCAGAACGATCCTGATCTTGTCTTCTGCAGAAAAATGCCGACGGGTCCGGCGGCGGATGTCCTTTACGACCTGCTCGGCAGGCTTTTTGGACCTTGAGGATTTGGGCTTCATCTTCGTTCCTTCGTCACTACGACGAAGCCCAAATCCTCCTCAAATCACAACCTCAAATCTGTGCCATAGGCGCTGACGGGGGACAACCGGTTTGAATGACAAAGCCAACAGCCGCGCTCTGTCTGACAGCTTTGCCGGATCATCGCGCTTGGCTGAGATGGCGAAGAACCCGCGCTAGCGCAATGCTGCCGAAAGGACCTGCATGGATTGGCGCGACACTTGAACGAGTCCGTCGAAAGGGCCGTCCAGTTCGAAAACCAGCCACAGGGCAAGCGAGGTGGACAGGGCCACCGCAGCCTCCACGGCTCGAACTGCGCTGTGCGCAGTCGAGTCGAACCCCTGGACGGCGAAGATCATGGCTAGCCAGAGATAAATCACAGCTGCCACTGGCATCGGAAAGGAACTGTGCTCGAGCGTGGCCAGATAGAAACGCTCCTGAACGAGGCTGATCGCTATGGCGACTGCTCATCCCTTAAGTACGGCCTGTCGGTCATCCTTTGGTTCCAGCGACATGATCGCATCGAAAAAACCCTCATTCGCTGCTCGTGCTGACCCGATAGTTTCGGGGCCACTGTCTGTCTTGTCCCAAAGAGTCGCAAGGACCGAGTTTGTCTCATCTCGCAGTTGCTCACGTGCCGTTGTGGCTTCCTCGCCATAGTGGCGCAACAATTCGTCCAGTTGAGAGACCGAGGAAGCGATACGCGAGACTGATTCCGCTTGGGCGTCGAACGAGGCTTGGCCATTTGAGACGAGCAGCCCAAGGACAAGCCCTGTCATCGGGACAAGAAGCGACAACGCCCGCCGCATAGCGCCAAGGATTTCCTCGCTATTTGTGAGCAAGGGGCTGCTGCGCGCGGCTAGCCGCCCTGCCTCTGCTGACATCAGCAGCAGGACGAAAAGCAGTACGCAGTCCGCTATTTCTGCCATCGTTTTCCTAGCTTTGCAATGGGCAGAGGGCGAGCTTCTTAGCTTTGTCCCCGTTCATCAAGGCAATGAAGGAACCACTATCCTTCCAGATTTCCAGACGAGGGCCGCCTTCGACCTTTGCATCCACCGGGGCATTAGCCTCGTCGAAGATCACAGCGATCAGGAATTCTGATGGGGTGGCATCTCCCATGAACGAATAGGACGTAAGCAAGTTTGAATACGTCTTCCCAGCCGCCTTAACTTCGCCTTCAACCATCCCGTCTTGGCCTTTAACGAGACTGACGACAAAAGCACTTGCAGCATCCGAGCAGTCTGACGCGTAGGTTCCGCTACCCGCCTCGCTGGCGCTTGCTTGTGCAACTGCTGTCGCCGACTCAGATTGCGTTGCTTCTCGTTGCAGAGCTTGTTCCGATGTGCCGCAAGCAGCAAGCGTCAGAGTGAGAACGACGGCGCAAAATCTGGTTTTCAGTTGCATATCTCTTCCCCTGCTCCCGTTTAACTAAATCCAATCTGGTTTTACCCAAATCCACCCAACAGTAGGCATGCCGCGCCCTTACAAATTGCCTCAACTGCGATCTGCCAGCTCAAGATAGAAGCGGCACATGCTTTCCGTATAGTCGCGTGGCGTCACGCGATCTGATTCCTCTGGCCCTTCGGTAGTTTTATTGCGGCATCCACCTTCTCGCTACCCAGCGCGCTCCCGCAGCGGTTGCGGGGCCATACGCGAAGCTTAAGTGTCTTTCGAGCCCGCCACACAAGCCTGCAGTTCACGAGCCTACAGTTCAATTGCACTTGTTGTACTGGTAGTCGCCGAACTCAAGCCAGTCCTTGTCTCCATCGCGGAAAACCAGAAACTCATTGCGATTCTCCGTCAGCAAGGCGACCACGAAGCCCTTCGGGGGCTGTTGGTTGGTTCCGAAATAGCTGTAGGCGGTCATGGCCCTGATGGTCTCTCCATTCACTGTCACTCGTGCATCCCACTGGCCTTCCGGCTTGTCGAGGATCACAAACTCGATCTGGCGCTTCACTGCCCCGCCACCGCAATAAACCACGCCTTCCGGGGCTTTCATCGTCGTCGTGGTGACCGCGCCGCCCGACACCGACCCACATGCGGATCGCAATGCGTTGATGGCCGCTCCCGAACCCTTCAGATCAAAGATGCCATAGCTGATATCCTGATCCACTTTCGACAGGTTTAGCGCTGCATTTTTCGACATCTGGTCGAGTACGAAGTCATAGTCGGCTCTATCCGAGAACACGATTTCTACCGGATAGTTGTCGGCAGTCCGGATGCTCGAATTGGCAGCACCAGCCTGGAACGCGCCCACTTCCGTCGAGCCAT
>JBKDUW010000231.1:0-10856 GCA_046339235.1 Erythrobacteraceae bacterium | reverse complement strand
CGGCGTTGATCTTGCCGAGCAGCTCGTCTGTAATCATCCCCTGCGAGAACGGCGCAAGCGACTTCAGGCTGATCGCCTTGAACTGGTCGTAGGACGGGTGCTGGTCGATGCCGGGCAGGTGCTTGGTGACGACCGCCTTGGCGCGCTCGTCGGCCATCAGCGCCTCGATCGGCGTATCGACATTGAAGGCCGCCGCGGTGGTGGTGGCAGCGGCGTTGTCCTGGGCAAAGGCCGGGGCGGTCACAGCGGCAATGGCAAGACCCAGGGCGGCAAGCGGTGCAAACTTCATAGAGGCGTTTCCTTGATGGCATCACGGAGCGGACGGGAGTCCGTTTCGCCCTCTAGCGCAATCATATGGCTGCGCAATGAATGTAATTGGCGCCGCTGATGGAGGCCTTTGCCGCCTTGCTCGACGCGCTGGTCTATACCACCAGCCGCAACCGCAAGCTGGCGCTGATCGCCGCCTATCTGCGCAGCAGCCCTGATCCCGATCGCGGCTGGGCGCTGGCCGGCTTGACCGACGGGCTGGATTTTCCCGCGGTCAAATCCTCCACCATCCGCAATCTGATGATGGAGCGGGTCGATCCGGTGCTGTGGGCGCTCTCCCGCGATTTTGTCGGCGATACGGCCGAGACCGCGAGCCTGCTATGGCCTGCGCCCGGGGACGCCGCGCCGCAGGATGACCTGTCGCTGGCTGAAGTGGTCGAGCGGCTGGTGGGCCTCACCCGCGCCAGCGCCCCCAAGGAACTGCCGCTATTGTTCGACCGGCTCGATGCGCGCGGACGCTATGCGCTGATCAAGCTTGCCACCGGGGGGATGCGCGTGGGCGTTTCGGCGCGGTTGGCGAAGCTCGCCTTTGCGCAGGCCTTTGGTGTGGCGCCGGAAGAGGTCGAGGAATATTGGCACGCGCTCGCCCCGCCCTACACCGAATTGTTCGACTGGGCCGCGAGGGGCGCGCCTGCGCCCGATCTTGCCAATCTGCCGCGTTTCCGCCCTTTCATGCTCGCCCACCCGCTCGAAGACGGCGCGGTCGACCTCAAGGACTATGCCGCCGAGTGGAAATGGGACGGCATCCGGGTGCAATTGGTGCGCGCCACCAATAGCGAGGGGGTCGGCGAAACGCGGGTCTATTCACGCTCGGGCGACGATATTTCGGCCACTTTCCCAGAATTGCTCGGCGCGTTGGCGGTGGATGCGGTGCTCGACGGCGAATTGCTGGTGCGCGGCTCTGCGCAAGGCGGAGAGGCCGGGGGTGCGGCGAGTTTCAACGCGCTCCAGCAGCGGCTCGGGCGCAAAACGGTCTCGGGCAAGATGCTGAGGGAGTATCCAGCCTTTGTGCGGCTCTATGATGTGCTGCTGCTCGAAGGGCAGGACTGGCGCGAGCACCCGTGGAAGTCACGCCGCGCGACTTTGGAAGGGCTGATGCCCCGCCTGCCCGCCAGCCACTTTGACCTGTCGGCGCTGGTCGAGGCCGGGGATTTCGCGCAGCTCGCCGCAATCCGCGACACCGCGCGCGCCGAGGCGATAGAGGGGCTGATGCTCAAGCACCGGATGAGCCCTTACGTGGCGGGGCGCAAGGCGGCGCTGTGGTACAAGTGGAAACGCGATCCGCTGCTGATCGACTGCGTGCTGATGTATGCCCAGCGCGGCAGCGGCAAGCGCTCGAGCTTCTATTCGGATTACACCTTCGGCTGCTGGGACGGCGATCCCGATGCCGGCGCGGAGCTGCTGCCGGTGGGCAAGGCCTATTCGGGCTTCACCGACGAGGAATTGAAGCAGCTTGACCGTTTCGTGCGCCAGAACACGCTCAATCGCTTCGGCCCGATGCGCGAGGTGACGCGCGCGCTGGTGTTCGAGGTCGCCTTCGACAGCGTCCACAGCTCAAAGCGCCACAAATCGGGCCTCGCGATGCGCTTCCCCCGCATCCACCGCATCCGGTGGGACAAGCCCGCGCACGAGGCGGATCGTTTGGCGAGTCTTCGTGCGCTAATCAAAGATTAGCTGGTCCTCGGCGCTGTTCTTCCGCCGGGCTTCGTCCGGCTCCAGACGCCTGCGGGCGTGAAGTCGCCCTTGCGGCCCGTTGGGCCGATGCGGGCGTTGATTAAGGACTGAGCGCGGCCTACCTCACCCAGCAACACCAACGGGAGAGAAGAATGTCCTACGCCACTGCCGCGCTCGCCACCTATGCCAATATGCTCGGCACGCTCGATCACCTTGTGACCAAGGCGAGCGCGCACGAGAAGGGCGGGGCGCTGCTGCGGGCACAGCTCGCGGAGGACATGTTCCCGCTGCACACCCAGATCCGCTTCACCATCGATCAGGTCGTGACCGCGCTCAATCGGCTCGGGAATCGGGAGCTTGCCTCCGACGATAGCGATATCACCTCTTTCGCCGAGGCCCGCACGCGCATCGCCGCCGCGCAGGCACTGGTCGCAGGCACTGATCCTGCCACCTGGCCCGCGGCGGGCGACACGGTCGAGTTCGACCTGCCCAATGGCATGACCTTCGTGATGCAGGCGCATGAGTATTGCCGCGACTGGGCGACACCGCAGTTCTATTTCCACCTCATGGCCGCCTATGCCATCCTGCGGATGGAAGGCGTTGCGGTGGGCAAGATCGACTATGTCGGCCACATGATGAAATATCTGCGCCAGCCAGTCTCCTGATGCACCGCTACGATCCCGCCCGCCAGCGCCTCGCTTTCGGCCTTGCCGGGCTGGCGGGGCTGGTCGATGCGACCGGGTTCGTGGTGGCGGGGGGCTATTTCACCTCCTTCATGTCGGGCAACACCACGCGGATGGGGGTGAGCTGGTGGAGCGCCCCGCGCTGGCGCTCGCGCCCTTGGGGCTGATCGGGTGCTTTCTTGCAGGCGTGATCAGTGGTGCGATCATCGGGCGGCGGTTCAAAGGACGACACAAGCGGGTGCTGCTCGGGCTGGTGGCCGCGCTGCTGGGAACGGGCGCTGCCTTGCTCACGGCGAGCCAGCCGATCCCCTTTCTCGCGCTCTCGGCGACCGCGATGGGGCTCGCCAACAATGTCTTTGCGCGCGCTGGCGAGGTGACCGTCGGCGTCACCTACATGACCGGCGCGCTGGTGCGTTTCGGACAGGGGGTGGCAGCGCGGATCGCGGGCGAGCCGCTGGTTTCGACCCGCGGTTACGGGTTGTTGTGGAGCGCGCTGGCGCTGGGTGCGACGAGTGGAGGCGCGCTATGCCTGTTCGCACCCGAGGTGGCGGCCGGGGCGGCATTTGCGGCGGCTGTGGCGCTGTGGGGGTTTGCCTTCCGGGCCGAGCGTTAGAGCGAAACTTGCAGCCGCTTGCTCCGCGACGTCCCGCCGCGCAGCAGCGTCACCCGCGAAGGCGCCAGCCCCAGCGCGCGCGCCACCACCTGAACCACCGCCGCATTGGCCGCGCCCTTGTCAGCCGGGGCGCGCACTTTCACCAGCACGGTATCGTCGGCGAACACCACCGCTTCCTCGCGCGTGCCGGGCGTCACTTTGACGCCAAGACGTCCGCTTTCGTCGATCCGGGCGCGCAGCGCTGCGGCATCAGGCAGCGCAGGCGCGGGGCGCGCCATTATCCGAGCGCGGCCGCCACCGCTGCGGCATGGGCCTTGGCGTTTTCGGCATAATGCATCACGCCGACGCGCATGCCGGCAATCGCCGCATCGCCCAACTCCTTCAGCTTCACCGCTGGCCTGCCTGCCCACAGCTCGCGCTCCCCCATCACCTTGCGCTCGGTCAGCATCGCGCCCGCGGCCAGCATGGCGTCAGAGCCGATCACCGCCTTGTTCATGACAATCGCGCCGAGGCCGACGAAACCACGATCATGGATGGTGCAGCCGTGGACCATCGCCATATGGCCGATCAGCACATCATCGCCGATCACCAGCGGACAGCCATCGGGATCGCCCGGGCGCGGCGGATCGCAGTGGAGCACGCTTCCGTCCTGCACATTGGTGCGCTCGCCGATGCGGATCGAGAACACGTCGGCGCGCAGCACGCAATTGTACCAGATCGAGCTTCCCGCCCCGATCACCGCATCGCCGATGATCGTGCAGCCAGGCGCAATGAAGGCGGTTTCGTGGATCACGGGCGTTTTGCCGTGGATCGGGATGATGTTCACCCCGGGGCGTGTCGTCATGGCTGGTTCTCCCATTCCTGGCGGGTGATGGCGTATTGGATGAGCGGTTCCGGATCGGCCGGATCGCTGAAATCGAGCTCTGCCCGCCGCCGCATGCCAAGCTTCTCCATCAGCCGGCAGCTGCCGAGGTTGGCCTCGCAGGTCAAGGCGACAAGCTGCAGCGCGGCGTGGACGGCAAAACCCTGGTCCAGCACCTTGCGCATCGCCTCATGGGCATAGCCCCGCCGCCAGCGATCCTCGCGCACCAGCCAGCCGATCTCGTGATCGCCGGGATTGGGCGCGAGCGGATGGTCTACCCGCTTCATCCCGCAATGGCCGACCAGCTCGCCGGTCTCGCGCTCCCACATCATCATGAAGCCGAACCCGTCGTGGTCCCACAGCGCCTGTGTGCGCGCGTGCTTTTCGGCGATCGCCTCGCGGGTCTTCACCCCGCCGAGGTGCCGCATCACCGCGGGCGTGTTGAGATGGCGCAGCTGCAGGTCGATATCGCCGGGCGCGATCCGCCGCAGTTCAAGCCGCTCGGTTACGAGAACCGCCTCACCCATTCAGCAGGCGGGCAACATGCGCGGCGTGATAGGTGAGGATGCCGCTGCATCCGGCACGCTTGAAGGCGATCAGCTTTTCCAGCACCAGCGCGTCGCGATCCCCGATCCCCGCGGCCTGCGCGGCCTCGATCATCGCGTATTCGCCGGAGACCTGATAGGCGAACACCGGCACGTCGAAGCGCTGTTTCACGCGGTAGATAATGTCGAGATAGGCGAGGCCCGGCTTCACCATCACCGAATCCGCGCCCTCGGCAATATCGAGCGCGACTTCGCGCATGGCCTCGTCGGCGTTGGCCGGATCCATCTGGTAGGCCTTCTTGTCGCCCTTCAAGAGCCCGCCAGACCCCACCGCGTCGCGGAACGGGCCGTAGAAGGCGCTGGCATATTTGGCGGCGTAGCTCATGATCTGGACATTGGGGTGCCCGTTCAGCTCCAGCGCCATGCGGATCGCGTGGATGCGGCCGTCCATCATGTCGGATGGGGCGATAATGTCCGCGCCGGCGTTCGCCTGGTTGACCGCCTGATCGACCAGCATCGCGACGGTCTCGTCATTAACGACATAGCCCGCATCATTGACCAGCCCGTCCTGTCCGTGGCTGGTATAGGGATCGAGCGCCACGTCGGTCAGCACGCCGATAGAGTCGCCGCAGGCATCCTTGATCGCGCGGATCGCCTGGCACATCAGGTTGTCGGGATTATGCGCCTCGGACCCGTCGTCCGAGCGCAATTCGCGCGGGGTGTTGGGGAACAGCGCGACCACCGGAATGCCGAGCGCGGCGGCTTCCCTGGCGCGCGCCACGATCCCGTCGACCGACCAGCGCGAGACGCCGGGCAGCGTGGCAATCGGCTCTTCCACACCTGTTCCCGAGGTAACAAATAGCGGCCAGATCAGATCGGCGGGGGTCAGCACCGTCTCGCGGTGGAGCGCGCGGCTCCAGCCGGTGGCACGGGTGCGGCGCAGGCGGGTGTTGGGATAGCTTCCAGTCATGCCCCGAGGTTTAGGCGCAATCACCAAGACACGACAAGTGCTGTTACGGCGCCCCGGGCGAACCGCCACCGGCCGCATACCTAGCCGCCATATCGACCTTCTCGATCTCGCGTTCGGGCGCGCTGGCCTCGGTCGGCAGCGGGGCGAGTTCCTCAAGCGCCTTGCCAACCTCGATTTCCTTCAAGCGCAGCAGCTGGCGGCGGAAATCGATCAACTCGGTGCCATTCAATTCGGCGCGGTTGACGAAGGCGACGCTGGACGGATTGATCACCCGCCCGCCGCGATACATTTCGTAATGGAGATGCGGGCCGGTCGAGAGGCCGGATGATCCGACATAGCCGATCACCTGTCCGCGCCGCACCTGCTGGCCGGGGCGAACCGCCATCTGGCTCATATGGCAATATCGGGTCGACAGGCCCCTACCATGCTCGAGCCGCACCGCGATGCCGCAGCCGCCGGCGCGCCCGGCGGAGCTTACGCGGGCATCGGACACCGCAACGATCGGCGTGCCGTAACGCGCCTTGAAATCCATCCCGGCGTGCATCCGGCGGTAGCCGAGGATCGGATGGCGACGCATCCCGAAATTCGATGTCACCGGCCCTGGCACCGGCGCGAGCATCCCGCGGCGCTGTTCGCCCACGCCCGAGGCTTCGTAGAACCGGCCGTCCTTGCCCCAGCGCATCAGCTGGGTGCGAGGCTTGCCGGCGCGATCGACCCCGGCATAGAGCAGCTTCCCCGCCTGGCGCTCGCCGGTGGCGGCGCGGCGATAGCCCAGGATAATGTCGAATTCGTCGCTGGAGCGCACTTCGCGCTCCATATCGACCTGCGCATCAAGCGCCTTCAGGTATTCCTGCACCGCGCTCGCCGGGACGCCCGCCTGACGCATCGAGCGGTAGAGGCTCGAGCCGACCACGCCGCGCACCCGCAGCGGGGTTTCATCGACGCGGATGATGTTGCGTTTCAATGCCAGCGGCCCGTTGGGGATGATCGGCGTGCCGTCCTCGGCCATCTCGCCCACCCCCGGGCGGGTCAATTCCAGTTCGAGATCGAAGCGCGCGCGGAAGGCGAGGCTATCGAGCGGCCGCGGCTCGCCCGGCGCGGGGCGGCGGCCGAGCAGCACGTCCATCTGCGTGCCCGGCGTAATCTCGCCCAGCGCTACCGCCTGCCCGACCAGCGCCGCGGCGCGAGCAACATCGCCCGACGACACGCCGGCGCGGCGGAGCATCGAGACAAAACTGTCCCCCGGCGCAAGCGTGACGACCAACTGGATCTGCGGGCGCTCGGGCGCGCTCTTCAAGGGAATGACCTGCGCGGTCGGCCCCATGCGGCGGCCTGAATCCGCGCCCAGCGCCAGCGGCAGGATCATCTGGCTGCGCAATTCGCTGCGCACTGCCTCGTCCTGCGGCATTGCGGGGCGGGCTTCCAAGGGGGTGAGATCGGGCCAGAACGCCAGCGCCAGCGCGCCAAGGCCGACCATCGTGCCAAGCCCGCGGAACCAGCGGCGGCTGCCGACGTCCTCGGCCAGATCGGGCGCGAGATCAAGCCCGTCAAACCAGCGCGAGGCGGCGAGCTTCCATTCATCGTAACGCTCGCCCAGCCCGCTGACGCGCGCAAGCACACGGCGCTTGGCCTTCTCGGCCTTGCTGGGCGAGGCTATCTTCTTGGAATTGCGCAGATAGGGCAGCAGGTCGCGCGCGGTTTCGGGGTCGATCGCGCTGGGCACCGCGCCGGGTTGGGCGACGACCCGCGCACGCCCCTGCGTGGCCTCATCCGCGCCGCCTTCTGCCCTGGGCAGATCATCGAGATTGCGTGCGTGACCCAACATGATTGCCCCGAGAGCCGCACCCTTTGCGTGCAAGACAGGCCCGTCCTTGTCGCATTTCTCTGCCCGATCAAAGTAAATCCGGCGTTAACCAGCGATCAATTGTGTCACGGGTGCGATAAGACGTTACCCTTATGTGCCACAAGCCGCCCGACGCAGCCTTGCTCCGTGTGGGCAAGCCTGCAACAACGCCTCCATTGTGACCGGCCCCCCGCATTCCCGCCCCACTTACGATCGCGATGAACGCGTGCGCGCGGTGCTCGGGCCGACCAATACCGGCAAGACGCACTTGGCGATCGAGCGGATGTGCGGACACTCCAGCGGCATGATGGGCTTCCCGCTGCGCTTGCTGGCGCGCGAGGTCTACGACCGGGTGCGCGCGATCAAGGGCGACAAGCAGGTCGCGCTGATTACCGGCGAGGAACGGATCGAACCGCCCGAGGCGCGCTATTTCCTCTGTACCGCCGAGGCCATGCCGCACACGGTGGGCGAACACGCCTTCGTCGCGATTGATGAGGCGCAGCTGGGTGCAGACCCGGAGCGCGGCCACATCTTTACCGACCGGCTGCTCCACGCACGCGGCCGCGAGGAGACGATGATCCTCGGCTCGGCCACCTTGGAGCCGATGGTCAGGGCGCTGATCCCCGATGCCGAGATCACCACCCGCCCGCGCTTTTCCACGCTCAGCCATGCCGGGGTGTGCAAGCTGTCGCGCCTGCCCAAGCGCTCTGCCGTGGTCGCCTTCTCGGTCGAGCAGGTCTACGCCATGGCCGAGGCGCTGCGACGGTTCCGCGGCGGCGCGGCGGTGGTGATGGGGGCGCTTTCTCCCGAGACCCGCAACAAACAGGTCGCGATGTTTCAGTCGGGCGAGGTCGATTACATCGTCGCCACCGATGCGATCGGGATGGGACTGAACCTCGATCTCGATCACGTGGCTTTCGCGGCGCTCACCAAGTTTGACGGGCGGCGCAAGCGGCGGCTCACCCCCTCGGAAATGGCGCAGATCGCGGGACGCGCCGGGCGCCACCAGCGCGACGGCACCTTCGGGACGCTTTCTGGCATGAGCGCGGCGAGCGACCAAGGCGAACCCCTCGCCTTCACCGACGAGGAAGTCTACGCGATCGAGGAACACAAGTTCGCGCCGCTCACCCACCTGTTCTGGCGCGAGGCCGATCCGCGGTTTGATTCGCTGCCCGCATTGATCGAAGATCTTGAATCCCGTCCCGACCATGCTGTGCTGCGCGGCGCGCCCGAGGCGATCGACATGGCGGTGCTGCGCCGCCTGTCGGAGGATTCGATTGCGCAATCGGTGCGCGGGGCCGGGAGCGTGCGGCGCTTCTGGGAGGCCTGCTCGCTTCCCGATTTCCGCAGCCTCGGGGTGGAACAACACGCGCGGTTTGTGGCGCGCTTGTGGGAGGACTTGTGCCGGGGTTATCTCGGCGCGGATTTCGTCGCCGCGCGCATCGCCGAGCTTGACCGGATGCAAGGCGACATCGACACGCTGCAAGGGCGGATCGCGGCGATTCGCAGCTGGGCTTACATCTGCCAACGGCCCGACTGGGTGCTGGCACGCGACGAAATGGCAGCGCGGGCACGCGCGGTCGAGGCGAAGCTTTCGGATGCGCTGCACGCGCGGCTGACCGAGCGCTTCGTCAACCGGAGGACGACACTCTTGATGAAATCGCTGGGGCAGGACGCATCGGCGCTGCCCGTGACACTCGAACCCGATGGCCATCTCACCGTGGAAGGCGAGAGCATCGGCCGGCTGGAAGGCTTCCGCTTCCATGTCGATCCGGCAGCCGGTGTGGCTGACCGGCGGATGCTGCTCGCGGCGGGCGAGAAGGCGCTGCCGGCGCTGCTGGCGCAAAGGGCCGAGTGGTTGCTCACGCAAGGGCTGGGCGAGCTGGAGATTTCCGGCGGCGCAATCCACTGGCAAGGTCGGGCGCTGGCGGAGATCACCTTCCCGGGCCATCCCTTCGGCGCGCCGAAGCTCGCGCTGACCCGCGATCTGGCGTTGCTGACCGAGACTTCGCGCGCCAGCCTTGAGGCTGGTCTTGCGGCCTGGCTCGACACCCAGCTCGAACCGCTCGAGCCCTTGCGCAAGCTTGCCGAAGCCGCGCGCGAGCCCGAGGCCGGATCGCAGGCGCGCGCGCTGATCATTGCCCTGATCGAGGCGCGCGGGGTGATTTCCCGCGAGGAAGCAGGGCTCGAACACCTGCCCAAAGAAATGCGCCCCTATCTGCGCAAGCTGGGCGTGACCTTCGGCGCGCTCGATATCTTTGCCGCAGCCCTGCTCAAGCCCGCCCCGCGCCGCTTGCTGCACGCGCTCGCGCTCGATCTGCGCCCGCTGCAGGACGCGATGCTGCCGGTGCTGGCCGAGGGCGGCTGGGCCAAGGGGCGGCTGCCCGCCGGATACCGCTATGCCGGCGCGCAGGCGATCCGGGTCGATCTGGCCGAGAAGATCCTTCGCGCCGCCTTCGATGCGCGTGCGGCTGTGACCGCGGCCCACCCCAAGGAGCGCAATCGCCCCTTCCGGATCGATCTGGCACTGGCTGTCTCGGTCGGGCTGGAGGCGGATAATGCCCGCCGCCTGCTTGGCAGCGCGGGGTTCCGGTGTGACCGGGCGCGCGCCTTGCCCGAAGGTGCGCAAGGCGCGCCCGCAACCCATCGCTGGCATTTGCGGCCGCGTCGTCCCGGCGAGAAGGAGGAAAAGCCCGGCGAACCCCGTCCCCCGAGCAAGGACACGCGCCAGCCGCACCAGCGCGGCCCGCGGGAGGCCCAACGCGAAAACAAGCCCGACAGCGAGCGCAAGCCTCGGCCTGAACGGAAGGGCAAGCCCAAAGGCGAGCGGGGCGGCGACCACAGGGGCCGCCCGCCGCACGAGCCGCGCCCCCTGCCGAAGCCCGACACCGGCCCCGCGCGGGCCGGGGGTGCCTTCGACAAGCTGGCGGACCTGCTCAAGGGATGAGCGAGGGCGGGTCGGCCAATGCGCCCATATCGATCCGGGCCGCGTCCATCCGCATCGACCGGCTGCTCGTCTATCTCCGCTTTGCCCGCACCCGTTCGGCGGCCGATGCGCTGATCGCGGGCCGCGCCTTGCGCTGCAACCGCCAGCACGTGCTGCGCGGCTCGGAACAGGCGCGGATCGGCGATGTGCTGACCCTAGCAACCAGCGACGGCGTGCGGGTGCTGGAACTCCTCGCCCTGCCCCGGCGGCGGGAGTCTCCCGCGATGGCACGTTCCCATTATCGTGAGGTTGACGCTGCGGGTCTTGACCGTAAAGGGCAAATGACCATAGCAGCGTCGCCTCTCACCGCGGGCCTGGCGCCCGACGATCCCGAAGATACGCATCTGAAAGAG
>JBKDUW010000230.1:0-8524 GCA_046339235.1 Erythrobacteraceae bacterium | reverse complement strand
CGGCGATCTGCCCGGCGGGTCGGTCAACGGGCTCGATGTGCCGATCGAGGGCAGCTGGATAGCGGCGCGCGGCCTGGTGCTCGGCACGCGCTGCACCATGCTGCGGTTCAAGGCGCTGGCGGTGGCCGGGCTGGCGCTGCCGGGACAAAGCCTTACGCTATGTCCCGAAGCCAGCGCGCCCTTGCTGACCTATGGTGACAGCCTCAAGATTGCCGCGCGCACCGGCCCGCTGGCGCTTTCGGGCACGCTCGGGGAGAGCCCCGCGAGCTATGCCGCTGACAAGGTGGTGCTGCGCTATCCCGCGCCGTTTGCAGTCGAAGGCCTCACCGCTCGCATCGGCGCTGCCGGAAGTGAGGCGCTCCTGTCCGCCGACAGTCTGACGGGGAGCCTCTCGGGCGATATCGGCGGCGCGTTTGCGGGAGGCGCGGCGCAGCTTGACGCCGTTCCGCTCGATTTGGGCGCCGCGTCCGGACGCTGGCGTTTTGCCGACGGCGTCCTCAGCGTGGAGGAGGGTGTTTTCACGCTCACCGACCGTCCGGTCGAGGGCGCGGTGCGGTTCAACCCGCTGACCGCGCGCGGGGCCACGCTCTCGCTTGCCGATAATGCGATCACCGCTCTGGCGAGCCTGCGCCACCCCGGATCGGACCGGCTGGTGGCCGACGTCGCAATTCGCCATGATCTCGGCACGGCCACCGGGAACGCGCGGCTCGGCGTGCCCGGCCTGGTCTTCGACCAGCGGCTCCAGCCCGAGGACCTCTCCACCCTTGCCAAGGGCGTGATCGCCTTCGCGAAGGGGAGCGTCACCGGCACCGGCCGGATCGACTGGACCGCCGATGACATCACCAGCAGCGGCACCTTCGCCAGCGAGGGGCTGGACTTCGCTGCTGCCTTTGGCCCGGTGCGCGGATTGCAGGGCCAAGTGCGCTTTGCCGACCTCCTCAACCTCACCACCGCGCCCGATCAGACGCTCGCCATCGCCGCGATCAATCCGGGGATCGAGGTGCTGGAGGGCACCGTGCAGTTCGAGCTGCGCGACGGCACGCTGCTCAGCCTTGAAGACGCGCGCTTCCCCTTCATGGGCGGCGAATTGCGGATACGCCCGCTGGCGATGGATTTCGGCAAGTCCGAGGAACGTCACTACGTGTTCGAGATCATCGGGCTCGATGCGGCGACCTTTGTGACGCAGATGCAACTGACCAATCTCAGCGCCACCGGGATTTTCGATGGCACGGTCCCGATCATCTTTGATGCCGATGGCAATGGCCGGATCGAACAGGGCCTGCTGCTGAGCAGTGCGGGCGGCGGCAATGTCGCCTATATCGGCGATCTGACCTACGAGGATCTGGGCGCGATGGGCAATTATGCTTTTTCCGCGCTGCGCTCGCTCGATTACCGGCAGATGAGCATCGGCCTCAACGGCAACCTTGCGGGCGAGATCATCACCAACTTCGATTTCGACGGGGTGCGGCAGGGGACAGGCACCAGCCAGAACTTCATCACTCGCCGTCTCGCCAAGCTCCCTATCCGCTTCAAGGTCAATGTCCGGTCGGAGAATTTCTACGAGCTTGCCACGATGGTGCGCTCGTTCTGGGACGCCGATTACATCGGCAATCCCGTCGACAAGGGGCTGCTGAAGGCGGAAAACGGCCGCTTCGTGCCGGCGACCCCGCAAAAGCCCGTTCAACCTCCCGAACGCGAAAGCCAGCCATGATGCACTCCAATTTGACCGCGCCAAGCCGCGCTGCCACGTCCTCCGGCCGGAACAGGGCAGGGGATGACGGCGTGGTGCTGCAGGGCAAAAGTAAGCGCCGGTCCATGTTGGCAGGGGTAGCGATCCTTTCGGCAAGTCTGGGTGGCTGCATCAATATTGCCGCGCCTGACGAGCCGATCGTAATCGAGCTCAACATCAACATCCGGCAGGAAGTGATCTACCGGCTGGCAGAAGACGCGGCCAACACGATTGACGAGAACGCGGATATCTTTTGATGATATGCCGCGTCGAGGAGGAGTAATGATGCGCAACTCAATTCTGGCAGGGCTCGCAGCCGTGGCCGCGATCGGTCTTGTCGCCACCCCCGTGCTGGCACAGCGCGATCCGGCCTATGCGGCTGTGCGTTCGGCCGGGAAGGTCGGCGAGCAGGCGGACGGCTATCTCGGGATCGTCGGTGCGGCTGATCCGGCCCTTCAGCGGCTGGTCGATGACATCAACATCAAGCGCCGCGCGGTCTATGCCGAAAAGGCCAAGGAAAATAACGCGACGCTGGAAGCCTATGCGCTCACCGCCGGGTGTCAGGCTGTCGCTCGCACCACCCCTGGCGAGAAGTATCGCGCGCCCGATGGCAGCTGGCAGACCCGCAGCGACGCCGCTCCTCTACGGGATCCGCGTTGTCCGTAGTTTGATTGCGCACCCGCCTGTGCGGGTGCGTCCTCGGCGCTACTCCTCCGCTGCGCTCCGGGCGCCTATGGGCGGGCGGGTCGCCCTTGCGGTCGCCTGCGCGACCGAAACAAGTGCAGCTTTGATTGGTCGCGCTGGATCGACGCCGCAGGCGTCGCAAGGCCGACCCGCCGCCCGCAGCGACGCGGCCGTCAGGCCGTGTGAGCGAGGATTTCGCATCGCGGATGCGATGCGAAAAACAAACACGCATATTCGCACTCGCGCAAAACTCAGCCCTCCTGATGTTGACACCTTTCTAGCCCCCTTCTAAGGGGGCGTCGCCCTCGGCGGGCACCTCGCTGCGCGCGCCTCGAATTCCAGCGTTACGGAGACTGGCATGCGCGACGAGAAACCCGCCCGAGAACCCATCGTCGAGGATGCGCGGATTGACGCGCTCGAAGCGCGGCTCAAGGCCGCACGCGAGCGTGAAGAGCAGCGCAACCGGCCAAAGGTGCAGGGGGCCGATGCGAATTATCGCAGCGGCAACCGGGTACTGGCGGATCTCATCGGCGGGATTCTGGGAGGCTGTGTGATCGGATGGGCGTTTGATGCCCTGTTCGAATCATCGCCTTGGGGTCTGGTGGTTGGCCTGTTCTTCGGGATCGTGGTCGCTTTCAGGAACATTATTCGTGCGACAAACAAAGCACCCGAGGACCCGCAATAGGTTCCGAAACCGGGCGCGGCGTTTTTTTTGCTATCAGGGAACCAGAGATCGTGGCAGCCGAGCAAGGCAAAGTCGATCCGATGCACCAGTTTCAGATCGAGCCGTTGTTCGGCTCTGATCTGGATTTTGCTGGATACAACATCGCGTTCACTAACTCTGCATTGTGGATGGCGGTTACCACCATCCTGCTGTGGGTGTTTGTCGCCGGCGGCATGAAGCGCGAGCTGGTGCCCGGCCGGTGGCAGATGGCGGTCGAAACCTTCACCGGTTTCATCGACGACATGCTCGAAGCGAACATCGGCAAGGAAGGGCACAAGTATCTGCCTTATATCTTCAGCCTGTTCATGTTCATCCTGTTCGGCAACCTCCTGGGGCTGCTGCCGATCGGTTTGGTGGGGCTGCATCCGTTCACTTTCACGAGTCACTTCACTGTGACCGGCGTGCTGGCGGTGTTGAGCTTCTCGATCGTTCTGATCGTCGGTTTCTGGAAGCACGGCATCAAGTTCTTCACCTTGTTCGTCCCCCACGGGACGCCGCTTCCGATGATCCCGATCATTTTCCCGATTGAACTGATCAGCTTTCTCGTCCGCCCGTTCAGCCTCGCGTTGCGACTTTTCGTCGCTATGATGGCGGGGCATGTGCTGCTCAAGGTGCTGTCCAGCTTTGTGATGGACGGCATCAATGCAGGCGTAGGCTTTGGCCTTCTGGTCAGCCTGCCCAGCTTTGCACTGATGATCGGCATTTCGGCGCTCGAGATCCTCGTGGCCGGGATCCAGGCTTACGTTTTTGCGCTGCTCACGTCGCTGTACATCAACGACGCTGAGCATCTTCACTGAGTTTATCACCCTAATTTTTCATAATATTGTTAAGGAGTTATCACAATGGAAGCAGAAGCAGCCAAGCTCGTCGGCGCAGGCCTCGCAGCGATCGGTGCCGGCATGGCCGCGATTGGCGTGGGTAACGTCTTTGGTTCGTTCCTCGAAAGCGCTCTGCGCAACCCCGGCGCTGCCGATGGGCAGCAGGGCCGCCTGTTCATCGGCTTTGCGGCCGCCGAACTTCTCGGCCTGCTCGCCTTCGTCGTGGCGATGATCCTCATCTTCGTTGCCTGATTTGTGGCTACCGGGCCGGGTGGCACAAGCTTGCCGGCCCTGAAACTGCTTTATACGTTCAAGCCACCGGACCCCGTCCATGCCTCAGATAGCCCAGCTTGCCGAGACTTATGCCAGCCAGATTTTCTGGCTGCTAGTGTTCTTCGGCATCACCTTTTTCGTGATCGGTCGCGGCATGGTGCCCAAGGTAATGGGCACGGTGGCGCTGCGCGACCAGCAGATCACTGACGACATCGCGACTGCACAGGCTGCGCGTGATGCGGCTGACGCGCAGGAAGCGGCTTGGCGCGAGCGCGAAAACGCCAATCGGGCTCAGGCACAGGACGTGATCGGCGCTGCCAAAGCCAAGGCGGCGGCTGCTTCGGAGAAGAAGCTCGCCAAGGCGCAAGAGCGGCTCGACGCCCAGCTCGCGTCGGCCGAAACCGAGATCGCGGCGGCCCGCGCAAGCGCGATGGCCGAGATCGAGGATGCCGCTTCCGAGGCTGCTCAGGACATCGTTGCGCGCATCGCCGGAGCGAAGGTCGACAAGCGCGCCGCCAAGGCAGCAGTGAAGGAAGCGCTCGCCCATGGCTGACATTCTCACCCTTCTGAGCGAAGCCGCTGCGCAGGAACACGCGGCGCCCTCGGCCTTCGGGCTCCAGGATTACCAATGGGTGTCGCTGGCAATGCTCGTGCTCGTCGCAGTGGTGCTGTGGAAGAAGGTTCCCGGCGCGATTGCCGGAGGGCTGGATAAGAAGATCGCCGAGATCCGTCAGCAGCTTGATGACGCCAAGGCCCTGCGCACAGAGGCTGAAGCGCTGCGCGACGAATACGCGGCCAAGATCGCCGCGTCTGAAAAGGACGTTGAAATGATCATGGCAAGTGCGCGCGAAGAAGCCGACGCGATCCTCTCCAAGGCCGAGGCCGACAGTGAAGTGATGGTCGCCCGCCGCCAGCGCATGGCCGAGGACAAAATCGCAGCCGCCGAGCGTGCCGCGATCGCCGAAGTTAAGGCCAAGGCCGTGACCGCTGCCGCGGCGGCTTCGAAGGTGCTGATCGCCAAGGCCCACGACAATAAGGCCGACAAGAAGCTCGCCGACGAGGTCATCGCCTCGCTCTGAGCCTAGCGATTTTTCCGGTTGGAGAGGGGGCGGTCCAGCGAGGCCGCCCTTTTTCGTTTGGCGTCACGCGCCGGGGATGAATACCATCTTGCCCACCAGCGCGCGGCTCGCCATCGCGTCAAAACCCTCGCGCCATTGCGAGAGGGGCAGGCTGCGGTCGATCGCAGGCGTGATGCGGCCTTCTTCCGCCAGCGTGGTGATGGCGTTCTGGATCGCACGTCCGCGTTCGGGAAATCGGCGGGCATATTCGCCGGCGCGCAGGCCGACGATGCTGAAACCCTTGATCAGCGGGATATTGGTCGAGATGTTGGCGATCCGTCCGCTCGTAAAGCCGACCACCATCAGCTTGCCGCCGAAAGCGACGCAGCGGGTCGATTCGTCGAACACGTCGCCGCCGACGGGGTCGAACACGATATCGGCGAGGTGGCCATCGGTCAGTTCTGCCACAGCTTCGCGAAAGCGCCCCTCGGCAAGGATTACCGCATCAGGATGGGCAAGTGCCGCGATGCGTTCGCGCTTGTCTGCGCTCCCGGTAGTGGCGATCACCTTGGCACCCAGCGCCCGCGCCAGATCGCAGGCGGCAAGGCCAACCCCGCCGCTCGCGCCGTGGACCAGCACCCATTGGCCTTCGCGTAAGCCCCCAAGCTCGACATGGCCGGTATAGGCGGTCGAATAGGCCGCACCCATTGCGGCGGCGGCGGGAAAGTTCATGCCGTGCGGCATCGGTGAGAGCTTGTCCGCTGCAAGGCTGGCGACCTCGGCGAAGGCGCCGGTCTTGTTGCCGCCCATTACCCTGTCACCGGGGGCAAATCCGCTCGCTGGATCGGCTTCAAGCACCTCGCCTGCGAATTCGAGCCCGCTGGTGAAGGGCACCTCGGGTTTGAACTGGTATTCGCCGCGGGTCATCAACAGGTCGGGGAAGTTCAATGAGGCGGCGTGCACCTGCACCAGCACCTCGCCAGTCGCGCGCACTGGCAGCGGCAGGTCAGCGAGCGTCACGCCGGACAGATCGTCCGACAGGCGTTCGACTATGAGAGCCTGCATCAGCCTAGAAATTGTCCTTGGCCGCTCGCAATGCCGCGAAGGTCTCGTAGGGCGCAGCGCCGCCCCATTTGGCCATCATCGCCGGATCATCGGCGCGCAGGAAGGGGTTGGTGGCCAGCTCGCGTTCGAGCGTGGTTGGCACCGTCCATTCATCGCGCGCGCGCTTGGCGGCGATCTCCTCGGCATAGGCGGCAAGAGCAGCATTGTCGGGATCGGCGTGGAGCGCGAACCGGGCGTTCGACGCGGTGTATTCGTGCGCGCAGTAGAGCAGGGTTTCGGGCGGCAGCGCCCTGATGCGCGACAGGCTCTCCCAGAACTGCTGCGGCTCGCCCTCGAACATCCGACCACAGCCCAGCGCGAACACCGAATCGCCGACAAAGGCAACGCCGGCGCTAGGCAGGTAATAGGCGATCTGGCCGTTGGTGTGGCCCGAGACGTCGATCACGCCGGCTTCGACCTTGCCCAGCGTTACCGCTCCGCCGTGGTCGATGATGCGGTCGATCGGGAACTTGCCGGCGATCTCGGCGGGGCCGGTGATGGTGCAGCCGGTGGCGGCCTTGATGGCCTCGTTCCCGCCCGCGTGATCGGGGTGCCAGTGCGTGTTCCAGATCTGGGTGATGCGCCAACCCTTCTGGTCGGCTTCGCGCAAGTAAGCGGTCGCATCGGGGGTATCGATCGCCGCTGTCTCGTGGCTCTCGGTGTCGTGGACGAGGTAGCCGTAGTTGTCACTAAGGCAGGGGAACTGGTGAACATGGATCATGGGGAGACCTTAGCCCCGCGCACCCCAATAGGAAAGGCCCGCCTGCCGATGGCAAGCGGGCCTTTTCATGTTCGAGGACGCTCGCCCGCAGGGGCGAGCGCCGCAAGAGTGTCAGTCCTGGCTCTTCTTGAGTGCAGCGCCGAGGATGTCGCCCAGCGACGCGCCCGAATCCGACGAACCGAACTGCGCCACGGCTTCCTTTTCCTCGGAAATCTGACGCGCCTTGATCGAGAAGTTGGGCTTCTTCGAACGGTCGAAGCCGATCACCATCGCATCGACCTTGCTGCCGACCTGGAAGCGGTCGGGGCGCTGTTCGTCGCGATCGCGGCCGAGGTCCGCACGCTTGATGAAGCCGGTCGCGCCGTCTTCGCCAACTTGCACTTCCAGCCCGCCGTCGCGCACTTCGAGCACGGTGACGGTGACGGTCTGGTTCTTGCGCAGCGAGCTGCCGCCGGTGGCGGCTTCAGCCGAGGGCGCGCCCTTTTCGAGCTGCTTCATGCCGAGGCTGATGCGCTCCTTGTCGACATCGACGTCGAGCACGACGGCATTGACCATCTCGCCCTTGCGGTGGAGCGCCAGCGCGTCCTCGCCCGAGATGCCCCAGGCGATGTCCGACATGTGCACCATGCCGTCGACGTCGCCATCGAGGCCGATGAACAGACCGAATTCGGTCGCGTTCTTGACTTCGCCTTCGACCTGCGAGCCAACCGGGTGCTTCTCGGCGAACTCGTCCCACGGATTGCGCTGGGCCTGCTTGAGGCCGAGGCTGATGCGGCGCTTGTCGCTGTCGACTTCGAGCACCATCACTTCGACTTCCTGCGAGGTCGAGACGATCTTGCCTGGGTGGACGTTCTTCTTGGTCCAGCTCATTTCCGAAACGTGGACAAGGCCCTCGATCCCCGCTTCCAGCTCCACGAAGGCGCCGTATTCGGTGATGTTGGTGACCTGGCCCGACAGCTTCGAGCCGACCGGATACTTGGCAGCAACGCCATCCCACGGATCGCTTTCGAGCTGCTTCATGCCGAGGCTGATGCGCTGGGTTTCGGCGTTGATGCGCACGACCTGCACCTTCACGGTGTCGCCAATGGCGATCACTTCGCTGGGGTGGTTGACGCGCTTGTAGCTCATGTCGGTGACATGCAGCAGGCCGTCGATGCCGCCGAGATCGACGAAGGCACCGTAATCGGTGATGTTCTTGACGACGCCATCGATGATCTGGCCTTCGGCGAGATCATTGATGAGTTCGCTGCGCTGTTCGGCGCGGGTCTCTTCTAGCACCGCACGACGCGAGACAACGATGTTGCCGCGGCGACGATCCATCTTGAGGATCTGGAAGGGCTGCGGCACGTCCATCAGCGGCGTGACATCGCGCACGGGGCGAATGTCGACCTGCGAACCGGGGAGGAAGGCCAC
>JBKDUW010000229.1:0-10682 GCA_046339235.1 Erythrobacteraceae bacterium | reverse complement strand
GGATCTGGCTGACCTCGATATAGGGCTGGATCACGCGTTCGGCGTGCTGGGTGCCGCCCGTGCCCGCGTTCCCGCCTTGGCCAAGGCTGCCGTCCTGCGACTGCTCTTGCGCCAACGCCGGCGCGGCAGCGGTCATCGCCGCGAGCGCCAGAGGCAAGGCCAGAAGGGCTGCGCGCAACCTCACTTCGCCCGCGTCCCATAGGTGCCGAAGCGGCGGCCCGAGGTATTGTAGCGCGTCGCATTGAGCAGCAGCTTGATGTCCGCGCAGGCCGAAAGCAGCTGCTGCGCGTCCTCGAGCGCTGCGCGGGACGTTTCGTCGGCGCGCACCACCAGCAGCGCCTGCCCGACATGCTGGGCAAGCTCGGCGGCGGGCGAGGCCGCGAGCGCGGGCGGCGTGTCGAAAACCACGATCCGGTTCGGCGCGCCCTGCGTCAGCCGGTCAAGCACCGCGCCGGTGCGCGCGCTGGCGAGATATTCAGAATCGCGCGAGGAGGCCGTGCCCGCGGGCAGCACGAACAATCCGTCGATGTCGGTCGCGATCACCAGGCTTTCCGGACGGATGGCAGGATCGGCAAGCGCGTCCATCAGGCCCTGCTCGGCATCGATCCCGAACCGCTCGGTGACGCTCGGGCGGACCACGTCGGCATCGACCAGCAGCACTTCGAGATCGCGTTCGGCCGCGAGCGCGATGGCGAGATTGGTGGCGCAATAGGTCTTGCCCTCGCCCGCATGCGGCGAGCACACGAGGATGCGGCGGGCGAGCGCGCTGTGCGAGGCGCGGGCATCAGCGAGGAGCTCGCGCTTGACGATGCGGAACTCCTCAAGCAGCCCGGTCACCGGATCTTCGGGCACCAGCAAGCCGCCATCGCGCAGGTGATCGCGGTCGATGCGCACAAAGGGCCCGTTGAAGGCCACCGCGCGCGGCGCTTCGGGAGCGGCGACGGGTTCGGGTGCGGGTGTCGGCGCGGCAACAGGCGCGGCCACCACTTGCGCTGCGGGCGCTGCCGGCTGCGGAGCGGGCGCAGGCGCGCGGCGCAGGCTTTCGGGAACCGGCGGGACCGGCGGCAGCGTGCTTGCGGCATTGGCCGGGCCGAGCCCGAACGCGGCATCGGCCCGCTCGAACAGCGAGGCAGGCCTTGCGCCCTCGCGATTGATCTTGCCCTGATCGGTCATGTGCGTTCCCCCGCCCTCACACAATCGTCCCGATCGAGACGACCTCGATCGCAACCAGGATCATGAACATGGCCACAAGGCCGGCGCAGGCTCCGGCAAACTGCTTGAGCCGCTTTTGCTCGAGCGTGCGGGCAGCATCGGAAATGGTCAGCGAGATCGCGCCGATCACCGGCAGATCAAAGGCGCGCTCGAGCTTCTGCGGGGTGGCAAAGCTCGATTTCAATTGACCCATCGCATAGGCCGTCCCGGCGCCCGCACCGAGGCCGACCAGCAGCACGCCGAGCAGCAACAGCGGACGATTGGGCGCGGCCGGCTTCTGCGACACGCCCGGCTCCTGGATCACATCGAAGCGGAACTGGCTGGCCTTGTCCTCGACCTTGCCGCGCGTGCGCAGGGCCTCGCGGTCCTGCAGCAGCTTTTCGTAAGTGGCGCGCAGCACGTCGTAATCGCGGCTGATGCGGTTGGCCTGGGCAGCGACCTCGGGTTCGGAGGCCTGACTTGCCATCAGCGCGGCAAAATCGCTCTGCAGCGCAGCGCGGCGGGCCTGCAGCGCGTCAACACTGGCCTGGCGCTCGGTGCGGATCGCAACCAGCGAGGACCACGCCGGATTGGGCGTCCCGCCGGCATCATCGCCCGCTGCCGCCGCCTGCCGCGCGAGGATCTGCACCTGCTTGGTGGTGGAGACGACATCGGGGTGACTGTCGGTGAGCCCGCGCGAACGCAGCTCGGCGAGCTGGGTCTGCGCCTGTTGCAGTGCCGCCTTCGGGCCGGTGGCATCGCGGCCGCCGGAAATCGTGCGCGGGGTATTGGCCAACTGCCCCGAGATCGCCGCGAGCGCACTCTCCGCCGCCGCCAGATCGGCATCGACCGCGCGCAGATCGGCGCGCGACTGCTGGACCTTGCTTGACAGGCTGTCCGAGCCGCCCGCCAGATCGGGATATTGCGCCTCGAAGGCGAGGCGGCGCTGCTCGGCCTCCTCCAGCTCGAGCTTGCGCTCGTCGAGCTGGCGGTCGAGATCGCCAATCGCGGTGCTGATTCCGGTGCGGCTGCCGATGACCTATTCCTCGCGCATGATGTCGAGCAGTTTCTGCACCACGTCGCGCGCCAGAACCGCGTTCTCGGCGTCGGACAAATCGCCGCGGCCGATCTCGGCGGTGATCTCGAACAGTGTCTCCTGCTCGCTTGTCACCTTGACCTTCTTGTCGAGCTCGGCAATCGCGGCATCAAGCGCGCCGCGCCCGGTGATGCCTTCGCCAAGCCGGGTCGCGGTGATAACCTTTTCGAGGTTCTTGGCGCTCGACAGGGTCTGGCGAACCTCGGCGATCTGCTCCTTGCCGTCACCGGCAATGCCGAGCTGCTTGGACAGCACATCCTCGACATCGACATAGACGCGCGCCTTGGATTCGTAGGTGTTGGGGATCATCGCGATCACCAGCCAGCCCAGCAGGCACACGCCCCAGGCCACAGCGATCGCGATCCAGCGCCGGTGCCACACCGTCCAGAGCGCCGCGCGCAGTTCCTCGAAAATCTCGCTCATGTGCGCGTCGGCCCCGTCAGAACCGGCTTTCCGGGATGATGATCGTATCCCCCGGCATCAGCATGACATTGGCGCTGGCATCGCCCTTGCGCACGAGGTCCGACAGGCGCAGGCGGTATTCGACCTGCTTGGCGCTCTCGCGGTCCTGCCGGATCAGCTTGGCGCGGTTGCCGGCGGCAAATTCGTTCAGGCCGCCGACCGCGATCATCGCGTCGAGCACGGTCATATTGGCGCGGAACGGCAGCGAGGCGGGTTGCGGCGTGGCGCCGATGATCCGCACCTGCTGGGAGAAATTGCCCTCGGGCGTGTTGACGATCACCGAGACAATCGGCTGCTCGATATATTTCGACAGCTCGCCCGCGATGTATTCCTGTAGCTGGGTGGCGGTTTTGCCGACCGCCGGGATGTCCTGCACCAGCGGGATCGTCAGCCGGCCATCGGGGCGCACGCGCACCTTCTCGGCGCTGAGTTCGGGGTTTCGCCAGACGTGGATGGTGATCTCGTCAAGCGGGCCGATGGTGTATTGTTCGGACGGGGCAATCGGCTCGCTGCCATAGCTTGCCGTGGGGAGTTCGGTGCCGGCACCCCCGCAGCCCGCCAGCCCCAGCAGCGCAAGCCCGAGCGCTGCCCCAAGCGTTGCAAGGCGGACGAGAGGCAGCGATTGGGGCATTGACGGGAATCCTTGGCCATTCTTGCGCGCACCCGGGGCACAGGCCCGATGCAGGAGCGACCTGCAACCTGTGTCCCCAAGGCAATGGACGTCTTCTCGCCAGAAATGGTGAACATATTGTTAGTTATATGGCGCCAAATCCCGCCCCATCCCGATACGGGACAGTGGTTTGGCAGGGGTTAACGCCCGCGCCGATTCCGCGGTTTCAGACCAGCATTTCGGCCGCCGGACCGTGGCCGAGGAAGGCCGACGGACTGGCGCTCGCTCCGTAAGCCCCGGCGCAGAACACCGCGACCAGATCGCCGACCTCGGCATGGGGCATCGCGGCATTATCGGCGAGCCGGTCAAGCGGGGTGCACAGACAGCCGACGATGTTGACATCCTCTGTCGCTTGCGACCCGTAATGTGTTGCAATCGCTGAAGGATAATTGCGCCGCACCACCGTTCCGAAATTGCCCGAGGCGGCCAGCTGGTGATGCAGCCCGCCATCGGTGACGAGATAGGTGACCCCGTGGCTCACTTTGCGGTCGATCACGCGGGTGAGGTAAACCCCGGCCTCGCCGACCAGATAGCGGCCCAGTTCCATGCACAGCTCGGTATCCGCCAGCGCGGGCGGCAGGTCCGCCACCCGCTCGGCCAGCGCTGCGCCCACGCGGGGAAGATCGACCGGAGTGTCGCCGGGGAAGTAGGGGATACCCAGCCCCCCGCCCATGTTCAGCTTGGGCAGGCCGTGACCGATGGCGTCGGCCAGATTCGCAGCCAGTTCCAATACGTTGCCCTGCGCTTCGACGATCGCCTCTGCGCTCAGCGTCTGGCTGCCGGTGAAGATGTGCAAGCCGCGCCATTCGGCCCCTTGCGCAATCACTTCGCGGGCGAGCGCCGGCACGCGCTCGGCATCGACGCCGAATGGCTTGGCCCCGCCGCCCCTTTTCATCCCAGACCCCTTCATCTCGATGCTCGGATTGACCCGGATCGCGAAGCGCGGCGGCTTGCCCAAGCGCTGCCCGATGGCGAGCGCGCGGGCCGCCTCGCCCTCGCTCTCGCAATTGAGCGTCACGCCGGTGGCAATCGCCGCTTCCAACTCGTCGTCGCGCTTGCCCGGCCCCGCAAAGCTGATACGCGCCGGATCGATCTCCAGCGCGAGACACAGGCCGAGTTCGCCCGAAGAGGCGATGTCGAAGCCATCCACCAGCAGCGCCATGTGGCCAATTACGGCGAGGTGCGGGTTGGCCTTGACCGCGTAATTGAGCCCGATCCGCGTCGGCAGCGCCGCGCGCAGTTCGGCAACCCGCCGATTAAGATGCGCGCGCGAATAGACAAACAGCGGCGTGCGCCCGGCCTCGGCAACCAGATCGCTCACGCGCTGCCCCCCGATCGCCAACTCGCCGTCGATGGCTTCATATCCGGAGGGGATCGGGCCGACGGGCTTCATTTGCCAAATTCCTGATTGAGTTCAGCCTGCAAGGCGGTGCGATCGATCTTGCCGTTCGGATTGAGCGGCATCGCCGCACGCCAGTGGATATGCTGCGGCTGCATGAAATTGGGCAGGTCGCGCTGGAGCCGCTTGGGCAACTCCGCCTGCGCCGCTTCGTCTCCATCGCCGCGCACCACCAGATGCACCGCCTGACCGAGCCGCGCGTCGGCCACACCGAGCGCCGCCGCCTCGGCGACGAGGCCCGTTGCCAGCGCGGCCTCCTCGATCTCCTGCGGGCTGATGCGGTTGCCGGCGCTCTTGATCATCGCGTCGCGGCGTCCGGCGAAATAGAGCAACCCCTCGGCATCGCGCCGCACCCGGTCGCCCGACCACACGGCCATGCCGCCATAGGTGGAGGCTGCGGGCGCGGGCCGGAAGCGTTCGGCGGTGCGCTCGGGATCCTGCCAGTACCCCTGCGCCACCAGCGGCCCGCAATGGACAAGTTCGCCCTCGGCATCATCCGCAGCGACATCGCCGGTATCGTCGATCACGAGAATCTCTGCGAAGGGGATCGCCTTACCCATTGATGTGGGATGCGAATCGACCAGCGACGGATCGAGAAAAGTCGAGCGGAAGGCTTCGGTCAGGCCATACATCGGGAACAGTCTGGCCTGCGGAAACATCCCGCGCAAGGCACGCACCAGATCGACCGTCAGCGCCCCGCCGCTATTGGTCAGCCGCCGCAAGGGCGCGCGGGCTTCCTCTGGCCAGTCGATCTCGGTCAGTTGCACCCACAGCGGCGGCACTGCGGCGAGCGTCGTCACGCCATGCGTCGCGCAGGCCTTGACGGCGTCCTTGGGAAACAAGAAGTCGAGCGGCACCACACACCCGCCCGCAAACCACGTGGAAAACAGCTGGTTCTGCCCGTAATCGAACGACAGCGGCAGCACCGCCAGCGTCACATCATCCTCTGCCAGCCCAAGATAATGCGCGACACTCGCCGCGCCGAGCCACAGGTTGGCATGGCTCAGCATCACCCCCTTGGGGCGCCCGGTCGAGCCCGAGGTGTAGAGGATCGCCGCCAGTTCTGCCGGATTGGCCCCGGACGGCCCGAGTGCGTGCCCCGCAGCCGTGGCCGCCGCCAGCGCCTCGCCCTCGCCCAGCGCGGCGCAGCCGGGCGGCAGATCGCCCGGTGCAAGGCTGGCAAGCCGCGAACCGGTGCCGATCAGCAGGCTTGCCCCGCTATCGGCAAGGATATGCGCGGTCTGGGCGCGCTTGAGGAGGGGGTTGATGGGCACATGCACCAGCCCCGCCCGCGCTGCCGCCAGCGGCAGCAGGCAGGTCAGCTCGCCCTTCGCCGCCCAGCTTGCCACCCGCGCACCGCGGGTCGGCACCATCGCCGCCAGCCAACCGGAGAGCATCGCGACACGCTGTCTTAACTGATTGTGGTTAAGCGTGACCTCGCGCAAGCCCAGCGCCGGGCGCGCTCCATGCCCCGCCGCCACCGCCAGTTCGGCAAGGTGGTCGAGCGGTCGCGGGAGCGGTTTGGGCAGTTGCGGCATGAACGGGAGCCATCTTTCAGTGATCGAAGCGCGGTATCACGATAGCGTTAACGTCTTGCAAGCCCTGACAGCCAATGGGCCTGGGCGCGAGACCCGCGCGCCGTTTGATCGCGCCGAGTGGTTTGCCCTGCTCGCCGACACCGGGCTGACCCCGCTGATCGCAATGGCAAGCGACGCCGACAGCGCCGCCGCACTGGCGTTGACCGAGCGGAATGGGCGTATCACGCCCTTGCGCAACTGGTACAGCTTCACCTGGCGCGAACTGGCTCCGGCCGGCGCGGCGGGGGACCGGCTGCTCGAGGCGATCGCGCGGCAATTGAAGCAGCGCGGGCACCGCGTCACGCTCGAACCCGTGCCGGGCGAGGATGGGTCGGCCGAGCGGCTCGCGCGCGCCTTTCGCGCCGCGGGCTGGCGGGTGCATATCGAGCCCTGCGATATCAAGCACATCCTGCCGGTGCGCGGGCGCAGCTTCGCCGAATACTGGGACAGCCGTCCGGGCCCCTTGCGCACCACCTTGAAACGCAAGGCGAAGAAGGTCGAGGTGGAGGTGCTCACCCGCTTCGACGCAAGCGTCTGGGCCGAATACGCGGCGATCTATGCCGCGAGCTGGAAGCCGGCCGAGGATCAACCGGCGATGCTTCACGCCTTTGCGCAGGCCGAGGGCGCCGCCGGGCGACTGCGGCTCGGGATCGCGCGGGCGGACGGCGTGGCGGTTGCCGCGCAATGCTGGACTGTCGAAAATTCAATTGCCTATATCCACAAGCTCGCACATCTTGAGAGCCGCAAGCAGCTTTCCGCCGGGACCACGCTCAGCGCGGCTCTGTTCCAGCACGTGATCGATCGCGACACAGTCACCATAGTCTAATGCGGCACCGGCGACCAGTGCTACAAGGGCGACTGGATGGAAGAAGTCCGCCCGAGCTTCCGGATCGTCTGGCTCGATGCTGGCCCGCCCGGGGCCTGGGCCCCGCTCGCGAAGCGGATGTTGCGCGGCCTGCGCGCCGACGCGCAGCCTTCCCCCGGCCCCGAGGCGCTTGCACGCAGCCCTGTGCATGGCTAAGCCCCGCCGCCACGGCCGAGGACAGGGATTTTGGGCGACCCGATGAACACCATTCCGACCATTCCGGGCGAGGCCAAAGCGGCCGAGCTCGATCAGGAACTCAAGGGGTTGCTTGCCGATGTGCTCGGGCTCGACCCGGCGCAGGCGGCCGCTTTCGGCCCTGAGTCGGGGCTGTTCGGCCACCTGCCCGAACTGGATTCGATGGCGGTTGCCGGCCTGCTCACCGAAATGGAAGACCGGCTCGGCATCGTGATCGAGGATGATGACGTCGATGGCGCAATGCTCGAGACCTATGGCGGGCTGCTGGCCTTCGCCAAGGCCAAGCTTGCCGCCGGCTAGACCGTCGCGCGCGTGATCTCCACCTGGACCATCACGCTGGTTGACGGCACGACCGGCGAGGAATTGCTGGTGTCCTTCGATCGCAAGCGCACCGCGCGCGTGCTGGTCTGCCCGGCATGGTTTGACGAGGCCAACAAGCTGCGGCGCTTCACGGTCGAGGTGATGCGGCGGCTCGATAGCGCCGGGATCGACAGCTTCCTGCCCGATCTGCCGGGCTGCAATGACAGTCTTGCCCCGCTGGCCCGCCAGTCCCTTGATGGCTGGCAGGCAGGGACGCAGGCCGCAGCCGAGGCGGTTCGCGCCACCCATGTGCTTGCGCTGCGCGCCGGTGCGCTGCTGGCGCCCGCAACCTTGCCCGGCTGGCACTATGCACCGCAATCCGGCTCCAAGCTGCTGCGCGGCATGATTCGGGCCCGCACCATCGCCGCGCGCGAGGCGGGGCGCGCCGAGACCGCTGAGGCGCTGCTGGCGCTCGGCCGCTCGGAAGGTCTGGAATTGGGCGGCTGGACGCTCGGCGCAGCGATGATCCGTGCACTCGAAACCGCCGAGCCTGCTCTGGCCGAGGGGCAAAGCGAGATTGCGCAGGCCATGCTTGGCGGCGCTGGCCTGTGGCTGCGCGCCGAGCCTGACGAGGACGCCGGTCAGGCCGATGCGCTTGCCGCGATCATTGCGGAACACTTCGCATGAGCCGCCTGGCGCTCACGTTCGGCTGCGGAACCCTGCGCCTTGCCGCGACGCTCGACACTGCGCCGGGCACCGCGGGCTTGTTGATCGTCAGCGGCGGCAACGAGATCCGCAGCGGGGCTTTCGGCGGTCAGACCGAGCTTGCCGCGCGCATCGCCCGCGCCGGCTTTCCGGTGTTCCGCTTCGACCGCCGCGGGGTGGGCGATAGCGAAGGCGAGAACAGCGGTTTCCGGCGCTCGGCCAAGGATATCGCCGCTGCGATCGAGGCCTTCCGAGCGATCGCCCCGCAGATCGAGCGGGTGGTGGCTTTCGGCAATTGCGATGCGGCCTCGGCGCTGATGCTGGCAGGCGGCGCGGGGTGTGACGGGCTGGTGCTGTCCAACCCCTGGACCATCGCCGAGGACGCAAGCGGCACCGGGGCCGATGCCACACCGCCCCCGGCAGCGATCCGCGCGCGCTATGTGGAAAAGCTGAAGAACCCGCGCGAAGTCATGCGCTTGGCAAGCGGAGGTGTGAACCTGCGTAAACTCGCCGGCGGAGTAATCCGCGCGCTCCGCCCCTCCGCGCCGCCCTCCAGCCTTGCGCAAGAGATGCGCGAGGGTCTGGCGCTCTTCACCGGCGACGCGCGCATCCTGCTCGCCACCGCTGATCGCACCGCGCAGGTGTTCGAGGCGGCATGGGACAGGAATGATCCGCGCATCCGCCGCTGCGAAGGCGCGCGCCACGCCTATGTCGCGCCGGAACACCGCGATTGGCTCAAGGCCGAAATCCTCGCAGCGCTAAGGGCTTAACGCTCGAACAGGCTGACCAGCTCGACATGGGTCGACCAGCGGAACTGGCCGACAGGACGCAGCTTGGTCAGGCGGAAGCCTGTCGCAGTCAGTACCGCGGCATCACGCGCCCAGCTTGACGGGTTGCAGCTGACATAGACCACGCGCGCCAGCGTGCTCGCGGCAATCTCGGCCACCTGCGTGCGCGCACCGGCGCGGGGCGGATCGAGCAGCACGGCGTCGAACCGGCTGAGTTCGGCCGGCTCAAAGGGCGAACGGAACAGATCACGGTGAAGGGTGAGCACCTGACCGCCCGCCAGCGCTCCGGCGGCCTTGCAGGCGAGATGCGCGGCACGCTCGGCTTCGACCGCGAGCACCTTTCGCCCTTCCCGAAGCCCGAAGGCGAAGGTGCCAAGCCCTGCACACAGATCGGCCACAAGCCGCGCATCGCCCAGCCATTCGGCCGCATCGGCGAGCATCCGGCCTTCCGCATCATGGGTTGCCTGCAAGAAGGCGCCCGGCGGCAGACCGACCGGCACCCCGGCCAGCGTCACGGTCACCGGCTCGGGCTCCCACAGCGTTTCGGGGCCGTAGCCCTGATCGATGGTGAGCCGCGCCAGCGCGTGTTCGCGGGCGAAATCGAGCGCGGCTTCGGTCGGCCCGAGGCCTTCGAGCGGAAAGTGGACGAGATTGGCCTCCACGCCCTGGTCCGCAAGCGTCAGGTCGATCCCGACCATGCCCTTGGGCCCATGCGCCGCGACGAAACCCCGCAAGGGCGCGATCAGGCTGGCCAGCACCGGATGCAGCACCGGACATTCGGCAAGATCGACCACCCGGTGCGATCCGCCCTCGCGATAGCCGAGCACCGCATCCTTCGCGGTGCGCAGCCCGTGGAGCCCGGCGCGGCGACGGGTGTGCGGCGGCGAGAGGTGGACGGGGAGCACTTCGGCCGGCTCCAGCCCCTGCCCCTTGGCGGCGTTGACCACGCGGTCGCGCACGAAATCGGCCAGCACCGCGTCATGGGCGTGCTGCAACTGGCACCCGCCGCAGGTCGCAAAGTGGCGGCAGACAGGGGCGATGTGCTGCGGGCCCGGCGTTATGGTGCCCTCGGCATCGATGGTGTCGCCCGGGACGGCGCCTGCCGCATGGCGGCCGGTTTCGGTGATCCCGTCGCCCTTGGCGGCGAGACGGATGATGGGTTCGCTAATGGTCACAGGGTGGCCGCTAGCGCCTCGGAGACCCTTTCGGCAAGCTGCGTCGGCGTAAAGGCGGCCCCTGCCCGCCGTGCGGCCTCGCCGTGCAGCCACAGCGCCTCGCAGGCGGCCGTTAACGGATCGCGGCCTGTCGCCATCCGGCTCGCGGCAATTCCGGCAAGCACATCGCCTGTCCCGGCGACCGAAAGCCAGCTTGGCGCCGGCGTGCCCAGCGCCATCCTGCCATCGGGCGCGGCCACCACGCTATCCGGCCCCTTGG
>JBKDUW010000228.1:0-3200 GCA_046339235.1 Erythrobacteraceae bacterium | reverse complement strand
ACGCCGGGTAGAGATAGGCGAAAGGCAGCGGCGGCACGAGGTGCGAGAGCACCAGCATTTGCGCTCCCGCTTCCTGCGCGCTCTCCGCCGCCTGTTCGGGCGAGGCGTGGTAATCCTGAATGTCGGCAAAGATCTTGGCGGTGTTGGCATTGCCCTCTGCTGCAAAGGCGGCCGCGATGTCTTTGACCATCTGGGGCTGCAGGGCATCGTGGACGATAAGGTCGGCGCCCCTGCAAGCGGCAATCAGGTTGGCTGATTTGGCGGTATCCCCGCTGATGCACACCGCGCGTCCCTTGTAATCGAAGCGATAGCCGACTGCGGGACTGATCGGATCGTGATCGACCCTAAACGCCGTCACGGTGAGGCCGCCGCCTTTGAGGATTACGGCCGCATCGCCGGTCAGCGCAAAGGGCCGCGCCGTCGCCCCGCCACCGCTGCTTGGCACGACTGTCTCGCCGTGATGGGCAATCCGGTAGCTGTGATCGAGCGCATAAGCAGCATTGAAGCCCGCCACGACCTGGTCGACGCCTTTGGGGCCATAGATGGGCAGCGGAGCGGCGCTCGCCCCGCGGGTCCAGTGGAACAGCATCAGCGGGCCGATGCCGTCGATATGGTCCGAATGGAAATGGGTTAGTAGCAAGGCATCGACATCAGCTGCGCTGATGCCCATCAGGTTGAGGTTGCGGTTGCCGTTCTCGCCCATGTCGACCACGAAAACCTGACGCCCCGCGACAACCACATTGCAAGGCCCTGCGCGCCGGGGATTGGGCATGGGCGATCCCGTGCCGCACAGCCCGATATGGAGACCGTCATCAAGGTTGGCCAGTTGATCACGCCCCGGCACATCCTGCGCCGCGCGCTGGAAGATTACCGCACCGAGCTGCTTCTGGAACAGCAATGCCGCAGCCCCAGCAATCGCCACAAACATTACCAGCCCGACGGCGATCCGCTTCATCGTCCTCCCCCATTTTGACGCCATATTGGTCTTGCTGATGCCATTAGGCAATCGCTGCCACTCAAGCGTCATGAAGAAGGCGTGCAGACGTCCTGTCCGGGCGGTTTCCAAGCCGCCCCGGGCTGCACTTATGCCACCTCCTGGCGCATCGCCCCAAAACCACAATCGACATTAAAGGGGGCGCTGGACGAACGGCAGCTTTCGGCGAAAGGCGCGCCTAGCCCGCCACTCTATACCTCACCCACCGTCAAACGCCGCCTGCACGGCCGCAGCATCGGTAACCCCGTTCGCGATCAGCACCATCAGTAGCATCCGCGCCTTGGCCGGGCCGAGCGCGCGGGCTGCGACCAGCCCGAGCGCGTCGTCATCCACCTCGACATTGCGGTCGACGATGCCTTCATCGACGCGGGTCGAGCGCACCACCGGCACGCCGGACGCCGCTGCCTCGGCCAGCGCGGCGATCACGCTCGCAGGCGCGTTGCCCTGCCCCATCCCTGCGAGGACCATGCCCTTGCAGCCGATGCCGAGCAGCGCCGCGACCGGCTGTTCGTCCATTCCCGCGCCTGCGGTGAGGATCGCGACACGCGGCAGCGCATCGGGAAAGGGATAGCCCGCCGCTGCTCCCAGCCGGTGCGGGGGGCCGAACCAGTCGAGGCTTGACGGCGTCACGCGAGCCAGCGGCCCGCGCGGGAAGCTCCTGAACGCGTCGATCGCCGAGGTCGCGGATTTGCGGGCGTCACGCGCGGCCAGCACCGCGTCGCCCATCACCAGCATCACGCCCCGCCCGCTCGCTTGCCCGTCGCTCGCCACCTTCACCGCATTGGCAAAGTTGCGCATTCCGTCCGCCCCCACCGCATCCGCCGCGCGCATCGCGCCGACCAGAACAACGGGCTTATGGGTCGGCAGGGTCAGGTCGAGCAGGAATGCGGTTTCCTCGGCCGTGTCGGTGCCGTGAGTGATGATCACGCCGACAATGTCGGGATCAGCCAGCGCGGCTGCGCAGGCGGCATTGAGCGCCTGCCACTCGGCAAAGCCGATATCCTGCGAACCGATCCGCGCGATTTCTTGTGGGACCAGCTCCGCCGCCAGCCCGAGCGCGGCGAGATTGCCGAGCATAGCCTCCAGCGCCAGCCCGCCGGGCCGGTACTCCGCGCCGGTTGCGCTCGCGCCCGCACCCGCGATGGTGCCGCCGGTGCCCAGAACAAGGATGCGGGGTGCTGTCATGCGCCCGCCCCTAAAGCCTGTCAGCCCGCAGCGGAAGCATCGAACTGCGCGAACACTTCTGAAAGGCCGGGCACATCGCTCTCGGCCCGCAGCGAAGCGAGCGCATCGGCAATCGTGATATCGAGCTGTGACACCCCGCCCCCCTGCCCCTTGCCTGCCGCCCCGAGCGAGCGGACGAGTGTCAGCGCCGGGCGGTTTTCGGGCAGGATGTTGACCAAGAGGTGCTCCAATCCCTCGCGCTGGCAATCCAGCAAGAGCACCGCGGTGAGCAGCCGCGCCAGCCCCCGCCCGTGATATTCATCCAGCACCGCGACCGAGAATTCCGCCGTGTCCGGATCATCTTCCTCGCGAAAGGCATGGACCACGCCCAGCGCGGGCGTATCGGGCAGATCGGAGCGCAGCGCGCCCCAGGCGATATGATCATGCCCGTCAACCGTGATCAGCGCCTCGATCACCTGCGGCGGTGCCTCGCGCATGCCTGAAAAGAAGCGCAGGTAGCGCGATTGCGGGGAAAGCTGCGCGATCCCGTCGCGCAATCGCTGCTCGTCATCCTTGCGCACCCGGCGGATGCATACCGGGGTGCCGTCATTGAGTTGCGTGGTGATCGGCATCGCGCGGGCCTCGGTGAACCGCGCGTGTTCTAGCAGCTTGACCGCCGCGCCAACACAGCTAAACGGCGCGCACCTGCAGCGCGGGGCGGTTAGCTCAGTTGGTAGAGCATCTCGTTTACACCGAGAGGGTCAGCGGTTCGAGCCCGTTACCGCCCACCACACAAGCCCGCGAAAAAGCGCGGTTTCCGGATATTTTAGAGGATCCAGCCACCAGACCCGCTCAGGTCTGTGTATCCCCCGTGTATCCTGGAGCTACGAGACTGGAGCCCTTACCTAGTACTACAGTTGCATATGAGTTGATAATTTGGTTCACTCTGCCGCGAATGGCGGAGGTTGAGATCATGCTGGTCGGGGATTGGGCAGGTACGGTTGTTGAATGGAAGGACGCACTGGACGGTTTGCAGGTGCAG
>JBKDUW010000227.1:0-11821 GCA_046339235.1 Erythrobacteraceae bacterium | reverse complement strand
CCGCCGATTCGCTGCTCAAGACCGGCATGGCCAAGCGCGCGCTGGTGATCGGGGCGGAGACTTTCAGCCGGATTCTCGACTGGGAAGATCGCACCACCTGCGTCTTGTTCGGCGACGGCGCCGGCGCGGTCGTGCTCGAAGCGCAGACAGGCGCGGCGGCTGGCAAGGACGTGCCGGGGATCATCGCCACCCGCCTGCATGCCGACGGTTCCTACCACGATATGCTCTATGTCGACGGTGGCCCTTCGACCACGCAGACCGTTGGCCATGTCCGCATGAAGGGCCGCGAGGTGTTTCGCCACGCGGTGGTGAACCTCGCCAATGTTCTCAAGGAAGTGCTTGAGGATACAGGCGTTTCGGTTGAAGAGATCGATTGGGTTGTGCCGCACCAGGCCAATATCCGGATCCTCGATGCAACCGCCAAGAAGCTTGGTCTTGCGCCGGAAAAGGTGATCGTCACGGTTCACACCCACGCCAATACCTCGGCCGCCTCGGTGCCGCTGGCGCTTGATACGGCGCGCAAGGATGGGCGGATCAAGCCCGGCGATCTGGTCATGCTCGAGGCGATGGGCGGCGGCTTCACCTGGGGTGCAAGCCTGATCCGGATGTGAGCGCACACGCGCGTTTCAGCCGTTTACCTAACACAATTGCTGAAAACTCCCCCTAAGTGCTTCCATCGCGTTGCAAAATCGGTGGAAATTTGTAAGTTCCAACCTTCGGATGGGTCGCACCAACGGAGGGAGACAACGCATGATGCGTTCGGTAGGCACCTTGACCCGCGCCGATCTTGCTGAGACGATCAACCGCAAGATGGGTTTCAGCCGCGCGGAATCGCTCGAAATGGTCGAAGCGATCCTCGGCAAGATGAGCGGCGCGCTCGCCAAGGGCGAAAACGTCAAGATTTCCGGCTTCGGTAGCTTCGTGCTGCGTGACAAAAACGAGCGGATCGGGCGCAATCCCAAGACTGGGATCGAAGTGCCGATTACCCCGCGCCGCGTGATGACCTTCCGTGCGAGCCAATTACTCAAGGAACGGATCGCTAAAGGGTGATGGAGAAAGGTGAGGGCTGATGGCCGGGTTCGATGACGGGAAAGACGAGGGCGCGCTGCGCACCATCGGCGAAGTCAGCGAGGCGCTCGGCATCAAGCCTCACGTTTTGCGTTACTGGGAGCAGCAATTCGCCCTGCTCACGCCGCTGAAGCGCAGCGGCGGCCGCCGCTATTACCGCGCCAGTGATGTTGCGATGGTCGAGACGATCGACCGGCTGATCAACCGCGAAGGCTATACCCTGAAAGGTGCCGAAGCGGTGCTGCGCGCTGGCGGCAAGTCCGATCTCGACCGTCGCCACGAAGACCGCCGCGATGGTGATCGCCGCGTCGCTGCCGAGCCGGGCGAAACCCCGGGCGTGCGGCTAATGGTCACCGAAGGGCCGGACATGGCCGATATGATCGCAGGGCTGAAAGCCGTCCGCGCAAGGCTGGCAGCAGCGCTCGAGGCCTAGCGCCCTGCGCCTTATTCCGCCGCTATCAGCGCAGCCTCACCCAGATCGACGCTGACGAGCCGCGAAATGCCGCGTTCGGCCATTGTCACCCCGAACAACCGGTGCATCCGGCTCATTGTCACCGCATTGTGGGTGACGATCAGGTAGCGGGTGGTGGTGGTGCGCACCATCGAATCGAGCAGATCGCAGAAGCGCTCGACATTGGCGTCGTCCAATGGTGCGTCGACTTCGTCGAGCACGCAGATCGGCGCAGGGTTGGTCAGGAACAGCGCGAAGATCAGCGCGGTCGCGGTCAGCGCCTGTTCGCCGCCTGACAGGAGCGAGAGCGATTGCAGCCGCTTGCCGGGCGGCTGGGCGTAGATTTCGAGCCCCGCCTCGAGCGGATCGTCGCTGTCGACCAGCGCGAGATGCGCCGCTCCGCCTTCGAACAGCCGCGTGAACAGCACGCGGAAATGCCCGTCGACTTCCTCGAAGGCGGCGCGCAGCCGCTCGCGGCCTTCGCGGTTGAGGCTGCCGATCGAGCCGCGCAGCCGTGCGATAGCTTCGGCGAGTGCGGCCTGCTCGCTGGCGCTGGCGCCGTGCTCGGCCTCGATCCGCGCCAGTTCCTCGGCGGCGACGAGGTTGACCGGACCGATCCGTTCGCGCGAGGCGGTGAGGCGTTCGAGCTCTTCGGATTCGCTGCTGGCGGCGTGGATGTCGCCCTCGCCGAAGCCGAAGCGGTCGCACAGCAGCGGGGGCGGGCACTGGAACCGCTCGCCCGAAATGCGCGCAAGTTCGATGCGGCGTGATTCCTCGTTCTCGGCCCGCGCGGCAAGGCTGGCGCGGCCTTCGCGGGCCTGGGCGAGCGCTTCGGTGCGCGCCGCAAGTTCGGTGTCGGCGGCGCGCTGGCGGGCTTCGGCTTCGCGCATCGCGGCCTCTGCGGCAACGAGTTTGGCGGTGAGCCGCGTGCGTGTGGCCTCGCCAGCCTCGATCTCGGCGGTGAGCGCGGCGGGCTTGGCGGCGTGGACCGCGCGGTCCTCGGCGATTTCGACGAGGCGGCGCGCAGCCTCGGCCATGCGCCGCTCGGCATCGCTGGAGCGCGCTTTCCACCCCGATTGCTCGGCCTGCTGCGCGGCGAGACGCTCACGCGCGACAGCCAGCGCCTGATCCTGCGCGGCGAGTTCGGCGAGTGCGGCTTGCACGGCAGAGCGCGCGGCGGCATGTTTCGCCTGCGCGGCCTCGAGCGCGGCGCGGCCCAGATCGCGCGCGGGCAGGCGCTCGCGGCTCGCAAGCGCGCCGGCGCATTCCTCTTTCGCAGCGGCGATCTGGGTTTCCATCTCGCCCGCGCTGGCGGCGAGTTCGGCGAGACGCGCGGCGATGCGTTCTCTTGCCGCCTCGGCCTGATCGAGCCGCCGCAGCGCCTGGCGTTCGGCCTCGATTGCGCCGGCAATCGCGCGTTCCTGCGCGACCCGCGCGGTTTGCAATGCGCCAAGATCCTCGCGCACGCTCGTGTCGTCGGCCTCGGCCGCAGCGGCAGCGGCGCGCAGCGGCGGGAGCGCGGCGTCCAGTTCGGCAAAGCGGTTGGCGGCCTCAAGCTGGGCGGCTTCCGCCGCGCCTTCGCCGCGTGCGACGAACCCGTCCCAGCGCCGCAGGTGCCCGGTGCGGGTCACCAGCCATTCGCCCGGTACCAGCGCGCGGCCATCATCGGCGTCGACACAATGCACCAGCGCGAGGCGGGCGGCGAGTTCCGGCGGGCAATCCGTGAGCCGGTCAAGCAGACTGTCAGCGACGTGGGCAGGCGCGGCGGCGCCGGCCCAGAAGCGGCCGTCTTGCGGCGTGGTGGGGGCGCCCAGCGGCGACTTGCCATCGCGCCCGAGCACCGCGGCGAGCGCGCGTTCATAGCCCGGCGCAACGCTCACCCGGTCGAGCGCGGTGGCCAGCCCCTGCCGGCCGGCCTCGCGCTTGGCGCGCGCCTCGCGATCGCGCGCCAGCGCGGTGTGTTCGCGTTCGATCCCGGCAAGTTCGGCGCGGGCGGTGGCGAGCCGGGCCGAGGCTTCGTCGCGCGCGCTCTGCAATTCGCCCTTGCGCGCCTGATCGGCGGTGAGCTTTTTGCGCAAGGCCGCGAGTTCCTGCGCGGCGTCATCGGCGGCGTCACGCGCGACGACGACATCGGCTTCGGCATCGCCGCTTTGTGCAAGTTCGGTACGGGTGCGGGCAAGGCGCGCCATCTCGGCCTCGATCCGTGCGAGCCGTGCGTCCGCCTGTTCGACGGCCGCTTCGGCGACGCGCCATTCGGCCTCGACCCCGGCGTGATCGGCGGTGGCTTTGGCGAGCGCGAGTTCGGCGGCGCGGCTGGCGCGTTCGCTATCCTCGGCGCGGGCGGCGAGCGCGGGGCGTGCGGCTTCGGCCTCGACAACGGCGGTGCGGCTGGCGGTGACGTCGGTTTCGAGCCGCGCGAGCGCTTCAACCGCGCTGCTGGTCAGCCGGTCGGCGTCGGCGCGGTCTTCCTCTAGCCGCGTCTGCTGGCGGGAGAGATCGGCGAGCCGGGTTTCGGCAGCCTCGAGCTTTTCGGCGAGCGCGGCCATGCGGTGGCCGTGAGCGCTGGCATCGTCGCGCCGGTCAGCCAGTTCGTCGCGCGCATCGGCCTGTTGTTGCGCGGCCTCGGCCTGTACGGCCTGCGCGGCGGCGACCGCAGCGTGCGCTTCGGCCACGGCAGCGTTAGCGCCTTCGGCAGCGGCGCGCGCTTCCTTGGCGGCATAGGCGGCTTCGCGCCAGCGCGCGAACAGCAGCCGCGCCTCGGCGGCCTGGATCAGTTTCGTGAGTTCGGTGTAGCGTTCGGCCTGCTTGGCCTGCCGCTTCAATGAGGACATCTGCGCGTCGAGACCCGCCATCAGGTCTTCCAGACGGGCGAGATTGGCCTCGGCCCCGCGCAGCTTGCTTTCGGCATCCTTGCGCCGCACGTGCAGGCCGGCGATCCCGGCGGCTTCTTCGAGCATTGCGCGGCGCTCGGCCGGCTTGGCCGCGATTACCTGCGCGATCTTGCCCTGGCTGACGAGCGCAGGCGAGTGCGCCCCGGTGGCCGCATCGGCGAAGGTGAGCGCGACGTCTTTGGCCCGCACGTCGCGGCCATTGACGCGGTAGGCGCTGCCTGCGCCGCGTTCGATCCGGCGGGTGACGACCAGTTCCTCGCCGCCGTCATCCTCGGCATGGAGCACAACTTCGGCAAAATCGCGCGGCGGGCGGGTGGAGGTGCCCGCGAAGATCACGTCCTCCATTCCGCCCGAGCGCAGCGACTTGGCCGAGGTTTCCCCCATGACCCAGCGGATGGCTTCCAGGAGATTGGATTTGCCGCAGCCATTGGGGCCGACCACCCCGGTCAGCCCTGGCTCGATGCGCAGTTCCGCTGGCTCGACGAAGCTCTTAAAGCCGCTGAGCTTGAGCCGGTGGATCTGCATCAGGCTGGTGCCTTGACCCCGCTACCGGTCAGCGCGCGCCGGCGCGCTGGAGCAGCGGTTCGAGCTGCGGCCACTGGTTCACCTCAAGCTTCTTGCCGTTGAGGATGAAGGTCGGCGTGCCGGTGATCTTGAGCTCTTCCGCCTGCGCGGTCGAAGCGTCGGCGATCGCCTGCACCGCCTTGGCATCGGCAAGGCAGGTGCGGGCCTGATCGGCGCTGAGGCCGCGTGCGGCGAAGAAATCGATCAGCCCGGCGGCCTGCGCGATGGTGACAAAGCGCTGTTCGACCGGCTGGTTGCCGGCTGCCTGATACAGGGACTGATTGGATTCAACTGCGGCGAAGAAATCGTTGAGCGCCAGCCACGCCTGATCGGACAGCGGCAGCATGCTCTCTTTCGCGCCGCAACGCACCAGCGTCGCGATGGCGAGATCGATCGGATCGCGCACCAGATTGCGCAGCTCGAAGCTGACGACGCCGCTGGGGATATACTTGTCCGCCAGCACAGGCTTGCCGGTGGCAGAGAAATTGGCGCAGGCGCCGCAGGTGTGCGAGGCATATTCGACCAGCTTCAAGGGTGCGTCGGGATTGCCGATCATGTAGCCGCCTTCGGGCGTGACGGTGACGGTGTCCTTCCAGCTGGTGCCGGCCGGAGCGGCAATCTTGGGCATGGCTTCACCTTCAGCGACTTCGCCGGGGGCGGCTTCATCGCCGCAGGCCGCGAGCGCCAGCGGAGCAGCGGCAAGCAGGCCGAGCGCGAACAGACGGATGGGTTTCATCGCAACGTTGATCCTTGAACAATTGAAGAGAGAGGATAGCCGCGCAGCGCGCTGTGCAGCAAGGGCTGCGCGCCCGGTTTGTGAACAACTCGTCTCAGGGCGTGGGGCCCATACCAACGGGCCCTTCGGCAAAGCGTGCCGAGAGCACAGGATAGAGCGCCGTCCAGTTGTGGACATCGGTCAGCAGCTTGCCATCGAGCGCGAAGCTCGGGGTGCCCTCGATCTTGAATTCGAGCCGGTCAGCGGTGTCGTTGTCGATGATTTTCTGGGCGGCGGCATCATTCATCACGCAGCCATTGACCTCCGAAATCGACTGGCCGCGCTGCACCAGCATGTCGGCAAGGCCGAGCCCGCTGGCGGCATTCATGCGGCTGGCCTTGTCGGCGCGCGCCCAGATGGCCTGCTGGCTTTGCGGTGCGTTCTGGAACTTTGCCAGCCATGCGCTCTGGCCATACATGAAGGCGCGGTGGCGATCCTTGAAGCCTGCCGGATCGCCACATTGGGCGAGCAGCGTGACGGTGAGATCGAGCGCATTGCGGATCACAGGGCGCACCTCGACCGCCATCCGGCCGCGGATCAGCAGCGTGAGATCGATTGCCGGATCGCCCTCCATCGCAAAGCTGGCGCAGTGGCTGCAGGTGTAGCTGACGAATTCGATCAGGCGCGACTCGGCTTCCGGGTTGCCAAGCAGATGGCCGCGCTCGGTGGGGGCGACTGCGGCGCTCCAGTTGCCCTGCGGATCGACGCCTTTGAAGGCGCTGCGCGGCGCATCGGGGTTCTGCTGGGCAGCACCGGGTGCGGCCAGCGCGATGATCGCGGCGCAGAGCGCTGTGAGGGGACGCAAAATCATGTCGGGTCCTGTTCGGTTGCGGGGGAAGGCTGTTCGCCCAGCGAGCGGGCGAGGGATTCGAGCACGGTGCGCAGTTCGGGATCGCCGATATCGCGCAAGCTGTCGCCCAGTTCGAGCGGGATCGGTTTCAAGGATGGCGGCGGCTTGGCGGGCTTGTCAGCCAGTGCCGGGGTAACCGCGCCCTGCCGCAGCTTGACCCGCGCCACCGCCTTGTAACCGAAGAAGCGGTTCACCCGGTCGATGATTTCGGGGATCACCTGCTGGATCAGCGGGGCGTGCGCGGGGACAACCACCAGTTGCAGGATCCCCTCGACCTTTTCGCCCGGCGGGAAGCGGATCGCTTCGGGGCTGCACACGCGGGCGTGGTGGGGGCCGACGATCTCGGGCCAGCGGGTGACGACCGAGCTCTGCACAAAGCCAAAGCGGCGGAAGGCGGTGCGGCCGATTTCGGGCATGAGATCGCCGATCGGGCGCACGCCTTGTCCGCGCGGGCGGGCATAGGGCTTGGCGTTATTGCGGCCTACCGCTGCGCTGCTTGAGGCGTTCTTGCCGCCTACCGCTGCGCTGCTTGAGGCTGGAGGTTTCTTGTCGCTTCCCATGGTTACGGCTGCCATGCCATAGGCTCGGCGTGACCGCCAGTATCTCCGATACACTGCTCGCCTGGTATGACCGGAACGCACGCGACCTGCCGTGGCGCCTGCCGCCGGGCGCGCCTGTGCCCGACGATCCTGCCTGGCCCTACCGCGTGTGGCTGTCCGAGGTGATGCTCCAGCAGACCACCGTGGCGGCGGTGAAGCCCTACTTTGCCAAGTTCACGAGCATCTGGCCCACGGTCGAGGCGCTGGCCGCGGTCCCCGAGGACGACGTCATGGCGGCGTGGGTGGGGCTGGGCTATTATTCGCGGGCCCGCAATCTGGTGAAATGCGCGCGCGCGGTGGCCGAGCGGGGCGGATTTCCCTCGACCGAGGCGGAATTGCGCCAGCTCCCCGGTCTCGGAGACTACACCGCCGCCGCGATTGCCGCGATTGCCTTTGGGCAGCGCGCTGTGGTGGTCGATGCCAATGTCGAGCGGGTGGCGGCGCGGTTGTTTGCGATCGACACGCCGCTACCGGGCGCACGCAAAGCGATCCGCGCCGCAGCCGAGACGATCACGCCCGAGAGCCGTGCCGGCGATTTTGCGCAGGCGATGATGGACTTGGGCGCGCAGACCTGCACCACGAGGGCCCCGCGCTGTCTGCTGTGCCCCCTGCGCGCGGATTGCGCAGCGCTGGCGCAAGGGGAACCTGAACGCCTGCCGGTCAAGCCTGCCAAGAAGAAGGTGCCCGAACGGCGCGGCACAGCCTTCTGGATTACCCGTAACAATGGCAGCGATGTGTGGCTCGTCACCCGCGCAGGAACGGGAATGCTTGGCGGGATGCGCGCGCTGCCCGATGACGGCTGGAGCGCGCAGGCGGACGGTTCGGGGGATAGACCGCTGGCAGGGGATTGGCGCGATTGCGGCGCCGTGCGGCACGGCTTTACCCACGCGCATCTCACGCTGGTGGTAAAGGCACTCGAAACCGCCGTAACGCCGCCGGGCGAGGGGTTCTGGTGGCCGGTGGAGCGGATTGGAGAGGCAGGTCTAGCGACCCTGTTCGCCAAGGCCGCGGCGCTGGCGCTGGCCGAAGCCTAGATCAGCCCGCCGCCAATGCTGAGACGCACGGCTGCGATCAGCAGCACGATCAGGCAGAAATTGCGCCCGCCATTCTGCGAGGACAGCGCGCCGATGATGATCCCGATCACAATCAGCGGCAGGGCGAGCCAATTGGCCCAGCCGAGCAGCGGAATCTGCGCCGGAATGACGATCACAAGGCTGACAAGGCCGACGAGATAGGCGAGGATATTGAGCATGTGTCTTATATGAATAGGACACCTGCAAAATGCAAGCCTGTAGGCCGTTCCTGCGATTGACCCATGCCGCACTCTGCCGCAGACAGGGCGCCGATTGCCTCTTGCCGGAGATTCCTTCTCGATGAACACGCTGCTTGCCGCCGAAACCGCCGTCCTCTCGCGCCGCACGCTGTTCCGCCAGAGCGCTATGCTGGCAGGCGGCGCGATGCTGACGACCCTGCCGTTCGGCCGCAGCCTGCTGGCACATGACGTTTCGGAAAGTTGGCCCAATGTCGCCGCGCTTGCAAAGCGTTATGTCGACAGCCGCAAACTCGCCAACCTGTTCCTGACCTTTGGCTGGGAGCAGGAAGATCACGCCCATACCGTGGGCGGCGGCACGCTGTCGCTGGCGCGGCCGACGCCGGTGGACGAGAACTCGCTGTTCCGGATCTATTCGATGTCGAAGCCGATCACCGGCATGGCGACCATGATCCTGATCGACGAGGGCAAGCTTGGCCTCGATCAGCCGCTGCACGAGATCCTGCCCGCTTTTCGCGATATGCGCGTGCTGGTCGATCCTGCCGGCCCGCTCGAGAACACCGTGCCGGCAGAGCGGCCGATCACCATCCGCCAGCTGCTCACCCACACCGCGGGGCTGGGCTACCAGATTATCAGCAAGGGGCCGCTGCTCGCTGCCTACAACGCTAATGGCCTTGTCGGCGGACGGGTGAGCAAGATGCCGATCCCGGGCTTCCCGGCAGTCACCCCCGCACCGGGGCTCGAGGCCTGGGCCGACCGGCTCGCGGGCCTGCCGCTGATGTATCAGCCAGCCGCCAAGTGGAGCTATTCGTGCAGCATCGATCTGCTCGGCCGGGTGATCGAGGTTGCCAGCGGGATGGAATTCGAGGCCTTCCTGAAGGCGCGCATTTTCGAGCCTTGCGGCATGACCAGCACCTATATGCAGGTGCCGCAGAGCGAGGCGTCGCGGCTCACCGACAATTACGGCATCCTTGGCGGCAATGCCTTCCCGCTCGATCCCGGCCCCGCCTCGATCTTCCTCGATCCGCCCGAGGTTCCGGCCGGCGGCGGCGGGCTGGTGTCGAGCCCCAAGGATTATGACCGCTTCCTGCGGATGCTGCTCGGCTACGGCATGATCGACGGCGTGCGCGTGATGAGCGAGGAGGCGGTGCGGGTCGGCACATCGGACCTGATGCCGGCAACGGTCGATACCAAGGGCAGCTGGCTGGAAGGGCAGGGGCATGGTGCGGGCGGACGCTCGGTCGGCCAGACCTTCGGCTGGGGCGGGGCGGCAGGCACGCTTGCCGCGGTCGATTTCGGCCTCAAGCTGCGCTCGACCCTGTTCACCCAGTATATGCCGTCCGAGGCCTATCCAATCCGAGACGAATTCCTCGCCGCGCTGGAAGCCGATCTGGCGGCAATGCGCAGCAAGAAGGCCGCGTGATGCACCACCCCGCAGCGCCTGCTCCCGCGATGGCCTTCGCCGGGTCGCCGATTGACCGGGCCGATCACATCCGCACCGATGATGCGGCGCTGGCCGAGTGGATGAACTGGCGCGCGCGGGTGCTGATGCTGGACGGGCTGCTGCCGGGCGTGGACGACCAAGGCGGCCTTGTCTGGGGCAGCCTCGCCGATGTCGCGCCGGAGGCCGAGCTGGTGTTTCTCGGGCTGATGGACGGCAAGGCGCATTTCGCTCCCGTCCCGCCTGCCGGAGCAGATGGCCCGGCCTATGCCATGCCCTCGGCGTGGCAGGTGATGCAGCTGCTCTCGCCGCCCGATCTGGCGATCTATGGCGGGGCGCGCAGCCTTGTCGACTGGCACGCACGCCACCGCTTCTGCGCACGCTGCGGCGCGCCGACCAAGCTGGTCAAGGGCGGCTGGCAGCGGCATTGCGACGGCTGCGGCGCGGATCACTTCCCGCGCACCGATCCGGTGACGATCATGCTGGTCGAGCACGAAGACAGTCTGCTGCTCGGCCGCCAGCCGCGCTTCCCGCCCAAGATGTATTCCGCGCTCGCAGGCTTTGTCGAACCGGGCGAGACGATCGAGGAAGCGGTCGCGCGCGAGATCCACGAGGAAGCGGGCGTCCGGGTGCGCGATGTGCGCTATATCGCGAGCCAGCCGTGGCCCTTCCCGAGCCAGTTGATGATCGGCTGCACGAGCGTGGCCGACGATCCCGAACTCACCATCGACACCACTGAACTCGAGGACGCGCGCTGGTTCACCCGCGCCGAACTCGAAGAAGCGCGCGCGGCGGGCGAGGCGGGCACCGAGCTGCTCTATTTCCCGCGTCCCTTCGCCATCGCGCACCACCTCATTGCATGGTGGCTCGACCGGTGACGCAGGCGCTGACAATCGACATCTATTCCGATGTCATGTGCCCGTGGTGCCTGATCGGTTACGGGCAATTGTCCAAGGCGCTGGCCGAGCTTGAGGGCGAGATCGCGGCGGAAATCCGCTGGCGACCGTTTGAATTGAACCCCGACATGGCGCTCGAGGGCGAGGAGCAGGAAGCGCATCTCCAGCGCAAATATCGCCGCCCGGCTGAGGAAGGCGTTGCCTTGCGCGGGCAGATGAAGGCGAATGCGGAGGGCGCAGGGGTGTCGCTGTCCTATGAGGGTGAGGGTGAAGCCCCGCCGGCGATGATGTGGAACACCCGCGATTGCCACAAGCTGCTGGCCTTCGCGCTCGAACAGGCCGGGCCCGCGGTGCAGACCGCCTTGAAGCTCGCGCTGTTCCGCGCCCATTTCAACCAGCGCGCCAACCTTTCGGATCGCGATGTGCTGCTCGATATCGCGGCCGAGGCAGGCTTGCACCGCGCGGCGGCCAAGGCGGCGCTTGACGATCCCGATCTCGAAGCCCGCGTCCTCGCCGAGGAACAGCAGGCGTGGGATCTCAACATCTCGGGCGTGCCGGCGATGATCGTCAATGATCGCTTCATGATCCCCGGCGCGCAGGCGCCCGAGGTCTACATCAACGCGCTGCGCCGCGTGGCAGCAAAAAGCCGGGAAGCCAGCTAAGGCTCCCCGGCTCTTGCGACCCCTCAAGGGGCTTGCAGCTTACATCGTCCAGCGTGCGCCGATGAAGAACGAATGGCCGATCGGGCTGGCCGGATAGGCGCGCTCGGTGATGAAGGGCTTCACGTCCGAAAGGTTGTTGACCCCGCCGAAGACCTGCAGGCCCATGTCGGTGAAATCATAGGATGCGGTGATATTGTGCATCCAGGTTTCATCGGCGAGCCCTGCTGGGCCGAACTGGGCGTCGATCGTTTCGATCTCGACCCCCCGCAGCGCCATCTCGCCGAGATAGTTGTCGGTGTTATATAAGTTGAATTCGCCTTAGGAATATTTTGGGTTCGTGTTGATCTAGGTTTT
>JBKDUW010000226.1:0-13834 GCA_046339235.1 Erythrobacteraceae bacterium | reverse complement strand
GGCGCGGCCAGCGGGCTCAGCAAGGCGATGCTCGACCGGCTGGCGCTCGACGAGGCGCGGCTTGGGGGAATCGCCGATGCTGTGGCGGCGGTGGCCGATCTGCCTGATCCGGTCGGGCAGGTGATCGACCGGAGCACGCGGCCCAACGGGCTGGCCTTTACCCGCATCCGCGTGCCGATCGGCACCATCGGGATCATCTATGAGAGCCGCCCCAACGTCACCGCCGATGCCGCCGCGCTGTGCGTGCGCGCGGGCAATGCGGCGTTGCTGCGCGGGGGAAGCGAGGCGGTGCATTCCAACCGCGCGATCCACGCCGCCTTGATCGAAGGGCTGGTGGCCGGCGGCGTGCCGGCCGAAGCGGTGCAACTGATGCCGACGCAGGACCGTGCGGCGGTGGGCGCGATGCTGGCTGCGGCAGGCCTCATTGACATGATCGTGCCGCGCGGCGGCAAGAGCCTTGTCGCGCGGGTGCAGGCCGATGCCCGCGTACCGGTGCTCGCGCATCTCGACGGCATCTGTCACACCTATGCCCATGCCGCCTCCGATCCGGTAATGGCGCTGGCGCTCGCGCTCAACGCCAAGCTGCGCCGCACCGGCGTTTGCGGGTCGATGGAGACGCTGCTGATCGATGCTGCTTATCCGCAAGGCCCCGCGCTGGTCAGCGGGTTGATCGATGCCGGATGCGAAGTGCGCGGCGACGGGCGCGCCCAGGCGCTCGATCCGCGCGTCATCCCGGCCAGCGCCAATGATTGGGACACCGAATATCTCGACGCGATTCTCTCGGTCGCGGTGGTTGACGGGCTCGAGGATGCGCTTGCCCATATTGATCGCCATTCCTCGGCGCATACCGATGTGATCGTGACGGCCGACGATGCCGTGGCCGAACGCTTTCTGGCGCAAGTCGACAGCGCGATCGTGATGCACAACGCCTCCTCGCAATTCGCCGACGGCGGCGAGTTCGGGCTCGGGGCAGAGATCGGCATTGCCACCGGGAGGCTGCACGCACGCGGGCCGGTCGCGCTCGAGGGGCTGACGACCTACAAGTGGCAAGTGCGCGGCGCAGGCCAAGTCCGCGCGTGAGAATCAGGGCCTGAAGCACGTGCGTTCGCGTCCAGAGATTACCGGGCTGCTCGGCGGCAGCTTCAACCCCGCGCATGGCGGGCATCGGCGAATCACGCTATTCGCCGCAGATGCGCTCGGGCTCGACGAGGTGTGGTGGCTGGTCTCGCCCGGCAATCCCTTGAAGCCGCAGGACGACATGGGCTCCTTGAAGGCGCGGCTGCGCTCGGCCGAAAAGCAGGCGCGGCGCGCGCCGATCATCCCGAGCGCGATCGCCCTCGATCTCGCCCCCCGCGACACCGTCGACACGCTGACGAAGCTTGTCCGGCGCTACCCAAAACGGCGCTTCGTGTGGTTGATGGGGGCCGATAATCTGGCGCAATTCCACCTGTGGAAGGGCTGGCGGCGGATCGCGCGGACAATGCCGATTGCGGTCATCGCCCGTCCGGGCTATGATAGCGATGCCATGACGAGCCCCGCCATGGTCTGGCTCAGGCGATATCGAACGCCCGTCGCCAGTTTTCGGAAACGGGGGCAATGGAGCGCACCGGCCCTGGTGTTATTGCGTTTCGATCCAGATCACCGCTCGGCCACGGCTATCCGCCGTGCCGATGCGGGGTGGGCCGAGGTTTTGCTCGGACAGGATCGTCATAACGTGAAACGCGATATGCCGCCGCGCGACCGGCTGACATTCCGCAGCATCCGCTCATGCGGGGGCGCATGACACGCTATCCAAGCGGTTCGGCGCGACCGTGTGCCCGCTTGCGTAGAGTCCGCTGTCATCGCCCTACACTCTGGAGATACAAGATTGCCGACCACCGAGGCCTTTGTCGCATCCATCCCGTTTGGCCCGGCGCAAGCCGCAGCCACCACAGCCCAGTCGCTGGCGCGCTCTGACGTGAGCACGACAGCGCTGCATGAGCTCGTGATGACCCAGCTTGACGATGATCAGGCCCAGGAAATCGTCTCGATCCCGCTCGAGGGCAAAAGCTCGATTGCCGATCACATGGTGATCGCCAGCGGGCGCTCGACGCGGCAGGTCGCGTCGATGGCGCAGAAACTCGCCGAAGCGATCAAGAAAGCCGGGTTCGGCAATGCGCGGGTCGAAGGCCTGCCGGCTGCCGACTGGGTGCTGATCGACGCGGGCGACGTCGTGGTCCACCTGTTCCGCCCCGAAGTGCGCACCTTCTACAACCTTGAACGCATGTGGTCGTTCGAAGGCGGCGAAGCGACGCAGGGTAGGGCGTAGTCTGTCTTTCGCTCGCCCCTCCGGGCGAGCGTCCTCGGCGCTGTTTCAAGCCCTGCGGGCTTGAGCGCCTGCGGCTCGGCCGCGTGGCCTTGCGGTCGCTGCGCGACCGTTTGGCGAAATTATCGGCCTCGTAGAGGCCGCAAGGGCGACCGCCGGCCGGCCGGTAGGCCGCCCCCTCAGCAGGCCAAGGCGAAGCCTTGTGCCGCGAGAAAAAAGGACTCCGCTCATTCTCCTTCACATCATCGCGCGCGGGAAGATTGGCCGGTCGCCTGAGGTCGAGCTGGTGGATCGCTATGCCAAGCGGATCACCTGGCCGGTGAAGCTTACCGAATGGCCCGATACCGGCGCAGGCAAGGCCGCTGATCCGCTCACCCCCTGCCGCACCGTGCTGCTCGACGAGCGCGGCAAAGCCATGGCTTCGGAGGATTTCGCCGCGTTGCTCGAGCGCTGGCGCGATGAAGGCGTGCGCGAGACCCGCTTCGTTATCGGCGCGGCCGACGGGCATTCGGATGCCGAGCGCGCCGCCGCTGACCTGCTGCTCGCCTTCGGTCCGGCGACCTGGCCGCACATGATTGCCCGGGCGATGCTGATGGAACAGCTCTACCGCGCCACCACAATCCTTGCAGGCCATCCCTATCATCGGGCAGGGTAGGCCGATGTCTCGCTCCGCGACCCTTTCCGCGCTTGCCGCCGCGACTGTCTGCGCTGCGCTGTTTGCCGCGCTGCCCGTCACCCGCGCGGCCCCGGCGGCGCTGCTGATCGAGCCTGACGAGGCCGGAGCGCAGCTGGCCCGTGCGTCGCGCGAAAGCCGCCGTGCCCAGAGCCGCGCCGCGCGGCTCACGCGGGAGGCCGAGGCCGCGACCGAGGCCGCCACCCGCACCGCGCGCGAAGCCGCCGCACTCGCCGCCCGCATCCAGCAGGCCGAGGCCGATATCGAGGTCGCCCGCGCGCGCCATGCGCTCGTGCGCGGCGAGCGGGCCGCGCTCACCGCCCGCCTGGCCGAAAAGCAGGAGCCGACCGCGCGCCTCGCCGCCGCTTTGCAGACCGCCGCGCGCCGCCCGCTGGCGCTGTCGGCCTTGCAGCCGGGTTCGCTCAAGGAAGTGGTTTACGTGCGCGCCGTGCTCGACAGCGCGGTGCCGCAGATCCGCGCCCGCACCGCCGGCCTGCGCGCCGAGCTTGATCGCGGCCGCGCGCTCGAGGCTGATGCCGCCCGCGCTCTGGCCGAACTGCAGGACAGCGAGCAGATCCTGCGCACCCGCCGCGCCGATCTCGCCGCGCTCGAAAACCAGCAGCGCATTGCCTCGCGCAACGCCCGCGGCGCGGCTTCGCGCGAAGCCGAGCGCGCGCTAGGGCTGGCCGAGGAAGCGCGCGATCTCAACGGGTTGGTGGAGCGGCTCGATGATATTGCCGCGCTTCGGCGCGAGCTCGCCGCGTTGCCTGGCCCGGTGCTGCGGCCCAGGGATCTGTCCGCCGCGCTGGTGGCCGATGCCGCGCCGACCCCGTCCGCTAGCCCCGGCGCGCCTCCGCGCGATTTCCAGCTGCCGGTCGACGGGCGCACGCTCTTGGGCTTCGGGGCGCTTCGCGACAGCGGGCTTGCCAGCACCGGACTGGTGCTCGCGCCGGTTGCCGGCGCGCAGGTGGTCGCCCCGGCGCGCGGGCGCGTGGCCTTTGCCGGCGCCTATCGCGGGTTCGGGCGAATCGTCATCATCGAGCATGACGGCGGCTGGACCAGCCTCGTCACCGGCCTTGCCCGGACCGACGTCGCGGTGGGCGATACGGTCATCGGCGGCAGTCCTGTCGGGGTGGCAGGCGGACGCGCGGCGCCGGTCTCGTTCGAGTTGCGGCGCGATGGCGCTCCAGTCAACCCATTGCAATATCTGCGATAATTTTCAACCGAATGACACTCACCGGTGCGGGCCTGTCCCCGGTCGATACGCTTTGCAGCCAGCCATGCCTCCCATCTGGCGTTAAGCCCGGCAAACCTATACATTCTCAAGTCGAAGGAGCTTTGCACACCTCATGAAAATCGCCGCTCTCCTGCGCAGCGCCGCGCTTGTCACCGCTGTCGCGCTGATCCCCGCCACCACCGCCACCATGGCGCAGGTCGATGGCCGCGCCGGGCCCGAATTTGCCAAGCTGTTCGCGGTGTTCCAGCGGGTCAAGGCCAGCTATGTCGAGCCGGTCGAGGACGAGGTGCTGATCCGCGGCGCGATTGACGGGATGCTGGCAGCGCTCGATCCGCATTCGGCCTATCTCGACGGCGGCGATCTCCAGCGCCTGGAAACCATGATCGACGGCAATTATTCCGGTCTCGGCCTTTCGGTCGTGATGGAGGACGGCGCAGTCAAGGTGGTCTCGCCGTTCCGCGGCAGCCCGGCCGACAGCGCGGGCATCAAGGCCGGCGACTTCATCACCCACCTTGATGGCAAGCTGATCTATGGCGGCAGCCTCGATGATGCGGTGGCACAGATGCGCGGGCCTTCGGGCACTTCGATCCGGCTGACGGTGTTCCGCCCGGGCCGCGAGGAGCCGCTCGAAGTCGATGTGACCCGCGGCGTGATCGAGCTCGAGCCGGTGACCCACGAGCTTTCCGGCGGCAATGTTGGCGTGATCACCGTCAACGAATTCTCCGCCGATGTCGGCTCGGATGTCTTTACCGCGTGGCAGGAGATCAAGAAAAAGGCCCCCGGCGGGCGCGTCAGCGGGCTGGTGCTCGATCTGCGCAACAACCCCGGCGGCAGCCTCGATGAATCGGTGGCACTCGCCGACCTGTTCCTGACCGAAGGCCGGATTGTCAGCCAGCGCGGCCGCGCGCGCGGCGAAACGATGCTTTATGATGCCGAGACGGTCTATCGCGGCGATATGGCAGACGGCGTGCCGCTGATCGTGCTGATCAACGCGGGTTCGGCCTCGGCTTCGGAAATCGTCGCTGGCGCGCTGCAGGATCACCGCCGCGCGCTGATCATGGGCGAGCGCAGCTTCGGCAAGGGCTCGGTCCAGTCGCTGCTGCCGCTTGGCCCCGATGCGGCGCTCAAGCTGACGACAGCGCGTTACTTCACCCCGGCCGGCAAGTCGGTGCAGGAAGGCGGGATCAAGCCCGACATCGCGGTGCCGCAGCTGTCCGATCCCGATCTGGCGCTGCGCACCAAGTACCAGACCCGCGAGAGCGATCTGCGCGGCCACCTGATCAACGAGATCGGCGTCAAGGACGAGGAGATGGAGGCCGACAAGTCCCCCGATCCGCGCTTCCAGCTGACCGCCGCCCAGCTCAAGGACCAGGGCGTCGAGGATTTCCAGATGCACTATGCGATGGAGACCCTGCGCCGAACCACCCGCAGCACGGTGGCCCTGCGTCCGGCCCCGCTTTCGGCCAAGCCTTAGGGCTCTGATTGATGGATAGTCTGGGCAAGGCGCGGCTGCTGGCCGTGCTGGTTCCGGCCGCGCTGCTCGGCGGGGCCTATGTGTCGCAATACGGCTTCGGCCTGCCGCCGTGCGAGATGTGCTGGTGGCAGCGCTACCCGCATTTCGCCGCGCTCGGGCTCGGGCTGCTCGCCTTTTTCATGCCGCCCGCCAGACTGTGGACCGGGCTGGCGGGCCTCGCGATCATCACCTCAGGCGCGATCGGCGGGTTTCACGCAGGGGTCGAATATCACTGGTGGGAAGGCATCACCGGCTGTTCGACCCTGCCGTCGAACATCGACGTGATGAACCCCGCCGCCGCTCCGCTGATCCGCTGCGATGTCGCGCCGTGGGATCTGTTCGGAATCTCGCTCGCGGGCTTCAATTTCCTGATTTCCTGCACTGCCGGTGCGGCCGTGGTGGCGCTCGCCGCGTATAGGAAGTAGGAACTGCAGCGAAGGAGCCGATGATGGACAGGCAAGAACTCCACCGCATGATCCGGGTCGATCAGGCTGGCGAATTCGGCGCGACCCGCATCTATGAAGGCCAGCTTGCCGTGATGGGCGATCGCGGCCCGCATTCGGCCGAGATCCGCCATATGGCCGAGCAGGAGCGCGAGCACCGCGCCAAGTTCGATGCGCTGCTGACGCGGCGCGGGGTGCGCCCGACGGCGTTGCACCCGTTCTGGGCGGCAGCGGGCTATGCGCTGGGCGCTGGCACGGCGCTGCTCGGGCCGGAAGCGGCGATGGCCTGCACGGCCGCGGTCGAAACCGAGATCGACAAGCATTACAGCGACCAGCTCGACAAGCTCGAGGCGAGCGGCGCGGACCCCGAACTCGCCGAAATGATCGCAGCCTTCCGCGCAGATGAGCGCGAACACCGCGATGCAGCGCTTGCCAACGGCGCCGAACGCGCGCCCGCCTATCCGCTGCTCGCCGGGGCGATCCGGCTGGGTTGCCGGATTGCGATCAAGGTGAGTGAAAGGATTTGACCTCTGGCTAGCGCGTATCGAGAGGAGGGCGCAAGCCAACGGCATGCCAAGGCTGGCCAATCCACTTCTCCAGCCTGTCCCGAACGGCCCACACCACCCTGACGCGTCGTTCGGCGATGCCCGGCAGGCTGCTTGGATCGCCGCCGAGCCACGGCAGGAACGGGTTACGCCGGGCATAGCACCAAAGCTCAACGCGCTCCCCCGCGCGCACGGACGGTCCGCGCGCGTGGAAGCCCACTGTATCGGCTACCACCAGCGTATTGCCGGGCACTGCAAAAGCCCGCGGCGCTGGCAGTTTCATCGCTGTCAATTCGCCCGCGCCGATCCGCGGGGAACCGCGCGCCGAAAGCCGGTCAATTGCCTTGGGGTCGGCAAGGCTTCGCTCGCGCTCCCACGCGAGGCGCTCGGGCGTGAAGCGGTGTGATCCCGGGACATAGGTGAAGGGCCCGTCCGCCTCACTCACCGGATTGAAGAACAACCAGGCCTTAAGTGAGGAATGGAAGCTGTCCGCATGCAGCGTCTCCTGTGGGTCGGGCTCGTTCCCTTTGGCCTTGCTAGCGATGGTCTGAATGTAGTGCAGCGGCGTAATACGGTAGCTGGCGACATAGTGAAAAAGGGCAACGACATCCTTGCGCTTAAGCAAATGGCGCAGGGCGGGGATAGCGTTCAGCATGGCGGGGTCGACCGCCATGCGCCGCGTGATCGCATCACCCTGAAGCATTTCCCGGGTCAGCCCGTGATAGCCGAGCACGGCTTCTCGCAAGGCGGCGAATTCCGCCGGAGGGACGATGTCGGGAATCGCCACAAATCCATCACGGTCGAAGGCCTCGCGCCACTCAGTGCGCACCTTGCTTGCCAGTCGCCGCCGCCGCCAGCGACACATCAGATCGGCTAACCTGACCCGTGCAACGTGTAGACCAATGCTGTTTAGTCGCCGCGACCCGATTAACGGATTGTTCAGAAAGCTTTTCGCCCCAGTCGCCAGTTGCAGAACCCAGAGCGGGGCGAGGAAGGCCTTGCCGATGAGTGATGCCATGACTGGGATGGTCCTTGATCTCGCGGCTACGCGCTAAAGACGCTCAGAGGCAAGGTCAACGACCACGTGAGAAACAGTGGATTGCGATGGCCTAGAGGCTCCAATATTCCAACTCCTCTGGCATGATTTCCCGATCCAGCGCGCTCTTCACGTCGACCAGCACGCCGCCCTGCCGCACCCTCGCGACCAGCGCCGACGGGTCCGCGAGATATTGCGCGTGGTTCACCGCCAGCACCAGCGCATCGAGTCCGGCCAATTCTTCGGGCGCGCTCAGCGTAATACCATATTCGTCGGCGGCGATCTCCGGCTCGGCGAGCGGATCACTCACCAGCGCGGTGATCCCGTATTCGGCGAGTTCGGCAAGAATATCGGGCACCTTGGAATTGCGGATGTCGGGCACGTCCTGCTTGAAGGTCAGCCCCATCACGCCAACCTTCGCGCAGGCCGGCGAAATACCTTGCCCGATCAGCAGCTTGACCAGCTTCTGCGCGATTGCCTGCCCCATGGAATCGTTGATGCGTCGCCCGGCGAGGATCACCTCGGGCCGGTAGCCGAGCTTTTCCGCCGCAGCCGTGAGGTAGAACGGATCGACCCCGATGCAATGCCCGCCGACCAGCCCGGGGGTGAAGGGCAGGAAGTTCCACTTGGTCCCTGCCGCCGCCAGCACATCGCGCGTGGCAATCCCCATGCGGTCGAAGATCAGCGCGATCTCGTTCATCAGCGCGATGTTGAGATCGCGCTGGGTGTTCTCGATCACCTTGGCGGCTTCGGCGACCTTGATCGAGGGCGCTTCGTGCAGGCCCGCATCGACAATTGCGCCGTAAACCGCGCGCATCCGGACGAGCGCGGGTTCGCTGTCGGCGGCGATGATCTTGGTGATGGTCTCGAGCCGGTGGACATGATCGCCCGGATTGATGCGCTCCGGACTATAGCCGAGCGCGAAGTCCACGCCCTGCCGAAGGACCGAATGCGCCGCCAGCCACGGGCCGCAGATATCCTCGGTCACGCCGGGAAACACGGTGGATTCGAACACCACCAGCGCGCCCTTCGAAAGGCGCGGGCCGATGGTGGCGCAGGCGCGTTCAAGCGGGGTGAGATCGGGGCGGCGTTCCTCGGTGATCGGGGTCGGCACAGTCACGATGATCAGGCTCGCGCCGTCCAGCACCGCCGGGTCATCCGAGACTTCAAGACCGCATGACGTCAGCCGCGCCGGATCGATCTCGCGGGTGGCATCATGGCCGGATTGCAGCGCTGCGATGCGGCTGGCGGAAATGTCGAAGCCGGTCACCCGCGCGCCGTGCGCGGTCAACCGTTCGGCCAGCGCCACGGCGACCGGCAGGCCAACATAGCCAAGCCCCACGACTGCGATCTTCCGGTCCATCGCCTGCGCGCCTAGCCTAACAGGACTCAATTTTTCGCTAACCACCCCGCCCGCCGCCCGCCCGCCCGGATCAGGCTTCACGCGCGGTTCAGCCCCTTGGGCCTAGACAAGCGGGGCCGGTCAGGGGCATGGCTGCAATGGTTGTCGTGCCCGACAGAGGATCATTCGCCATGAAGCATCTGCTTGCCCCCGTCGCTCTCGTCTTGCTCGCCGCGATTGCCGCCGCCGCCACCCCGGCCGCCGCGCAGAGCGCGAACGAGAAGATCAACATGGTGATCGCCTACAGCGCAGATGAATGCCCCGAGGCCAAGGAAGGCGAAGTGGTGATCTGCGAGATCCTGGTCGAGGCCGAGCGCTATCGCATCCCCTCCAGCCTGCGTTACTCCGATTCCCCCGAGAACAAGTCCTGGGCGCGGCAGGTCGAGGAAATCAAATATGTCGGCGATTTCGGCGCGATGAGCTGCTCACCTGCGGGCGCGGGCGGGTTCACCGGCTGCACTCAGAAATTCATCGAAGCTGCCTACAAGGACAAGGCCGAGGAAGATGGCGTGCGTTTCGGCAAGCTGATCGACAAGGCGCGGACCGAGCGGCTCTCGACTATTGATACGCAGGCTGCCGCCGAGCAGGAGCGGGTCGAGATGATCGAGCGCGAATATATGGAGCGGCTGGAGCGCGAACGTCAGGCCGAACTGCCGGGCGAAGCCGCCCTGCCCGCGCCGGCCAAGCCCGCCGACCAGCCCGAATAGGGCCTAGATGCGGTAATAGTCGCGGTACCACGCGACAAACCGTGCCACACCTTCGCGAAACGGGGTTTGCGGCGCATAGCCGGTGAGCGATTGCAGCAGCGCGGCATCGGCCCAGGTGGCGGGAACATCGCCTTGCTGCATCGGCAGGAAGTTCTTGATCGCGTCGCGCCCGCACTCGGCTTCGATCGCGGTGACGAAGTCCATCAGCCGCACCTTCTCGCCATTACCGATATTGACCACCCGGAACGGCGCGACGGGCGAGAGGCTGTCGCCTTGCGCGATGTCTTCAGGCGTTTCGGGCCGCACCGGCGCCGCATCGATCAGCAGGCGGATGCCGCGCACCAGATCGCTGACATAGGTGAAGTCGCGGTACATCTCGCCATCATTGTAGATGTCGATCGGGGTGCCCTCGAGGATCCCGCGGGTGAACTTGAACAGCGCCATGTCGGGCCGCCCCCACGGCCCATAGACCGTGAAGAAGCGGAACATCGTCACCGGCAAGTCCCACAGGTGCGCGTAGGAATGCGCCATCGCCTCGTTCGCCTTCTTGGTCGCGGCGTAGAGGGTGAGCGGCGTGTCGCATTTCTGCCCCTCGCCAAACGGCATATCGGTGTTGGCGCCGTAAACCGAACTGGTCGAGGCCATCAGCAGGTGATCCACGCCCAGCTCGCGCGCGCATTCCATCACGTTGAAGGTGCCGATCAGGTTGGCATCAATATAGGCGCGCGGATTCTCGAGGCTGTAGCGCACCCCCGCCTGCGCGGCGAGGTGCACGATGACGTCCGGCTGTTCCGCCAGCGCCAGCGCGTGGAGGCGGTCGAAATCCTCCAGCATGCCTTCGGTGCACGAGAATTGCGGGTGTTGCAGCAGCATCTGGTGGCGGCGCTGCTTGATGCGCACATCGTAGTAATCGGTCATCCCGTCATAGCCGACCACGCGCAAGCCCTCCTCCAGCAGCAGCTGCGAGAGGTGGAAGCCGATGAACCCGGCCGAGCCGGTGACAAGAATTCTCCTCATGCGCGGCGCTCTCCTGTGCACTGGCGGCCTTGGCGGCTATGGGCAGCACGGGGGATCGTCAAGGGCTGGGCGGTCAAGCTGCGCGGCGATTCTGGGGGCGATCAGCGCAATAGCAAGAGTGACGATGACGGGCCCGAGCCAGTCGGCGATCTGATCGGCGGTCTCCCACACCCGTGGGTCAAATGCGGCGTGCCACGGCATCTCAGCGCGCAGGCCCGTGCCGAGTTGCTCAATCCAGCGATATTCGGCCTGCGCCAGCTCGCGTCCGATGAAGTAGCACGAAGGCATTGCGCCTCCAATCCACCACCTGCCAGTGAGCATCCCGATAAGCGTCTGGACAGCCGCCGCGACAAGCGCGTGCTCGAACAGGTTGAGGTCCATCGTCCAGCCTTTAATCCGGTATCAGCGGCCGGCCCTCGAACCGGGCGATTGCGTGGGTGACGACCTTGTCGAGCGCCTCTTCGGAGAAGAAGCCGCCCGGGATCAGGCACTCATCGATCAACACCCGGTGGAAGGCGGCGAAGGTTGCGGCATCGGGAGCGGCTGCTTCTGTCCAAAAGCGGTCGAGCCCGTTCTGGAAGGTGAGATTGGGCAGATCATAGACCGCTTTGCCAAGGACCACCACCGGCGCGCCCCTCGCCAGCGCGAGCGTGCCACTGGTGCTGTTGACTGTTACCATCCCCAGCGCACCTTCGGCGATGGCCTCGATGTCGCCCCAGGCGAGGTAATCGACCCGATCGGCGATCCTGAAGCGCTGGGCGAGATCGGCAGTCTCAAGTTGCCAATCGCGCACCCCGTTGTCCAGCGGATGTTCCTTGATCACCAAACGCGTGCCTGCAGGGGCGTTCTGCGCGAAGGACTCGAGCACCAGTTTTATCGCTTCGATCATCCCTGCGAAGGGCGAGTGGAGGCGGATCTGCGCGTCGGAGTCGAGTTGCAGGGGAAACAAAAAATAGCTCGTGCCCTGGTCCCGCAATCGAGCCAGCAGGGCCTCGCCCTGCTCCCTGCGCTCGCCGCGCCGCATTAACTTGCGTGCCCATCCCACGCCCTCGACTAAGGGGTGCCATGGACGATGGGTCTGCCAGCCAGGATAGCGCCAGCGGGTCAGGACGTCGGCAATATTGTACCACAACCCCTGCATGGCGCGGCTGCGGAAGGATGAGGGAACTTTGCGATGCTCCGGTACGGACGGTAGCTGCGCAGCGCGTTCAAGGTACCACTGCGGATCGCGGGAGAGCATGCTGTGGCCGTTGACGCCGCCATTCTCCATCGTCACCCAGTCGGGTCGGATATAGCCCTCCTCGAAAACCCAGACCCTGGTCCCGTGTTCTCGACAGATCGTCAGCGCACCCATGTGATGGTCGCGGCAATCGCCAAACAGCATGACATCGGTGATCTGATGCTTCGCGAGCAGCTGCGCGAAAGTTTCGGGCCAATCGGCGAGAGTGCCCGTATAATCGATTCCGTTGGGCAGGCCCCAATAGGCCCGGTCGCCTCCGTTGAAGTTGACCTTGAAGACCTCATGCCCAGCCTTGCGCAGCCCCCGGCCGAGCCTCTGGAAGAGTGGCCCCATCAGTCCCTGGAGCAGCATTACCCGGCGCCGGGACTGCAATGTGCCAACAGACGGCGGCGGGGCGGTTACTGCGCTCATGCGAGGATCGGGCTCATGCGGACTGTTGTCTTCTTGATTGTCGCCCTAGTCCCTTGGCCGAGGGATTGTCGATGCTCCGACGAAATTTTGTTTTGATTTCGGGCACAAATCGACTTTAGCGGGCAGACGTGAGAACGGGAAGACCCGGGCTGATGGCGAGGCTTCGTCGCCGTGCCGTGACCTTCCCCGCGAAAGAGGCAGGATGATGGGCGGGCTGCTATCCGACTTGGTCGTCGCACTCCCGCTGCTGGCACTGCTGGCAGTGTTGGCCGATGCCATCGCCGCACCGAGTGGCTGCGGTGTGATGGGCGCGCGCACTGTTTGCGGGCTGGCGGCGTTGTTGTTGGCGGCCCTGTTGGGGTTTGGCGTGCTGCTGTTTCTCACCGGTGCACCGATGGTGTCGGCCGCAGGCGTCGCGATACTCGCCGCCTCCTTGTCGCTGATCTCCAACATCAAGCGCAGGGTACTCGGCGAGCCGCTGGTTTTTAGCGATTTCGCCCTGATTGGAGCGGTGTTCCGCCATCCCCAGTTCTACCTTTCAGCGATGCGACCGTGGCAGGTGGTGGTGTTGGCGGGAGGCCTCGGCGGGCTAGCGCTGATCTTGGTTCTGCTGTCGAACGCCTGGCTCGCCCCACGGCTGGTGGGCGTTGCATTTTCATTTGGCGCGTGGGCAGGGTTGACGCTGTCACTGGCACGTATTCGCCGCACAGGATTTGCCATAGTGCCTGATCCGGAAGCCGACGTTGCGCGGCTGGGACTGGTGCCCTGCCTTCTTGCGCAGTGGCACATATGGCGCGCCTCGGTGGATCCGCTGCCCTGTGATGCGGAGCCGATTGCGGGCCTGTCTGGCCAGCTGGTGGTTATCGTTCAGTGCGAAAGCTTTACCGATCCAGTGGAATTATTCGGCGATCCGGCACTCGCTCTAACGGGGCTTGAGCGTGCCCGGGCGATGGCCTGGCGGGCAGGGCGTCTCATGGTTTCGGGCTTCGGTGCTTACACAATGCGGACTGAGTACGGCGTCCTTTTTGGGCTCCCCGAGGAGCAGCTCGGTATGCGTCGCTTTGACCCCTTCCTCACCGCTCAGGCTGATGTGAGCTGGGCACTTGCTAATCGGCTGGACCAGCGCGACTGGAAGACCTGGTTTATCCATCCTCATGACATGCGCTTCTACGGCCGCGATCGAATCATGCCTGCGAGTGGCTTTGCGGCTCTGGTTGGCGAGAAGTCCTTCCGCCCCCCCGAGCCTTTCGAGGGGCGCTATGTTACCGATGCCGCAATGACCGACTACATCCTCGAACTGGCCCA
>JBKDUW010000225.1:0-3268 GCA_046339235.1 Erythrobacteraceae bacterium | reverse complement strand
TGCCTCGACCACGTCGGGAAGTGCCCCGCCGCGCAGGGTCACGCGCTTGCTCGCATAGTTGAGCAGAACCGTGAACTGCTGCACCTTCTCGGTGTCCTCGATGCCGAGCGAGAGGTTGGCGACGTGATCCGACTGGCCCACCAGCGGCGCGCCATCATCGAACAGCTGGCTGGCCGGCTGGCCGGGTGCACCCGGGATCGGCGCCAGATCGCCTGCACCCACCGAGATGCTCGATTGGGTGTAGGTGTAGTTGGCGAGGATCAGGAACTGCTTGGTTTCAAAGAACCCGCCCCAATCGTAAAGATCAATGCCATAGCCCACATCAAGCTCGGCCCCGTAGAGTTCGGCCGAAGGAGCGTTGGCGTAGCTGGTCTCGATGATCCCTGGCGCGGTGATCAGGAAGTTCTCGATGGGGTTGTCGATCTTCTTGTAGAAGCCCGCGAGGCTGACTTTGCTCGGCCCGCCGAGGTAGTATTCGACCCGCGCTTCGGCGTTAATCAGTTCGCTGTCCTGCAGGAACGGGTTCCCGCGATACCGGCGGTTCGATTCCGGATCGAAATAGGTCTGTTCAACCAGCTCGCGGAACTGCGGACGGGCGATCGTCTGCGAGGCGGCAATGCGCACTTGCAGATCGTCCATCGCCTGCCATGTGATCGTGGCCGAGGGGAGGAAGTAGTCGTTGGCGATGCGGGTCGGGTTGGCGATATTGCCGCCGCCGAACACCGGATCGGGCGCGGCTACCTGCAACGCGTCTTCGTAACGCAGACCGGTCTCGATCGTGATCGTGTCAGTCGGCGCATAACGCAGCATCCCGTAACCGGCGTGGATCGTCAGCGCCGCATCGAACACTGGGAACGGGGTCGGATCGGAGACGGTGACGTTGAAGAACGGCTGCCCATTGGCACCGGTCGCTAGCGTCGCGCCGTTGATGATTTCGCCCGGTTGCCGCAGGCCCAGAGCGCGCAGAGCGGTGGTGAACTCGGCAGTCGAGCTGATCAGCGGACGGATGATAAACGAGATCGAACGCCGGTCGGTGTCCGAATAGCTGTAACCTGCGGTCAGCTTCAGCGTGTCGGTCACTTCGTAGGAGACGTCCGCGCCGCCGAACCACAGCTTCTCGGTCAGTTCTTCAAAACCGACCTGGATACGCTCGGTTCCGCCGATCAGAGCGCCGACATCGACCACGAACAGGTTGCCGAAAGGATCGCTATTGGCGGGCACGTTGGTGCGGAAATAGGGTACGGTGGCGTTGTAAGGCGCTTCGCGATCGGTCTGGGCATAGCCGCCGCGCAAATCGACCTCGAAAGCATTGAAGTTGAATTCGGCAACGATCTGCGAATCCATCAGCTGGCGTTCGAACCAGCCGGTCTGCTGGGTCTGGAAATCGAACCCGGTGACGCGGTCGGTGAAGAAGTCCGTCCCCTGGGACAGACGCGCGGTCTTGAGGGTGTCGCGTATGTAGAGATTGGTCCAGCGGATGGTGTGCTCGCCGATGTCGAGACCCAGCCCGATGAGGCCGTTCACCAGCACCTCGTTATCGGTGATGAAGGTGTTCGAATCGAAGATGATGTCGCCGGACTCGGCATCGCCGAACTGCTGGCTGATGACCGAGCGGTTGCGCCACGTATTGGTGATCCCGGCGGTCGCGATCAGGCCAAGATAGTTGCCGTCGCCCACCTCGAACGAGGCGCCGCCGGTGATGTTGGCGGAGAAGTTGGCCGGCAGCTCGTCGTTTTTCTGCAGCGTGACCAGGTTCAGGGGCATGATCTGCCCGGCGAGCTGGCGCTGGACAGCGATCGGCGCGTCATTGACGCGCGTGCCGCTGTCGATCAGGCCCTGCAGCGCGGTCGGGAAATCGCGGTTGCCATTGTCGAAGCCGAAGGTGTCCCAGCGGCTGCCGAAATAGGTCAGGCCGTTCTCGAAAGTGGTTTCGGTGTCGCCGCTGACCGAAAAGCCGACAGTGAGGAAGTCCTCGGTCGGGATTGCCTTGGTGGTGAGGTTGATCACCCCGCCGCCGAATTCACCCGGGAAGTTGGCCGAATAGGTCTTCTGCACCAGCGAGGACGAGATCACGCTGGTGGGGAAAATGTCGAGCGGAACCACGCGGCTGAGGGGCTCGGGGCTAGGCAGTGGCAAGCCGTTGAGCAGCGCGAGCGAGTAGCGATCGCCCAGACCGCGCACGAACACGCGGCCGTTGCCGACCAGCGAGAGACCGCTGACGCGGCCAAGCGCGCCGGCAATGTCGCCTTCGCCGGTGCGGGCAATGTCGGCTTCGGACAATACGGTGAGCACCTGGCCTGAATTGCGCGCCGGATCGCGGTTGCGCCGGCCGGTGACGATAATCCCGCCGCCGGGTACCGAGATATCGGACTGCTCGAGTTCCTCCTCGGGCGGCGCCTCTTCGACTTCAGCGGCCAGTTCGTCGGCGGTCTGCGCGACCGGCTCCTCGTCGGCGGACTGGGCGTGCGCAATCACCGGGAAGGTGAGCGACGTGGTGAGAAGCAGCAGCCCTGCCAGGCGCGTGCCGGTCGACATAATGCTAGACCCTCTCATGTATAGGCCTTGAAAAAGTGAGGCCGGTGCTGGCCTGTCAGAATGCAAGGGGGAGGCGCGCGCAGAATGCGGCGCCTCCCTCAACTTGAAAGGCGCGATCAGCTGTAGACCGGAAGGCCCGTGCAGTTGCCCGTCGCGCTGTTGAAGTTCTGGATCGCCGAGTTGCAGGTCCAGTTGCCGAAGATGCTGGTCAGCGCTGCGGCGTTCTGGATCGCCCCGATGAAGGTCCGGTTCGGGAAGAAGCTCGAACGACCCGAAGCAGCAAACGGCGTGCGGCCGGTCTCGCCTGCGCCGTTCACCACACCATTGGTGAGCGTGATGGCGAAAGCGAAGTTGTTGTTGGTGCCGCCGTTGATGCGCGCCGCCACGTCGGCATTGGTGTTGCCAGCGCCGCCGCGGATCGGATCGACCGCCGGGCAGTCACCCACGACCGAGTCCACGCCGATGAGCGCCGTCAGAGTGGTCGGCTCGTCGATCTGGAAGCAGTGATTGGTGCCGGCATCGATCACGCCGTTGGTGAGGCTGAGCGCCGCACCGCCGCGGGCCTGAACCACCTGAGGAGCACCTGCACGGGTGACGAAGGTGAAGTTGTTCAGTTGGAAGCGGGTCTGCGGGATCGCGTTCGACGGGGTGCGGTCGGCCACATTGGGCGAGTCGAGTTCGATCAGACGGTCGCCGGTCGACGAACGCTGCACCGCAATCATGGTGTCGACGT
>JBKDUW010000224.1:0-2794 GCA_046339235.1 Erythrobacteraceae bacterium | reverse complement strand
GCCTCAAGCAGGTCGTAACCGAACTCGAAGCGATGCCGCACGCTGTGCTGTTCATCGACGAGATCCACACCGTGATCGGTGCCGGTGCGACCAGCGGCGGGGCGATGGACGCCTCGAACCTGCTCAAGCCCGCGCTGTCGTCAGGCGCGATCCGTTGCATCGGTTCGACCACCTACAAGGAATTCCGCAACCACTTCGAAAAGGACCGCGCGCTGCTGCGCCGGTTCCAGAAGATCGACGTCAGCGAGCCCACCATCGAGGACACGATCAAGATCCTCAAGGGTCTGCGGTCGGCCTTCGAGGATCACCACAAGGTGAAATACACCCCCGATGCGATCAAGACCGCGGTCGAGCTTTCGGCGCGCTACATCAATGACCGCAAGCTGCCCGACAAGGCGATCGATGTGATCGACGAGGTCGGCGCGATGCAGATGCTCGTCCCGCCGAGCCGCCGCAAGAAGACCATCACCGCACGCGAAATCGAACAGGTGATCGCGACGATGGCGCGCATCCCGCCCAAGTCAGTGAGCAAGGACGACAAGAAGGCGCTCGAAAACCTCGAACGCGATCTGAGGCACCGGGTGTTCGGGCAGGACGAGGCGATCCACCGCCTCGCCACCGCGATGAAGCTCAGCCGCGCCGGCCTGCGCGATCCGGACAAGCCGATTGGCTCGTTCCTGTTCTCCGGCCCGACCGGCGTCGGCAAGACCGAAGTCGCGCGCCAGCTGGCCAGCATCATGGGCATCGAGCTGAAGCGCTTCGACATGTCCGAGTATATGGAGCGTCACTCGGTCAGCCGGCTGATCGGCGCGCCTCCGGGCTATGTCGGCTATGATCAGGGCGGCTTGCTCACCGATGCGATCGACCAGAACCCGCATTGCGTGCTGCTGCTCGATGAAATCGAAAAGGCGCACCCTGACCTGTTCAACATCCTGTTGCAGGTGATGGATAATGGCCGGCTGACCGATCACCACGGCAAGACGGTCGATTTCCGCAACGTGGTGCTGATCATGACCACCAATGCCGGGGCTTCCGACATGGCGCGGCAGGGCATCGGGTTCGGCGACGTCAGCAAGGAAGATGCCGGCGACGAGGCGGTGAAGAAGATGTTCACCCCCGAATTCCGCAACCGCCTGGATGCGATCGTGCCGTTCAGCTATCTCGGCCGTCCGACCGTGGCGCGGGTCGTCGACAAGTTCATCCTCGAGCTCGAATTGCAGCTGGCCGATCAGAACGTCCACATCCAGTTCGACAGCGACGCGCGCGCATGGCTAGCCGAAAAGGGCTATGACAAGCTCTATGGTGCCCGCCCGATGAGCCGCTTGATCCAGGAAAAGATCAAGCAGCCGCTTGCCGAAGAACTGCTGTTCGGCAAGCTTTCGGATGGCGGCGAGGTGCATGTCAGCATCAAGGACAACAAGCCGAGCTTCGAGATGACCCCGGCCCCGCCCAAGGTGAAGGCGGCCAAGAAGGTGTCGGTCAAGAAGAAGGTCGCCGCCAAAAAGCCCGCACCCGAGGCCGACGAGGGCTGAGCGGGGTAAATCCTGATGATCGGGCGCGGCCGGGGAAACCTGTCCGCGCCCGTTTCGTTTAAGCCAGCATGAGCGCGCCCTTTTCCTGGATCCGGCCCGAGCCGCAGGGGATCTACATCGCCCCGGCCGACACATGGGTCGATCCCTCGCGGGCCGTTCCGCGCGCGCTGGTCACCCATGGTCATGCCGATCACGCCCGCGGCGGGCATGGGGAGACGATTGCGACCCCGGCGACGCTGGCGATCATGGAGCTGCGCTACAACACCCGCGACGGTGCCGTCCCGGCTGAATATGGCGAGAGCGTCGCTATCGGCGGCGGCGTGCGGGCGACCTTCCTCCCTGCAGGCCATGTGCTGGGGAGCGCGCAGATCCTGCTCGAACACGCCGGCGAGCGGGTGATCATCACCGGCGATTACAAGCGCGCATCCGATCCCACCTGCACGCCCTTTGCGGTGACCCCTTGCGACATTTTCATCACCGAGGCGACCTTCGGCCTGCCGGTTTTCAGCCATCCGCCGATTGCTGAGGAAATCTCTAAATTATTGATTTCGTTAGAGGAAAATCCCGAATCCTGTATCCTCGTCGGGGCCTATGCGCTGGGCAAGGCACAGCGGGTGATCGCCGAGTTGCGGGCGTCAGGCCATCATGACGCCATCTGGCTGCACGGCGCGATGGAAGCCATGTGCCGCCTCTATGAGGATCACGGCGTGATGCTGGGGGATCTGCGGCTTGTGAGCGATGCGCCCTCGAAGGAGGCGATGCGCGGCCACATCGTGATCGCACCGCCTGCTGCGCTGGCCGATCGCTGGAGCCGCCGCCTGCCCGATCCCGTCACCGCGATGGCGAGCGGCTGGATGCGGGTGCGCGGACGCGCCCGCCAGCGCGGGGTCGAATTGCCGCTGGTTATCTCGGACCACGCCGACTGGAGCGAGCTGACCGCCACCATCGCCGAGGTCAATCCGCAAGAGACATGGATCACCCACGGCCGCGAGGAGGCGCTGCTGCGCTGGTGCGCGCTCAATCAGCGCCGCGCGCGCGCGCTTGCGCTGGTGGGATACGAGGACGAAGATGACTGAGCTCCTCGTCCCCGCACCGGAAGGTCTATTTGATCGCGGCCAGATCGGCGTTGATCTTGCCGAGCAGCTCGTCTGTAATCATCCCCTGCGAGAACGGCGCAAGCGACTTCAGGCTGATCGCCTTGAACTGGTCGTAGGACGGGTGCTGGTCGATGCCGGGCAGGTGCTTGGTGACGACCGCCTTGG